>NZ_BAGH01000281.1 GCF_000308715.1 Nocardia tenerifensis NBRC 101015
TCCTGGGGTCGGCCTGAGCGGGTTTCGCGAGTACGCGCGGTCCTCCGGGTGAGCTGTGCCGGTTCGCGGACGGGCACGATTCCAGGGTCAGCCTGTGCCGGTTCGCGGACGGGCACGATTCCAGGGTCAGCCTGAGCGGGTTCGCGGATGGGCACGATTCCAGAGTGGACCTGGGCTGATTCGCGGGTGGGCATGATTTGGCGTGAATCTGGGATGGTTTCGCGGGTGGCGCGATCCTGTAGTCGGCCTGAGCTGGTTTCGCAGGTGCGCGATCCTTGGGGTGGGCTGGGCGCTGGTTCGCGGGCTGGGCGTCATTCCGGGTGAGCCTGAGCTGGTTCGCGGCTTGGCGCGATTCTAGGGTGGACCTGGGCCGGTTCGCGGGTGGGCGTGATTCTGGCGTGGGGCTGGGATGGGTTGTTCGCGGGTGGGCGCAATGCCGGGGTGACGCGTGCATTAGGCGAGGCAGCAAGCCGGGATGCGTAAGGCCCTGCACTGTCGATCATTCGGCGGATACCCCGCCATTCGTCGAACAGCGACAATGCAGCCATGAGCGAGGTCTCGACACCCGAGTGCCCGGTGCCGTGGCGCCCGCACCCCTGCCTACCCCTGCACACCACCGCGTCCGCGTACTCGGTAAGCCACCCAGCAATGCAGAAGCACTCGCAACCGCGCAAGGTGCCCAGGTATCTGGCGGCGCAATATCCGGGACCGCCCTACGCGCCGCCCCAACCCACCTCATGGTCGGCCATCCAAAGTGCCACTGCCGCAGCAGTTCACGCACTCCAGCTCGTCAGAAAATCGACCAGAGTCATATGGTCGCGATTCAAGATCATCTAACGACCATATGACTCTGCTCGTGCCTGCGAGGAGGCCCGCACGGAGCAGGCGGGCGCGTGATCGCGACAGCCGCCGTCCGATATACCGCCGGTGAAAGCCTCACAGCCGCAGACCTTTTGAAATGTGCACGCGTGTCAGCGCGGCGAGTCGGTATGCCGCACATCGGAAGGGGTGCGACGGCAAGCTGAACCTCGAGCAGGCGCAGCTTCCCGCGGCCACGCGCGATGGGCCTGCTGCCGTTTAGTCGGTGTGCGGGGAATCAGAAGGTAAGCGGTGGCAAGCTGAAATTTCGAGCATGCACAGCTTCTCGCGGCCACGCGCGATCGGCCTCCTGTCGCTTAGTCGCCAGCCTGACCGAAGAGGCCGCATGCCGAGACCGTCCCCACCTGGCACACCCCCGGCGAAAGCCACGCAGCCACCTGGTACGCCCTCGGCGGCAACGAGACAGCCACTTGCACACCCCGGCGGAAACCCCACAGCCGCATACCTTCTCACCCACGCACGCGTGTCACTCGGCGAGTAGGTGGGCGGGAAAGCATGAGGTGCGGCGGCAGAGCTGGCGCGGGGTTCATAGGGTTGCGCTCGGCTACCGGTTGATGTTGGCCTGCTTGCTGGATCGCGACCTGCTCGAGCGAGGGCACCGGCAAGCCAGGGCACCAACAGCGCTGCGCATCTACAGCATTGAGGTCCGACTGAGTCCAGCATCCTTCTGCTTGGTGAGCTGCCCTCTTCTGCGCTGCCCGCCTTCGCATGGGATCTACCTGAGTCACGGCATCTTCTACGCCGCCTACGGCATCAGGAACGCAAGGCACCATCAGCGCTGACCCCGCCTGCGGCATCGAGAACTGCCCGGCAAGGTGCACCCTTCCGCCCTGCCCTGCATACGACAACATCCAGACCTGCCTCAACGAAGGCATCCTTTGCCTTGTTCCGCCTACGGCATCACGGAACTACCTGAGCCAGAGCACTTTTCAACCCCACCCGCGGCACCGGGAACCTCCCCGAACCAGAGCACCTTTCCGCGCCACCCGAAGCACCGGGAACCTCCCCGAACCGGAACCCCCTCACCGCTCCCCCGACTAGGGCATACGAACCTGCTGGTCAGCCACCTCGGTCAAAGCCTGTGCCCAACTGTCCAACCGGTCGGCGGCGTGGCGGAGGTCGGCGACTATGGCGTCGAAATTGTGGCGGACTACGGCGGTTTCGGGGACTGCGAGGATGCGGCCGGCGGCGGCTACCACCTGTTCGTACTCGACTACGCCGGTGTCGAGGCGGTCGAGGGCTAGCTGGAGGTTGTCGGTGAGGGGCTGGGCGGCGGGGGATTTGGCGCGGGTCATGGCGCCGAGGGCCTGCTCCATGGCGGTGATGTCGGCGGCCAGGGCGTGCAGGGCGGCGGAGCCGGAGCCTGCGGTCTCGAGCATGTCGGTGAGTTCGTCGTCGGGCAGGCGGTTGCCGCGGGCGATCTGGGCGCCGAGGCCGTGCAGGGCTCGTTCGGCGCGGACGAGCCGGGCGATGGGTCCGCGCGCCCGCGACCACATGGGAGGTTGCTTGCGGGGAACGAAGGCGGCCTGCGGCAGGGGCACGCCGCGCAGCCTCAGGTAGCGGCGGGCGCTGAGGGCGGTGCCGGTGACCAGCGCGACCGCGCCGCCGCCGAGCACGACCACGATCCAGGCGGGGGCCGAGATGACCACGAGCCCAACGGCTCCCGCGGTGGTCAGGCCGGAGGCGGTGCCGAGTTGGAAGCTGCGGCGGCGCACTCGACGCCTGCGGCGCAGCTCGCGCTCCCTCGGATCGGCCCAGCGGCGCACGGCGACCAGCGCGTGCTCGCCGACCTCACGCAGACTGTCGGGCAGGCTCCCCGGTTGCGGGGCGAGCGCGGCCTGCGCCCGCACGATCGCCGCGTCGCGCCTGCGGCCGGGCAGCGCCTTGTCCCGAGTCATGCCATCTCTCCCACTGGTAGCGCGGTCCGGACCGGCACGGTCCCGGCGCGGCCGACGGCCGGCCCACCGGGTACCCGTGCTGTGCTTGCCAGTGAATCATCCGCCACCGACAAAGTCCTCGCCGAGCGTCGGAACGTTACTGCTGTGCGGCCTGGCCCTTGTTCATCTGCGGCTGCGCCGGATTGGCCTGGGCCGGTGCGGGATTGACGGCGGACTGCCCGGCGCCGCCCGCGGGCAGCTGATCGCCGCGCATGGACGCGCGGATCTGCTCGAGCTTGCTGTGCCCGGCCATCTGGATGCTGGCCTGCTG
Organism: Nocardia tenerifensis NBRC 101015; assembly: GCF_000308715.1. Classification (GTDB taxonomy): domain Bacteria; phylum Actinomycetota; class Actinomycetes; order Mycobacteriales; family Mycobacteriaceae; genus Nocardia; species Nocardia tenerifensis. The sequence goes on from NZ_BAGH01000281.1 coordinate 3,088, forward strand.
CACCTCGAGCATGCGGCCCTGCACGGTGTTCTGCGCGAGCTCCGCGGAGCCGAGCGCGTTGGCGTAGCGGCGCTCGATCTTCTCGCGCACCGCGTCCAGGCTGGGCGTGGTGCCCGGCGCGGACAGGGTCGAGTCCATCTGCTGCAGCGACGCGGAGACCTGCTCCTGCATCTTGGCCTGCTCGAGCTGGCTGAGCAGCTTGGTGCGCTCGGCGACCTTCTGCTGCAACAGCATCGCGTTCTGCTCGACCGCCTTCTTGGCCTGCGTGGCCGCCTGCAGCGACTGGTCGTGCAGCACCTTCAGGTCCTCGACCGACTGCTCGGCGGTGACCAGCTGCGCGGCGAACGCCTCGGCGGCGTTGGTGTACTGGATCGCCTTCTCGGTGTCGCCCGCGGCGCTGGCCTGGTCGGCGAGCGTGACCGCCTGGCGCGCGTTGGCATTGAGCTTCTCGACCTCGTCGAGCTGCCGGTTCAGCTTCATCTCGAGCTGACGCTGATTGCCGATGACCGACGCGGCCTGCTGCGAGAGGGCCTGATGCTGGCGCTGAGCTTCCTCGATAGCCTGCTGAATCTGGACCTTCGGATCCGCGTGCTCCTCGATCTTCGAGTCGAAGAGGGCCATCAGGTATTTCCAGGCCTTGACGAACGGATTAGCCATCGATTGATCCCGCCTCCATCTGACGTGCCGCGCCCTCGACGCGGCTCCGGTGCGCGACCGTCACGCACTCGATATATGCCTATCCTCCACCATGCGGCCGCCGGACCGGGTCTACCCGGGCCAACCGACGCCTGAGGAGAATCTATCCGCTTTCGGCGCCGGACCGCAGC
>NZ_BAGH01000280.1 GCF_000308715.1 Nocardia tenerifensis NBRC 101015
CAGCGCGAACCCTGAGAAGACGTGCGGTGGTCAGCCCGCGAAGTGGTAAAGCTCGAAACCGACGGCACGCTCGGCGGGAAACCCTTCGATCGGCGCGGTGGCGTGATCGACGATGGCGCGCACCTGGTCCGCGATCGGCTCGGAACTCAGGACTTCCAGGTAGCGGCGGTGTTCGGCGAGCGAGGCGGCGGCCTGGTCGATGTGGTCGGTGACGTCGACGGCGTGAGTTGCCTTGGGGCCCATAACGATCGCCCAACGGGCCGACCATGGGGCGTCGGTGAGTTCGGAGAAGATCCACTCGTTGCCCGCGTCGGAGATGGCGTCCAGGGCCGAGCGGCCGACGGCGCGATGGTCGGCGCTGTTGGCGTAGCCGGGCGCCCAGGTGTCGCCGAAGTTGAAGAGCACCACCAGTTCTGGTTGATGGCGGCGGATCGCGGCGGCCAGGTCGCGGCGCAGGGCCAGGGACTCCTCGACGCGGCCGTCGGGGTAGCCGAGGAACTCGACCTGGTGCACGCCAACGGCTTTGGCCGCGGCGATCTCCTCGGCCTCGCGCAGCGGACCCGACTCCGCGGGCGGCAGTCCGGCGATGCCCGCCTCGCCGCTGGTCACGAGCACGTAGCGAATGTCTTTGCCCTGCCCGGTCCAACGGGCCACCGCGGCGGCGGCCCCGTACTCGATGTCGTCGGGGTGCGCGACGATGACCAGCCCGCGCTGCCAGTCCTCCGAAAGCTGATCCACCTGTCTCCTCCGCCTCTCTGTGTCTCGAACAGACTAGAGCGGCGAAAAGGGGCCGTGCGCCATCCCCTCATCGGGGAGCGCACGGCCCCTGGTCGGACGGGTTCGCGACTTCGCTCGCGCCTCCCGGTGGCATCCCGGCCACACCTGGATCCGCCCGACGACCGTCCGCACGACCTCGCGGCGCGACCCAGCGCGCGTCGGTCGTTCCGCGGACGGAAGCTACAGCTTGCTGACCGAGGAGTCCGAGCCCGACACCGCCTTGTACAGCAGGTACAGCCCGAACACGATGGCGCTGATCACCAGGATCGGGAACAGCCCCTTGATCAGCGCGCCGATGATGGCGAGCGCGATCCAGACGACCGCGACGACACCGATAATCTTCCACAACATTTGCCAGCCTCCGAGGGTCTCCGCGAACCGCTCTCCCACGATCCGACAGCTTCTACTCTGGCAGCTGCGCGACGATAAATCACCAGGTCAGCAACGATATCCGGGGAATATCAGGGTGAACCCTGACCGCGCGCCCGTCGCGAGTAGTACCAGCGATCACACCGGCGCGGCCGCCGAGCCCTCGGCGATCAGGTCGGCGCCGATCTTCGCCGCGATCCGCACAAAGGCCGCGACCAGCGGCCGGGTGTCGCCGGTGCGGCAGGCGACGGCCAGCACCGCGGGCGTGACCTCGCGCAGCGGCCGGGTGACGACGCCCGACCAGGGGAAGAACCGCGACACCGAGGCGACCGAGACGGCGACCGCCTGGCCGCTGCCGACCGCGGCGAGCAGGTCCTCGAGAGTAGCCACCTCGGCGCCGATGATCGCGGGGCCGTCGCGGTACTCGGCGAGGGTCATGAAGTCACGCGCGGCGAGATCGCGGTTGTCGGTCCACCACACGAACGGCTGAACGGCGAGTTCCTCGGGCTGGACCGCGGTCTCGGCGGCGAACGGGTGGTCGGCGGGGAGCAGGGCGATGCGCTCCTCGGCCAGCAGCGGCGTGACGTCGAGGCCGTCGGGGGCAGGCAGCCAGACCAGGCCCACGTCCGCGGCGCCCGCCAGCACGCCGGCGCTCGAATCGTCGAACTCGACCTTGCCGACGGTCAGCGCGACGTGCGGATACTCGGCGGCGAAGGCGCGCAGCACCCGGGGCGTGATGTCCAGCCCGGTGACTCCGCGGACGCCGACGATCAGCTCCGTGCGCTGGCCGGACTCCGTGTCGCGGGTGTCGGCGATCGCCGCGCCGACGGTGTCGAGAATGTCGGGCACCCTGGCCAGCAGCGTGCGACCCGCGTCGGTGAGTGTGACCTGGCGGCTGTTGCGCTGGAAAAGCGTGGCGCCGATGCGGGTTTCGAGTTGCTTGATCTGGTTGCTCAGGGCCTGCTGGGTCAGGTGCAACCGAGCCGCCGCCTTGGTGAAGTTCAGCTCGGTGGCCAGTACGTGGAACGCGCGTAGGTGCCGGAATTCCACATCCACAATTCCGGATTGTAGATCCGACAGCCGATCGGTGTTTCCGTTCCGGCCGCAGCGGATCGAGCATGGATGACATCGAGTCACCGATCCAGGAGTCGCGCCGTGCCGGAACAACCTCACGAACTCGGGCAACACCAGCCGATCGCCGAATGGGCGTTCGGGTGCCTGATGATTTGGCATCAGCGCGCGGAGACGACCGGCGGGGTGCTCGCCTTGGCCGAGGTCGTGCTGCCGAAGGGGGACGAACCACCGATCCATCTGCATTCGCGCGAGGACGAGCTGTGCTTCGTCCTCGACGGCGAGCTCACCGTGCACCGTGGTCTCGCCCGCATCCAGGCCGGACCCGGCACCTCGGTCTGGCTGCCCCGCGGCATTCCGCACGGGTTCGCGGTACACACCGCCACGGCCCGGGTGCTGCACCACTACACCCCCGCGGGCGTGGAGCGGGCGCACCGGGCCTTCGGCGTCACGGCGCCCGATCTGGTACTGCCGCCCGCCGACGCTCGACGACCTCAGGAGGGGGAGGTCGAGGCCGAGTTCGCACGTTACGGCGTCACCCGCGTCGGGCCGGCACCAACGATGGGAAGGGAGCGAATATGACTGCGCCACAAGGCCTTGTCGACTCGACCCGGGCGCCTGAACCGGGGTGCGCGCAGGTACGCGTCCTCGGACCGGTATTGGTCACTGACGGTACGGGGACGCTCGGGGTGGACCGTCCGCTGGAACGGGCGATGCTGGTCCGGCTCGCGCTCGCCGGCGGGATCGCG
>NZ_BAGH01000279.1 GCF_000308715.1 Nocardia tenerifensis NBRC 101015
AAGGCACGCGGCGGCCCCACACTCCCGGAAACAGACAGCGGCCCGACCCACCCGAAGGCACGCGGCGGCCCCACACTCCCGGAGGCACGCAGCTGCCCGACCCACCTGGAGGGATGGCAAGGCCCCCCGACTCTCCCCTGAGGTTAAGGCAGAGCCCGACGGACGAGGCCGGACCGGCCACCGACTGACGGTCTTGCACACAGCACCGGCGCCACGCCTTCCGAAACCGCCGCCCAATCGCATACGAGTTCATGTGCCCAAAGTCAGGGAGTGTGCGCGAACAGGGGCACCGATTGTGCACCTACACCACATCGAGCCGCAGAAATCACGGCACTCGCGGTCGGCTAACCAGCACGCACCGCGTCGAGCACCCGGTGACACAACTCGACGGGGTCCGCGACGTCCGTGGCGGTCGCCGCAGCCCGCTGGGCCGCCGCCGCGAACTGCGGATCCGACAAGATCTCTAGAACAGCCGCTCGGACCGCCGCCGTGGTCAACGGGCGGACCAGCAACGAACTGCCTTGGCGGACAGCCCTATTGGCGAGCTCCCACTGGTCCCCCCCGCCGGGGACGGTGACGATCGGAACAGCTGCGGACAGCGACTTCGCGAGCAGTCCGTGACCGCCCCCACCGACGACCACCGACGCGTGCGTGAGCAGCTCGTCTTGTCGGCCCAAACCCGCTGCGGCCCAAGGCGGTAGGACGGTGGGCGGGGTGTCGAGCATCGAGATCGCCACGCGCACATCGGCACCCGCTAGTGCGTCGAGGACCGTCTCCACCATGCCGGCCACGCCGGTGTGCGCGGTCGAGGGCGCGACCATCACCAGCGGGGTGTCGCCCGGCGGTGGCGTCAGGATCGTGTCGGTCGGTTCCCAGAAGAGCGGGCCGATGACGTGGGCGTTGTCGGGCCAGTCCGGGCGCGGCACCTCCAGCGCCGGGAGGGTGGCGATCAGGCGGGCGGCGGGGCCGGGATCCGCAGCGGGTAGGCCGACCAACTGCCTCGCGTGTTCGCGCTGACGCAGACCGTTTCGGATGTCGCGGGCGGTCATGGTGCGCAACACGCCGTCGCGCACCCGACCGCGCAGTCCGGCGCCGGGTGCGAGCCCACTTCCGATGGGCGGCAAGGCTTTCGACGGCAGGTAGAGCGGGTGCGGGGAGAGTTCGACCCACGGCACGCCGAGGCGCTCCGCGGCCATGCCCCCGCCCGCGGTGAGCACGTCGGAGACGACCAACTCGGGCAGCATGGCGCCGAGGTCGGGCAGGATCTCGGTGGAGATGTGCGCGGCGCGCTCGTGGATGCGCCGGCCCGCGTCGGCGTCGTCATCGACCGGGCGCGGGGCCAGGCCCTTCAGGCGGCGCACCCCGATTCCCGCCTCGCGCGCGGCCTCGAACCACCGTGGGGCCGTGAACAGCACCGGCTCGTCGCCTGCGGCCAGAAAACGCAAGCACAACGCGATGGCGGGAAACGCATGCCCCGGATCGGGCCCCGCGACTACGGCTACTCGCATTCGCATAGCCTGCCACACCGTCGCGCGGCCCGAACGCTCCCACGTACCGCGTCTTCACCTGCCCGACAGCTGAACTTCACGTGACCTCCGGCGCGAACGGCGCTACGGTCTAGACCAATTGGGGTCGAGCAGTGGCGTGACGGTGTCGACGGTCGACGAATTGGCGCGCCGCTGGCCGACTGCGAGGACATAAGAAGTGGAGCGAAAAAGCGGGTGTCCCACGGTCGACCAATGCCAGCAACCGCCGACCGACAGCGACGACGTGAAAGTAGAGCGATAGTGCGAGTTTCCACGGTCGACCAATGACCAGCACCGCCGGCCGACAGCGAAGACGTAAGAAGCGAAGCGAGCCCGCGCGTGACCCGGTCAGCGAGTTGCCGACGCCGCTGGCCGACTGCAAGGACGTAAGAAATGCAGCGATGGCGTGGGTGTCCATGGTGAACGAGTTACCGACAGCGATGACATGAGGAGTGAAGCGAGCGTGCGGATGACCACGGCCAACGAGTTACCCACGACGCCGACCGACAGCGAACACGCAAGGAGTGGAGCGAACATGCGGGTGTCCACAGTGGACGAGTTGATGGTGCTGCTGGCCGACGGCGAAGACGCGTGGGATACCCCGGACCGCAGCGGCGACCCGGTCGACATCCTCGACCACGACCGCCAGTGCGCCGAATTGCTGCGGCAGCGGCACCCCGACGACGAGGAGCTGCAGGTCGCCGGGCTGGTGCACGACATCGGCCATCAGCTCGTGCCCGGCGACGACGCGGGCCACGGCAGGCACGGCGCCGACGCGATCCGCGAGCTGCTCGGCCGCCGCGTCGCCCGCCTCGTAGAACTGCACGTCGTCGCGAAACGCTATCTGGCGGCGACGGATTCGGCCCACACCGCGGCCTTGTCCCCCTCCAGCCAACGCACCCTCATCGCCCAGGGCGGCCCGATGACCCCCGCGGAGATCGCCGACTTCCGCGCCGACGCCGACTATGCCGCCGCCCTCGCCCTGCGCCGCGCCGACGACGCCGGCAAGATCGTCGGCCTCCCCGTAGCCCCCCTCGACTCCTGGCTCCCCGTCATCACCCGAGTCGCCACCCGAGCACGCGTCCAGTAGACCACTTCCCAACGCTCACAACACTTCTCAAGTTTCGCCCCTTCCCGTGCCCCGCACCGGGTGCAGATCGCAACAAGAGTGCGGGTTCCGGCGAGACGCCGTAGCGTCACCACCGCCGACTCCTCACCTCAGCCCGTATCGACAACGGCCGCACCACTTCCCGAGATCAGCAGTGTTGCAATCGCTCCTTGAATCCGCCCCCGCTCAGGGCCCCGCAGCGGGTGCCAGCAAAAGTGCGGCCTCAAGCGCGCTTCGCCCAAGGCCACGCGTAACCACCTGGAGCACCCGGTATCGCTACCAGCCGCAACACTTCCCAGCCTCCGCACTTCTTCCAGGTCCCCACACCGCGTGCAGATCTCAGTAAAGAGTGCGGCTCTCAGGTCGCTCCGCCAGCATCACCTCGCACGTCCCCTGAGGCGCACCCGGATCGACAAGAGCTACATCACTTCC
>NZ_BAGH01000278.1 GCF_000308715.1 Nocardia tenerifensis NBRC 101015
AGCTCGGTGCGGCGTTCGATGCGCTCGTCGAGTTCGGCGGTGTCGCGGTCGACCCCGATGATCACCGTGCCCCAGCGCGGGGTTCCGATTTCGGGCGCGGAGGCGGCGAACGGCTTGCCGGTGAGTTCGACCACCTCCAGTGCCCGCACCATGCGCCGCCCGTCGGTGGGCAGGATGGTGGCGGCCGCGGCGGGATCGGCCGCACGCAGCGCGGCGTGCACGGCGTCGACGCCGCCCTCGGCGAGCACGGCCTCCCAGCGGGCGCGCACCGCCGGGTCGGTGGCCGGGAACTCCCAATTGTCCAGCAGCGCTTGCACATACATCATCGAGCCGCCGACGATCACCGGAACGCGGCCGCGCGCCATGATAGCCGCCACGTCCGCACTGGCCGCGGCCTGGTAGGCGGCGACGGTCGCGGTCTCGGTCACCTCGAGAACGTCGAGCTGGTGATGCGGGATGCCGCGCCGCTCGGCGACGGTGAGTTTCGCCGTTCCGACGTCCATGCCGCGGTAGAGCTGCATCGCGTCGATGTTGACGATCTCACCGCCGAGACGCTCGGCCAGGTCGAGGCCGAGATTCGATTTGCCGGTCGCGGTCGGCCCGACCACGGCGATCGGGGTGATGTCCTCACTCACGACGGCCCGCCGGTCGCCACAGGCTCACGTCGTAGCCGACGCCGAACGGCGCTGCCTGGTAACGGGTCTCGACCGCCGGATCGCTGTCGAACAGTCCGGCCAGCACCTGGTAGGCGGCCCGGCCGGACATGACGAGTTCGGCGCATAGTTCGGGCTCGAGCGCGCGGAGTCCGACCCGATCCCCCTCGCGCAGCGCGCGGTCGAGTTCGTCCTGCACGGCGGCGGCCCGCTCGTCGAGATATCCAGGCGCCTTCAACGACAGAGTCGCGGCGCCATCGGCGACGACCAGTACGCCCTGGCGTCCGTCCGAACCCTCCAATTCCGCACGCAGTTTCGCGCCCAGTTCCCAGCAGCGCTGCGTCGGAGTCGCGGCGTCGATCACCCGAACCTCGGCGCTCACGGCCGGCGCGACCTGCTCCCGCAACCATCCGGCGATCAGTATCGGCAGCGGATGCTGGGGATCGGGCTCCGCCGACGCCGACGCCGAGAGCGCGACGCGCACATCGGCGCCGAAACCGCGGAACGTGCCGACCGTTCCCGGACCGAACACCTGGTCGGCAGCTCCGGTGCCGATGACTGTCCAGCGGTCTGTCACCGCCGCGAGCTCTCGCGCCGCGGCCAGCACGGCGGCCCGCAGCTCGGCTCGCGGATCGTCCGGCAGGCCCGCGACAGCGCCCGTCGCAGCGCCGCAGAGCTCGGGCACCAGGATCGGCGGCGACGGGACCAGGGCGGCAATCGAGAACACGTGGTAACCGTAACCGTTGCGCTGGAGGCCTCCGCGCACCGCGGGTACCGCCCGGCTTCGAGTGTCTCTGCCGCAAACCTCGCCGAGATTGATACTGTTCGAGGAGCTACAACCCAGGTCATCAGGGGTTGCAATCCCCGAGATTCCTCCGCGTGAAGGCATGGGTCGATGGTCACAAGGGCTCGAACCGGGTTCAATGGGATGAGCTAGGGCGTAACCAGGCAGCCGTGGCGCGCGGCAGGGACGAGGAGCAATGACCGACAGCAACGGAACCGCGAAAGCCAGCCCCGGCGCGATGCCGCGCTCTTCCGGTGCCCCGAAACCGGGCGGCTCGATCCAACCTCCCAAGCCGCACGCGACGCCCGGCCCGGCTCAGCATCCGCACCCCGTCGTGCCCACCGTCTCCGATCCCAGCGCGTGGGGCCGGGTCGACGACGACGGCACCGCCTGGGTGAAGACCGCCGACGGCGAGCGTCAGGTCGGTTCCTGGCAGGCCGGCGACGCCGCGGAAGGCTTGGCCCACTTCGGCCGTCGATTCGACGACCTGGCCACCGAGGTCGCTCTGCTCGAGGCCCGCCTCGCCGCGGGAGCGGACGCCAGGAAGACCAAGGCCGCCGCCGTGGCCCTCGCCGAGTCGCTGCCCACCGCGGCCGTCATCGGCGACGTCGACGGCCTGGCCAAGCGCCTCGCCGCGATCGCCGAACACTCCGAAGAGGCTGCCGCGCATGCCAAGGAGGAGAAAGACAAGGCGCGCCACGAGCACACCGAGCGCAAGGAAGCGCTGTGCGCCGAGGCCGAGAAGATCGCCGCCGAGTCCACCCAGTGGAAGGCCGCGGGCGACCGGCTGCGCGAGATCCTCGACGAGTGGAAGTCGATCCGCGGCGTGGACCGCAAGGTCGACGACGCGCTGTGGAAGCGGTACTCCAAGGCCCGCGAGGCGTTCAACCGCAGGCGCGGCGCGCACTTCGCCGAGCTCGACCGTGAGCGCGCCTCGGCGAAGACGCGCAAGGAAGAACTCTGCGTGCGCGCCGAGGAGCTGTCCGGCTCGACCGACTGGGTCGGCACCGCGGGCATCTTCCGCGACCTGCTCGCCGAGTGGAAGGCCGCGGGCCGGGCGCCGCGCGAGGCCGACGAGGCGCTGTGGCGGCGCTTCAAGAGCGCGCAGGACGTGTTCTTCGCGGCCCGCAACGCCGCCGTCACCGAGCGCGACGCCGAGTTCGACCAGAACGCGGCCGCCAAGGAGGAACTGCTGCGGGCCTACGAGCACATCGACCCCGCCAACGGACTGGAAGCCGCCCGCGCCTCGCTGCGTGAGCTGCAGGACAAGTGGGACGCCATCGGCAAGGTCCCGCGCGAACGCATTCAGGAGCTCGAGGGCAAGCTGCGCGCCATCGAGAAGCGGGTCCGCGACGCGGTCGACGCGCAGTGGCGCCGCACCGATCCCGAGGCGATGGCCCGCGCCGCTCAATTCCGTGAGCGCGTAGCGCAATTCGAGGAGCAGGCCGCCAAGGCGCAGGCCGCGGGCAAGGCCCGGGACGCCGAGAAGGCGCTCGAACAGGCCAAGCAGTGGCGGGAGTGGGCCGAGGCCGCGGAGGGCGCGGTCACCAACCGCTAGTCGACTGTTCGACGAAGGCGGGTTCCGTGCCGGAACCCGCCTTTGTCGTTGCGGCAGTTCAGTTTTCGCCGGTGAAGCGGCGGCGGTCGCGTTCTTCGGCGGCGGCGGAGGCGTTGCGGCGCTGCTCCTCGGCGGCCAACTGCAAGGCGGTGCGGCTCCAGACGACGCGGACCCAGTGGAAGGTCAGCACGATCGCGGCGATGGTGCCGAGGATCAGGCCGATGGAGGGGCCGGCGCCGTGGTAGTTGTTGATGCCGGGCGTCTGCCGGTGCCAGATGGAGAAGACGCCGAACACGCTGGTAATGGCGGTGCCCGCGACCGCGATCCAGGCCAGGAACCAGCGGCGCGTCATCAGCGCGAGGGTCGAGAAGCCGACGCCGAAGACGACGAGGAACCAGACGAAGATCCGCGACGGCAGCCCGATGTGCTCGAACCGGGCGGCCTCGGTGCCGAGCAGCACGTCGAACCCGCGCGCGCCGCCGGCGTGCGGCAGCACCAGCGAGAGCAGCAGCACGAACACCGCGCCCGCGACCACCATGGCGCGCACGCCGGGATCGATCTCCCCGGCGATGCGGCGCTCCACCGCGTCCAGATCGTCGCGGAACTGCTCGAAGTTGCTGGTCTCGGCCGAGTTCACTGAGCCCTCGTTTCGTTCGGCGTTTTCGTGGTTCGCTGCGTTGCCCGCGTCCACTGTGCCATCACCGGATTCGCCGGCCGCAGCCGACCCACTACCGCCAGTAGTAGGTTGGTCGGGGCGGTCTGGAATGTCGCCTTCATCGCCGGGCTTGCTCATGTGCCGCAACCGGTCGAGCAGCCCGCGGCGACCGGTTCCGGCGCGGGGGCGCCGATCCGCGGCAAGCCGAGGCCCACGCCGATCGGCTCGGTCTTCGGGGTGATGCCGCGCTCATGCGCGTCTCCGGCCGCAGTGCGGCGATGCGACTTGATCGGCGCGTCGGCGATCAGATGGTGCGGGGCCGCCTCGGTGAGGTCCACAGTGACGATATCGCCGGGGCGGATCGCCTCCGCCGTGCCGCCCGGCCGGAAATGCACCAGCCTGCCGTCGCGGGCGCGCCCGCTCATCCGCGCGGTGGCCGCGTTCTTCTTGCCCGCGCCGTCGGCGACGAGCAGCTCGACCTCGGTGCCGATCAGCGCCCGGTTCGCTTCGAGCGAGATCTCCTCCTGCAGCGCGATGAGCCGCTCATAGCGTTCCTGCACAACGGCTTTCGGCAGCTGATCGGGCAGCTCGGCGGCCGGGGTGCCGGGCCGCTTGGAGTACTGGAAGGTGAACGCGCTGGTGAACCGCGCCTGCCGGACCACGTCGAGGGTCTCCTGGAAGTCCTCCTCGGTCTCCCCCGGGAACCCGACGATGATGTCGGTGGTGATCGCCGCGTGCGGCATGGCGGCGCGCACCTTCTCGATGATGCCCAGGTAGCGCGTCTTGCGGTAGGAGCGGCGCATCGCCTTGAGCACCCGGTCCGAGCCCGACTGCAGCGGCATGTGCAGCTGCGGGCAGATGTTCGGCGTCTCGGCCATCGCCTCGATCACGTCGTCGGTGAACTCGGCCGGGTGCGGCGAGGTGAACCGCACGCGCTCGAGCCCGTCGATGTCGCCGCACGCCCGCAACAGCTTGGCGAACGCGCCGCGGTCGCGCGCCTCGTCCGGATCGGCGAACGAGGCGCCGTAGGCGTTCACGTTCTGTCCGAGCAGCGTCACCTCGAGCACGCCCTGGTCCACCAGCGCCTGCACCTCGGCCAGCACGTCGCCGGGGCGGCGGTCGACCTCCTTGCCGCGCAACGAGGGCACGATGCAGAAGGTGCAGGTGTTGTTGCAGCCCACCGAGATCGACACCCAGCCCGCGTACGCGGACTCGCGCTTGGCGGGCAGGCTCGACGGGAACGCCTCCAGCGACTCCAGGATCTCCACCTGAGCCTCGGCATTGTGCCGGGCGCGTTCCAGCAGCACCGGCAGCGAGCCGATGTTGTGCGTGCCGAACACCACGTCCACCCACGGCGCCTTGCGCACCACGACGCCGCGGTCCTTCTGCGCCAGGCAGCCGCCGACGGCGATCTGCATGCCCGGCTGGTCGGCCTTGATCGACGCCAGGTGGCCGAGGGTGCCGTAGAGCTTGTTGTCGGCGTTCTCGCGCACCGCGCACGTGTTCAGCACGACCAGATCGGCCGCCGCTCCCGGCGCGGCCTTCACGTACCCCGCGTTCTCCAGGAGCCCCGACAGGCGTTCGGAGTCGTGCACGTTCATCTGGCAGCCGAAGGTGCGGACCTCATAGCTGCGGGCGCCGTCCGCGGGGCGCTGGGTGGCAGTCGACACTGCCTCTCCGGTGAAATCCACGTGTCCAGGGTACGGGCACGGCCAACCCCAATTTTGGGGGCATGCGGATTTCGAACGCGCCGCCAAACGACGGCGCGTTAGCCGTCGGCTCGCTTCCCTACGGCACCGGCCGCTCGCGTTCACATGGCCTCTGATCAGGCACGCTGCGTCGTTGACACGTTCAGCCGCCGCACCGGAAACCGGCTATCCGGACGAACCGGTCGGCGACGTAAACGTGACGTGTCATGTCGGCGCGGCCGAACAGCGTGTCGCGGAAAGTCTGGCGAATCCGAAATTTGCCTCTACAGTCTTGGTTCATGACCGACGACGCCGCCGCGCCCGATACAACCGGGATCGCTTCAACCGGGGACGCCAGCGCCGCCAGCGCGCCGATGATCTCGATGCGCAACGTGCAAAAGCACTTCGGTGAACTACACGTTCTGCGCGACATCAACCTGGAAGTCCCCAAGGGACAGGTAGTCATTGTCCTGGGCCCCTCCGGCTCCGGGAAATCGACGCTCTGCCGCACCATCAATCGCCTCGAACCCATCGACTCCGGTGACATCTCCATCGACGGCGTCCCGCTGCCCGCCGAGGGCCGCGGCCTCGCCGCGCTGCGCGCCGACGTCGGCATGGTGTTCCAATCGTTCAACCTCTTCGCGCATAAGACGATCGTCGAGAACGTCATGCTCGCGCCGATCAAGGTCCGCAAGATCAAGAAGGAAACGGCGCGCACCACCGCCATGGAGCTGCTCAACCGGGTCGGCATCGCCAATCAGGCCGACAAGTACCCGGCTCAGCTCTCCGGTGGCCAGCAGCAGCGCGTCGCCATCGCCCGCGCGCTGGCGATGAGCCCGAAGGTGATGCTGTTCGACGAGCCGACCTCCGCGCTGGACCCCGAAATGGTCCAGGAGGTGCTCGACGTGATGGTCTCGCTGGCCAAGGACGGGATGACCATGCTCGTGGTCACCCACGAGATGGGCTTCGCCCGTCGCGCGGGCAACCGCGTCCTGTTCATGGCCGACGGCCAGGTGGTGGAGGACGCCGAACCAGAGGCGTTCTTCACCGCGCCGAAGTCCGATCGTGCGAAGGACTTCCTCGGCAAGATATTGAGCCACTGACACAGAGATCGACCGCTGAGCTCGTGCCGAACCGACAACGGCCTCGTAGGCGAGACCACGGCCAGCAAACCCATGAGAGGGAGAAGGAAAACTCGATGAGGATCAACCGTGCCCTGCGACTCGGCGTGGGCGCCATCGCGCTGACACTCGCCGCAGCGACCGCCACCGCGTGTGGTGGAGGCGACAGCAAGTCCGCCCTTGATCACGCCAAGGACGGCAAACTCACCATCGGCATCAAGTTCGACCAGCCGGGGCTGGGGCTGCGCAACAAGGACGGCTCCTACAGCGGCTTCGACGTCGAGGTGGCGAAGTACGTCGCCGGCAAGCTCGGCGTGAAGCCCGAGGGCATCACCTGGAAGGAATCGCCCTCCCCCCAGCGCGAGACGCTGATCGAGAACGGTCAGGTCGACATGATCGTCGCCAGCTACTCGATCAACGACAACCGCAAGCAGAAGGTCGACTTCGCCGGCCCGTACTACGTTGCGGGACAGTCGTTCCTGGTGCGCGCCGACAACACCGACATCTCCGGCCCGGAGAGCCTCAAGGGCAAGAAGGTGTGCTCGGTGAAGGGCTCCACGCCCGCACAGAACATCGAGAAGAACTTCAAGGACACCCAGCTGCAGGCCAACGACACCTACTCGGTGTGCCTCGAGGGCCTGCGCGCCGGCTCCTGGGACGCGGTGACCACCGACGACATCATCCTGGCCGGTTACGCCTCGCAGAGCACGGGCGCGTTCAAGGTCGTCGGCAAGCCGTTCACCACGGAGAACTACGGCATCGGCCTGAAGAAGGGCGACAAGGAGTTCCGCGACAAGGTCAACGACGCGATCGAGGCGATGTTCGCCGACGGCTCGTGGAAGAAGGCCTTCGACTCCACCGTCGGTGGATCCGGCTACCAGGCGCCGGAGCCGCCGAAGGTCAACCGGTACTGAGTTCCACACCTGCGCGGGTGGCCTGATCCCACCGGATCGGCCACCCGCCGCAGTTCCCCTGAAAATCGAGACCCGATGGGAGGGACACGTACGCCGTGTTCGACCTGATCTCGAGGTATGACGATCAAATCCTCGACGCCTTCTGGGTGACCATCCAACTGACCGTTCTCTCCGCGGTCGGCGCGCTGATCCTGGGCACTATCGTCGCTGCGCTGCGTGTGTCCCCGGTACCGATCGCCCGCGCGGTCGGCACGGCCTACGTCACCATTTTCCGCAACACTCCGCTCACCCTGATCATCCTGTTCATGTCGCTGGGCCTCTACACCACCATGGGATGGCATCTCGCCGGCGAGGGGCCGGATTCGGTCGCGCAGAACAACTTCCGTTACGCCATCGTCGGATTCAGCATCTACACCGGCGCTTTCGTCTGTGAATCGCTGCGTTCGGGCATCAACACCGTCGCGATGGGCCAGTCCGAGGCCGGTCGATCGCTCGGCCTGACCTTCACGCAGAACCTGCGCCTCATCGTGCTGCCGCAGGCCTTCCGCTCCGTGATCGCCCCGCTCGGCAGCGTGCTGATCGCGCTGACCAAGAACACCACGATCGCCTCGGCCATCGGCGTTGTCGAGGCCGCGTTCCTGATGGCGGAGATCAACGAGAACGAGGCCGATGTCATCGTCGTCGGTGCCATCTTCGCGCTCGGGTTCGTCATCCTGACCCTGCCGACCGGCCTGCTGTTCGGCTGGCTCGCCAAGCGATTCGAGGTAGCCCGATGAGTGCTGCATCTTCGGTGCTGTTCGACGCGCCAGGCCCCCGCGGACGCATTCGCCATCAGGTGTATTCGGTCCTGGTCGTCGTCGCGGTGGCGGCCTTCCTGTGGGTGCTCTACAAGGGTTTCGCCGACAACGGACAGTTCACCGCGGCGAAGTGGAAGCCGTTCCTCGACGCCGAGGTCTGGTCGACGTATCTGCTGCCCGGCCTGAAGGGCACGGTCGTCGCCGCGCTGCTGTCGATCGTGTTCGCGCTCGTGATCGGCATGGTCTTCGGGATCCTCCGGCTTTCCGAGCATCGCGTAGTGCGGTGGATCGCTGGGGCAATCGTGGAAGTGGCGCGCGCCATTCCCGTTCTGATCCTGATGATCTTCCTGTTCGCGTTGTTCTCGAAGAACAAGTTGTTCGCCGTCGACCAGCTGGCGCTGGCGGCCGTCGTCATCGCGCTGACGGTCTACAACGGGTCGGTCATCGCCGAGATCGTCCGCGCCGGCATCAACTCGCTGCCCAAGGGGCAGACAGAGGCGGCCGTCGCGCTCGGCATGCGCAAGAACCAGCTCATGCGGCTGGTCCTGCTGCCGCAGGCGATCACCGCCATGCTGCCCGCCCTGGTCTCGCAGATGGTTGTCGCGCTGAAGGACTCGGCGCTCGGCTACCAGATCACCTACACCGAGATCGTGCGCTCCGGCCAGCAGCTCGGCGCCGCCCAGCAGAACACGATCCCCGCGTTGATCATCATCGCCGTCGTCATGATCGTGCTGAACATGACGCTGACGTTCGTCGCCACGAAGCTCGAGGCGCGCCTGCGCGCACGCAAGAAGAGCAAGGGCACCGGCCTCGTCCTGGCCGCCGACTCCATCATCACCGACGCGGCCCCCGGAATGGACATCACCGGCAAGAAGTAACCGAATCCCCCTGCGGCCCAACAGATCCCGCAGGTTCTCAACGAAGGTGCGCTGGCGTGGCAACCCCACCCCAGCGCACCTTTTTCGTATGTGCGGCCGACTTCGACACAACTGAAACCCGACGGAACCGTTCCTCTATTCGGTGCGTCTATACCTGTGACCAAGAAATCTCAGGGGAGGACTCGAACTTGATGGAGAATCTCGGTACGGCTCGCAAGAGACTGTCCATGACGGCCAGATCGGCTTTCGCTCTTGTGGCAGTGGCGTTCCTTTCGACCATGGTCGCCTCGCTCAGCACGGGAACCGCGACCGCGAGGCCCGAAAACTGCAACGACACGATCGACTCGCGGAATTTGTCGGTGAGCACGGTGTGCAGCTCCGGATCGGGGCAGCACCAGGCGGTCGCGGTGTGCGAGGACGGGGCTACCGGCGAACGGTCTTGGGAATACGGGCCATGGGCAGACGCGCAGACCGTGTCCACCGCGTATTGCCGAGGATCGCTGTACGTCGTTTCCAGTGGCTTGAACACGAAGAACTAGGGGGAAATTCATGCGTATCGGGTATATCGCGTCGGCCTGTCTATTGCTCGCCGCCACGTCGGTCGGGCAGGCGCTGTGCTCGGGCTCAGCCGCCGCGGCAACTCCGTCGAATTGCACATCATCTCTGGTCGGCCGCGGTGCCATGGCCTATTGCGCCGATTCGAACGGCGGCAGTTACCGAGCGACCGCTATTTGCGTGAGCTTCGATGGCACGCAGCAGATCCCACGCAGTGCGCCGAATTGGGTGTACGACGGATCATCCCTGGTCACCTGTCCCGAGTTCACGGTCGAGACCACGGCAGGGATAGAGACGCGGGACTATTAGCACACCGGAGGACGGTGCGCTGGACGCGGTAATTCGTTCCAGCGCATCATCTTTCGAGTACGTCGCGTTGCGATCGTTGGCGCGGCGCTTTCGGCTGGCGTTATCGGGATCAGGAAACGGGCAACTGACGCGTATGGCTGCGGGGGCTTGACGGGTCTGTGTACGGACGGGCGCGATCGACGAGATGTGCGGCCGGGAGTTCTGTCGCGCGCGCCCTGCGGTGCATGACATTGCCGGCGGGTTTTGTGGTTGCGGGACCGCGCGCGGGGTGTACTGGGCGGGGCGGTGGTGTTGGGGGCGGGCGGGTGTCGGTGGTGAGGGCTACGCTCGCGGGTGTGTGGATGGGGCGACGGGCGACGGGTGTTGTGGCGGTTGTCGTGCTGTTGGGGGTGGTGGTGTTGGCAGCTTGGGGGCAGCAGCCTCGGGGGTATCGCGGGGTGGGGGCGGCGGGGGATGTGTTCAGTGCCGAGCGGGCGGTGGGGGTGGTGCGGGAGATCGCGCAGCGGCCGCATGCGATCGGTACGGCGGAGCATGAGCGGGTTCGGGATTATCTTGTCGAGGAGTTGCGGGGGTTGGGGGCGCAGGTCGAGGTTCAGGCGGGGGTTGGGCGGTATCCGGCCGGGATTCGGCGGGATGTGCTGGGGATGGGGCGGGTGGCCAATATCGTGGCGAGGATGCCGGGGCGGGACTCGACGGGGACGGTTTTCCTTACGGCGCACTATGATTCCGTCGCTTCCGGGCCCGGCGCGAACGACGATGGGGTCGGGGTTGGCGCGGTAGTGGAGGCGGTGCGGGCGTTGCGCGCGGGCGGTGCCGCCCTGCGCAACGACGTGGTGGTGCTGCTGACCGACGGGGAAGAGGCGGGGCTGCTGGGGGCGGAGGCGTTCGTCGCGTCGGGCAAGGACGGCAGGGACGTCGGCGTGGTGATCAACCACGAGGCGCGCGGCGCGGGCGGTCCGGTGCTGCTGTGGCGCACGACCCACCCCAACGGTGCGCTGATCCGCGCGGTCGAGCGCGCCGCGCCGCATCCGAATACGGACTCGCTGTCGACCACACTGGCCGGTGCGCAAACGTCGAGCAACACCGATTTCGCCTCGTTCGAACCGGGCGGGCTGCGCGTACTGGATTGGGCGTTCGCCGGTCGCAGCGCCTACTATCACAGCCCCTTCGACGACCCGGAGCACGTGAATCTCGCGACGGTGCAGCAGATGGGTGACAACACCCTGGCGCTGGCCAAGGAGTTCGGCGACAAGGACCTCACCGTCACGGAAAAGACCGATCGCGCGTTCTTCCAACTGCCCTTCGGCAAGCTGGTGGTGCTCCCGTTCTGGGTGATCATCGCACTCGCCGTCGCCACCGTCCTCGGCGTGGCCTGGCTGTGCCGGCGGCTGCGGCAAGCCGGAGAGGTCACTCTGCGCGGCGTATTCGGCTCCACCGCAACGGCTTTCGTCGCCGCACCGCTCGCGGCGGGCGCGGTATACGGGCTGTGGGAGGCCGTGAAGGCGATTCGGCCCGAGTACCGTCCCCTGTTCGTCGATCCGTATCGGCCCGAGCTCTACTACTGGGCCATCCTGGTGCTCTCGGCCGCGGTCCTCACCGCGTGGTACGTGATCACCCGCAGACTGTCCGGCCCCATGGCCCCCGCGGCCGGATTGCTCGGCTGCCTGGCCCTCCTCGGCGTGGCGCTCGCGATCCTCGCGCCCGCCACCGCGCACGTGGCGGTCGTGCCTGCCTTCGCCGCGACGATCGGCCTGCTGACCGCCTCCGCATTTCCCGAGCGGTGGCGACTGCCGGTGCTCACAGTTTTCCTCCTACCGGCGGCGATATTCCTCGGCAGCGCGACATGGACCGTGCTGCAAACCGGCATCACCACCGCTCCGTTCCTGGTCGCCCCCGCGGTAGTCCTGCTGGGTGGCCTCCTGCTACTACCCCTAGCCCAGGCGTGGCCGGCCCGGCGCGGCTGGACGATCCCGTCGACCGCGTTCATCCTCGCCGTCGCCCTCGCCGCCGCGGGCTTAGCGGTGGATCGCTTCGATGACCGGCACCCGCTGACGTCCCAGCTCGTGTACGCGCTCGACGCCGACCACAACGAGGCGCGCTGGCTCTCCCGGGAGGCACCCGACCGCTGGACCCGCGAGTTCGTCGGCGACACCGCGCCCGGCGAAGATTTCGCGCGTCTCTGGCCGACCGCCGTATCCAGCGGCCACGCCGACCCCGCGAAACTCTCCCCACCCACATCCGAAATCGTCTCCGACACAACCGAATCCGGACAACGCACGGTACACCTGCGCCTGCGCTCCATGAGGAACGCGACGAGCATCGCCCTGCGCTACGACACCGCGCCGACCGCGCTGCGGGTGGCGGGCCGCGAGGTGACACCGGTGCCGAAAACCGGCATCCAGTTCCACGCTCCCCCACCCGAAGGCCTCGACATCCACCTGGTCGCACCGGCCGGACCTCTGTCCCTGCGACTCGTGGACTACACCTGGCTCCCCGACTCGGGCATCCCGTCGTATCGAAAACCGCCCGCCGACATCTACTTCCGTCAGGACAGCACGGGCGCGGTCTTCATCTCCGTGCCGGGACTGTAGAACCTATCCGTCCAGTTCGCTCAGCACCTGCAGGATCAGCGCTCGCGCGTCGCGCCCATACACGGCCGCGCCCTTGAGCACCTCGAACATGCGGGCATACATGGCCAACTCGGCGGGCTGGGTCACCTGAATACCCGCGGTCGGTGTCTCGAGGGCGACCATGGCGTCGTCGAAAATCCAGAAACCGGTGGAGCCGACGGCCTCCCGTTCGGTCATGAGCGGGATGATGCCGAGCGAGATGTTCGGCATGGACAGCAGTTCCAGCAGCCGGCCCAGCTGCCCCGCCTGCACCTCCGCCGTGCCGAACCAGGTGCGCAACGCCTGCTCCTCGAGCACGGCCACGAACCGTCTGCCGCCGCGGTACAGGACGCCTTGGCGATCCATGCGCACGGCGACGGCTTCCTCGAGGTCGTTGGGGGTGTCGAGGAACCGGATCCAGAACGACAGCATGGCCGCCGTGTACTCCGCGGTCTGGAACAGACCCGGAATGACATTGTGCTCGTAGATGCGAAAAACCTTGGTCGCCATGTACCTCTCGGGAGTGTGCGCGCCGAGCACGCGCTTCATGCCCGCCCGGCTCTGCCGCCGATATTCGAGGTAGGCCGAGTCGACGGCGCGCAGGGTCGCGACTAGATCGAGTTCCTGGTCGACGGCGGCGCAGACGCGGCACCAGGCGCTGATATCGCGGTCGGTCGGGAACTGCACGCCGTTCTCGATTTTGGACACTCGAGTGAAATGCTGGCCGGTCTCGGCGCCGAGCTGCCGAATGGTGATACCGGCGGCCTTGCGGATGTCCCGCAACCGGCTGCCGAGGGCCCGTCGGGCCTCCTGCGCGGAACTAGCTGGGCCGGTAGTCACGATGCGGTATGGACAGCCGCCACACGGCCTCGAAGGCGCTGCGGCACAGCTGAATATCGTGCGGATCGTCGGAGGTGACCTGGTCGGTGGACACGCCACTGCCCGCGTAGTGGAGAAAGATCACGAGCCGGTTGTCCAGAAGGTAGAAATCGTTGCCCGGGATGGCCACCGACGACGTCAGGCGGCGGGGAACCCAGCGAATATCCTCTCCCGCCTCGACCATCGGCGCGGCGATGCTGTTGGACCAGCGCTGATAGTCGCTCAGCGGTTCCGACACGATCCTGGCTCGGCGCACCGACCGGCCAGCCGCCACATGGTGGCGGACGGTCGTGCACCAGCCCTGCAGCCAGACCAGGTCGTCGGGCTCGCCGGCGCTCCACTGTGCTAGATGCGGTGACTCGACCGCCGTGCTGTAGATGTCTCGGGTCTCCAGATGCATTGACTCCACAACGAATTTGTCAAGTAGTCGCTCGAATTCTTCATAGGCTATCGATGCCACGGGCCCCCTTCCGGAAGAACTGGACCATTCTGTCCGGGATCTCCACGCAGGTTTCGCCGTGCGGAATGTTCATGTGGGCAAGAGCCTCGGGGTCGGTCACTACCCATCCCTGCACGATCCACGAGTCACGGTCGGTGCGGTACACGGTGGGCGAACCGTTCGGATTCGAGCCCGGATCTCCGCCGATAAAAGTCAGACGCATCGTTGACCCCTTTGGGATGTTGCGAACTGTTGCCCCGAGCCCGTCGATTGTCCCGCTCCCCCGCACGACGGGTCAAGGTCGGGATAACTGGTCAAGTGATGAATACGCGTGCGCGGCAGGGAAATCCGCCTCCGGGTTCCAGCCTGGAACGCCGTGTAGCGATCTTCTCGCAACTTTTCGCAACATGCTGTCCCTCGGGCTGTGGCCGCTTCTAACCTCGGAGATTGCATGCGAGACCGGCTACCGACGAGAGGGCGATGGGAGATGTGGGGACGGCCGACGGCGATCGGATATCTGCGCCGCGATGTGTCGGGGGTGTCGCAGGTCTGGGACGAGACGCAGATACGCAGCGTGGCAAAGCGACTCGGATATGAGCTCGCCAAGATCGTGGTATTCGGCGCGCAGACCGAGCGGCCGGTGTCGCAGTTGCTGGACACGATCGAACGGGTGGGCGCGGACGCCGTGGTCACGCCGACGCCCGAGCATCTGGGGGACGAACTGGACCGGGTGGTCCGGGTGTGCGACGTGATCACGGTCAACCCGGAAAACACCTACGCGCGCTGGGTCTTGCCGGCCGACCGCTGGCCGGCGCCCGGGTTCAACGGCGAGCCGGCGGGCCTGGATGCGGCGGAAGCCGGTGCGGCGGAGAGCGAACGCCGGGACAACGCCGAACGTTTGGACTGAGGCGCGCGAGGACACCCGCCCCCGCTGGGCTTGCGATCGGCTGGAACATCCGCTGCGGCCACCGGGCCCCCGAAGACCGTGGCACCTCCCGGAACGCGGCGACGAGACGGCCGAGCGTGACATGTGCGTCGGCCTCATCCAGCAGGGAGCGGGCACGTCGCACCTGCGGCAATGAGCGCACACTACTGGAGCTAGCACACCTCTTGGAGGCCGAGCACCCCTTCCCCAGCTGAACCAACCATCGAGCAGAGTCATATGGTCGCCCAACCCATCGAGCAGAGTCATATGGTCGCCCAACGATCTTGCACAGCGACCATATAACTCTGCTGATCTTCCATGCCCTACACGCAACCACAGCCAGATGACCACGCTGGGGCTGAACACCACACTCCTGACTGCTGGAGAAAGCCGGGGACGGCACTCGACGCGCCCAGCACTGCTCCAAGGAAAACCTGGGCGGGTCTTCAGCTTTCGCAGAAGGTCTCAGCTGTGCCTGTCCGAAAAGGCGCACCTGTCCAAGCAATGATCCGTTCGCCCCTCGGAGTTCCTCGCCCCATCTACCGCAGCCGACAGGCTGGTCCCACTCGACTGAAAAGCTTGCCCAGCCACTAGACGCACTGTGTCGAAGCCACGCATCCAGAGCGTCGGCCCACTCAGTCCTGTTCGATGTCGGACGTGTCGAACTGGGCCTGGGCCAGTTCGGATTTGACCACCGTGAACGCGATGGACTGGTTGTATCCGCGGCGGGCCAGCATGCCGACCAGCCGGCGGATCGCTTTGTCGCGGTCGAGGCCGGACGGAAGGCTGCGGAGTTTGCGGCGGACGAGCTCGCGGGCGCGGGACTCCTCGTCGTCGGAGCTGATGGCCTCCAGCGCGGGGGCGGCATCGGACTGGGCGACACCTTTGCGGCGAAGTTCCTGCGCCAGCGCCTGTTTGCCCTTGCCGGAGAAGGTGTGCCGCGAGTGGACCCACTGTTCGGCGAAGGCCGCGTCGTCGATGAGGCCGACCTCGGTGAGCCGGTCGAGGGCTCGCTCGGTGATCTCCTCGGTGTAGCCCTTGGCCGCGAGGCGCTGGGCGAGTTCCGCGCGGCTGCGGGCTCGGACGGCGAGCAGGCGAAGACACGCCTCTTTCGCCTGCTCGACCGTCCCGCCTGGCGGAGTGGGCTCCGGAGAGCCGGCACCCCGCTCGGATCCGGCCGCCACCGGATCCGCCCATCGGCCGTCGATACCTTCGGAGCCGGCCGATCGGGAGTCTGTGCGCCGGGACGACTTTCGCCGCCCGGACCCAGTCGAACGCGCCCGCTGCGGATCGGGCGCGTTCGACCGAGTTCCCATGGTGCCCGATTCGGCCGAACCACCTTCGGCCGATCGGACTCGTCCGGGGTCCTGTTCGCCGGGCCAGGATCCGGCGGGATCGGTGGCGGCACCGGTGGCGGACAGGAGTTCCTGGAGCCGACGTCGCATCTCTCGCACCGGCTCGGACCGCGACTCATCGGGCGCGGTCCGGCGCGGCTGGGGCGAGCGTCGGCCGTTCATCGGATCAGAAATCGGCGGGAACCTCGGCGCCCGCCTCGGCGGTCACGTCGGCGCCGATGCCGAGCTTCTCCTTGATCTTCTTCTCGATCTCGTCGCGGATATCGGTGTTCTCCAGCAGGAACTTACGGGCGTTCTCCTTGCCCTGGCCGAGCTGGTCACCCTCGTAGGTGTACCAGGAGCCGGACTTGCGCACGAAGCCGTGCTCGACGCCCATGTCGATGAGCGAGCCCTCCTTGGAGATGCCCTGGCCGTAGAGAATGTCGAATTCGGCCTGCTTGAACGGCGGGCTGACCTTGTTCTTCACGACCTTCACCCGGGTACGGTTGCCGACCGCGTCGCTGCCGTCCTTGAGCGTCTCGATGCGGCGCACGTCGAGGCGGACCGAGGCGTAGAACTTCAACGCCTTACCGCCCGTGGTGGTCTCGGGGGAGCCGAACATCACGCCGATCTTCTCGCGCAGCTGGTTGATGAAGATCGCGGTGGTGTTGGAGTTGCTCAGCGCGCCGGTCATCTTGCGCAGCGCCTGGCTCATCAGGCGGGCCTGCAGGCCGACGTGGCTGTCGCCCATCTCGCCCTCGATCTCGGCGCGCGGCACGAGCGCGGCCACCGAGTCGATGACGATGATGTCGATGGCGCCGGAGCGGACCAGCATGTCCGCGATCTCCAGGGCCTGCTCACCGGTGTCCGGCTGCGAGACGAGCAGCGCGTCGGTGTCGACGCCGAGCTTCTTCGCGTAGTCGGGGTCGAGCGCGTGCTCGGCGTCGATGAACGCGGCGACGCCGCCCTGGGCCTGGGCGTTGGCCACCGCGTGCAGCGCGACGGTGGTCTTACCGGAGGATTCCGGGCCGTAGACCTCGATGATGCGGCCGCGCGGCAGGCCGCCGATGCCGAGCGCGACGTCGAGCGAGATGGAGCCGGTCGGGATCACCGCGAGGGGCTGACGGACCTCGTCACCGAGACGCATGACCGCGCCCTTGCCGAAGTTCTTCTCGACCTGGGCCAGCGCGAGTTCGAGCGCCTTGTCGCGGTCGTACGCCTGTGGTGCCATGTCCTGATCCCCTTTTCGACGGGTGAGTCTCTGCTGTGGTTGGCGCCAACATTAGAGGGCGGCACCGACAAGTTCTGGCGCCAAGGTTAGACGAACACCTGTTCGAGTCAAGCGACACGCCAGTTCCGCCTCCGGCGAGTATGCGGTGTCGGCGGGATCAACGCACCAGCGACACCCGCTCGCTGTTCAACAGCGTCTGCGCCTGTTTGAGCACGCGCAGGGAGGGCGTGACCTCGAAGTCGGTGATGCCGTCCAGCGCGCCGAGGCGCTCGGTGATGTAGCGGTAGAGGTGGGGCGTGTCGCGGCAGATCATCGATGCCATCAGGTTGGTCGGGCCGGTCGTGGCGGCCGCGAACACGATCTCCGGGTGCTCGACCATCGCCCGGCCCACCGCGTCCAGCTCGGCGGGGCGCACCCGCAGCCACAGGGCGGCCCGCACGCCGTACCCCATGCGCCCGACCGCGAAGTCGAGGTCGAAGTACAGCACGCCCGACTGCACGAGCTCGGTCATCCGGCGCGCGACTCTCGGTGCGGTCCAACCGGTTTCGGCCGCGATCTGGGCGTAGGGCGCGCGTCCGTCGCGGCCGAGCAGCGTGAGCATCGTCTCGTCCTCGGGCGTCAGGTTCGGCGGCGTGTCCAGCGGACGCGGGCGCTCCCGGTCCAGTTCGCACCCCGTTCGCCGCGGCCCCAGTTCGTTCAGCTGCCGCTCGGTGAAGAGGTGGCTGAAGCGGGGCCACTCCTCGGCGGCCTCGAACCGGTGCATCACCTCGTGGGCGATCACCTCGCGCACCTGGCTGGCCCTCGGCAGGGTGTGCAGCAGCAGCGCGTCCCGCCGCTCGAGCGAGCGCGGCCTGCTCACGCAGGTCACCTCCGAGCCGGTGGACAGCAGCGTGACCCAGCTCAAATCCGGGAACCTGGCCAGGGATTCGGCCAGCCCCAGCGCCTTGTCCGGCGTCGACTTGATCCGCAGCACCCATCGCGCGTGCCCGAGCGGGACCGCGTTCACCTGTCCCGACACATGCATGATGCCGCGCTCGCGCAGCGCCCGGTAGCGGCGCGCCACCGTCTGCTCGGAGACCTCGAGGATGGACCCGAGTTTCGCGAACGGAATCCGCGCGTCCTGCACCAGGGCGTGCAGGATCTGCCGATCGAGAATGTCCAGCGCGGAGGATTCCACAGGGTCATCAGGCGACATGGGAGGAATCTAACGCAAACGGAAATGTGGCTAGGGAGATACGTTCGATTACCGCACGCTTGGCGTCGATATCGTTCGATTCTGCCGTGGAGGCCCCCAGTGAGAAAATGGCTCCCCCTGTTCGCGGCGTGCCTCGGCACGTTGATGCTCCTCATCGACGTCACCATCGTGAATGTCGCCCTGCCCGACATCGCGATCGACCTCGAGGCCGGGCTGTCGAGCCTGCAGTGGGTGGTGGACGGCTACGCGCTCGCCCTGGCCGCGTTGCTGCTCGTGCTCGGCTCCCTGGCCGATCGGGTCGGCGCCAAACGCGCCTACCTCGCCGGGCTCGTGCTGTTCGCCCTCGCCTCGCTCGGCTGCGGCGTCGCCGACACCTCGACGAATCTCATTGCGGCGCGGGTAGTTCAGGGCGTCGGCGGCGCGGCGATGTTCGCGACCACGCTGTCGCTGCTGAACTCGACCTACACCGGTCGCGACCGCGGCGTCGCCTTCGGGATCTGGGGCGCGGTGTCCGGCGCGGCGGCGGGCCTCGGGGTGGTGCTCGGCGGCGTGCTGACCGAGGCGCTGTCGTGGCGGTGGATCTTCTTCGTCAATCTGCCGATCGCGGTGCTGGCGATCGCGTTGACCGCCACCGTGTTCCCGGCCTCGGCCCGGCGCGCGGACCGCGCCGTCGACGTGCCCGGCATGCTCGCCTTCGCCACCGCGGCGACCGCGCTCACCTACGGCGTCATCCGCGGCGGCGAACACGGGTGGACCGACGGCCGCGCGGTGACCGCGCTGGCGCTGGGCGTCGTCGCGACGGCGGTCTTCGCCGTGGTCGAAAACCGCAGCGCCGCACCGATGTTGCCGCTGGCGCTGCTACGCAACCGGATCTTCGGGGCGACACTGCTCGGCGCGAGCGGGCAGACGTTCGCCGCCTTCGCGAGCACTCCCCTGGTCTCGATCTGGCTGCAACAGCAGTTGCGGATGACGCCGCTGCACGCGGGCCTGGCGCTGCTGCCGATGGCCGCGACCGCCTTTCTGGTCTCCGGGGTGTTCGGCCGGCTGATGCACGACGCCGCCCCGAAGTGGACCATCGGCGTCGGCCTGGTGGTGGTCGGCGCGGGCACCGGACTGCTGACGCTCATCGACGCCGGATCCTCCTGGCTCGCACTGGTTCCCGGGCTCGTGGTGATCGGCGCGGGCGTCGGCGTCAACGCCCCCGCGCTCGTGTCGACGGGCATGGCCGCAGTGCCGCCGCAGCAGGGTGGTACGGCGGCGGGCGCGGTGAACACGGCGCGACAGCTCGGGCTCGCGCTCGGAGTCGCGGTGCTGGGCACGGTCTTTCGCGGTGTCGCGGACGCCGATCAGCCGATGACGTTGCCACACTTCGTCTCCGGCCTCGACGCGGCCTTCACCGTCGCCGCAACGGTCGGCATCGTGTTCGGCGCGATCGCCTTCGCGCTGTTCCACACCCACCGGCCAGTCACCGAGCCCGCCCCCGACCGAGCAGTCGTCACCGCCTGACTCCCTCTGCGACGGTGCCGTCCGCCATGGACCGCACCGTCGCAGAGCACCCATCCCGCACTCCTATCCAAACGCGAACTCCTCTGACACCCCCACACGTTCAAGTCAGCCGCACCATCTCACGCCAGCCGCACCACCTCACGCCAGCCGCACCACCTCACGCCAGCCGCACCACCTCACGCCAGCCGCACCACCTCACGCCAGCCGCACCACCTCACGCCAGCCGCACCACCTCACGCCAGCCGCACCACCCCGCGCCAGCCGCACCACCCCGCGCCAGCCGCACCACCCCGCGCCAGCCGCACTCTTTCTCGGGATCCGCACTCCCTATAGGCCTCCGAAACGAGTGCGTATCCCGAGACAGAGTGCGGCTGCGGTGGAAACCACTGCGGCAGCGGCCAAACTTAGCCAGGTTCGCGTCGGCCGAACATGCGGCATGCGAACTCAGGCATGCGGACATCGCCGCTCCCGCAGCGCCCACCCACCAACAGCTAGCGAAAGCCGCACTCTTTCTCGGGATCCGCACTCTCTATAGGCCCCCAAAACGAGTGCGTATCCCGAGACAGGGTGCGGCTGAGGGTAAGGACTACTGCTGGGGCAGTGGCGAGTCGTCGCCGGGTTCGCGCGGGCCGAAGATGCGGCGGGCGGACTCGGGGATGCGGACGTCGTTGATGCTGGCCTCGCGGCGCGACATCAGGCCGTCGGGGGTGAACTCCCACTGTTCGTTGCCGTAGCTGCGCCACCACTGGCCGGTCTCGTCGTGCCATTCGTATTGGAAGCGCACCGCTATGCGGTTGCCTTCGAAGGCCCACAAGTCCTTGCGCAGCGCGTAGCCGTTCTCCGAAACCCATTTTCGGGTGAGGAACTCGACGATGGCGGCGCGGCCGGTGAAGAACTCGTCGCGGTTGCGCCACACCGAATCCTCGGTGTAGGCGGCGGCGACCTTCTCCGGATCGCGAGTGTTCCAGGCGTTTTCGGCGGCGAGCACCTTCGCCTTGGCGGATTCCAGATCGAACGGCGGCAGCGGGGGTCGCATGGACGTCTCCTTCGGGTTATGGATTGACGGGTGATAGTTCGGGTGGACCCCAGCACAGCGGGCCCTCGCCGGAGCGTTCGACGACCTCGGTGACCGTGAAGTCGATCGAGCATTGCGCGCCCGCGGTGAAAGTCTCTGAGGTCCAGACCAACTCGGCGGTGCCGGTGAGTTGCAGGGTGCCGCCGGTGGCCCAGTCCGGGACGAGCAGGCCGCAACGCGGGTTCACTTCGATATTGCCGAGCGTCATGAACATCGAGTTGCCCCGATAGTCGGGCCAGCGCAGCCGGGTAGGCGAAAGCAGTTGGAGGAAACCAGGATTGCCGCCTCTGTGCGAGGCATCGGCGTTCCCCTCGGCATCGGCGGTCGCGACGAAGAACGCGTCCGCCGCCGTGATCAGCTCCCGTTGCCGCGCGTCGAGTTCGGTGCCGCGCCGGGCCGGCGACGGCTCGATATCCGGCCGGTACGACTCGATCTGCCTGCGGGTGATGTACTTCGGGCAGTTCGCGTAGACCTGATCGGTCGCGATGCGCAGCCCGCCGCCCTCGGCCGTAGCCGCGCCGTTGACCCGCATCCGCCTGCGCCGCTGCGGTTGCAGGGCGATCATGCCGACGCGAGTCGGGTGACTCAGCGCCTCTCGCAACGGATCTCCTTCGGCGGGCCGCGCGTCGACGGTGATGGTGTCGGCTGCGACGGCGCGCAGGAAGCCGGGCGGCCCGACGAGTTCGCTCGCCCACATCCGGCCCGCGTCGTCGGCGGCCGCGATCACCACCATGGGCTGCTCGGCCAGGAAAGACGCGGCGACGGCCGGGATGTCGGCGCGGATCGAGCGGCCGACCCGGTCGGCGATCTCGGCCTGACCCATGCGCCGCTGGACGGCGAGTTCACCGGAGTGGAAGGGCGCCATGGCAATTGCTCCTGTCGCGAGGGGTTCGCCGAAACGTTCAACAGTCCGGTGGCTCAGAAGAATCCACAGGTCGGCGCCTGTCCGCTGGGCGCGGGCGCGGACTCGGCGCCCGCCGGCGCGAACACCTCGAGCCGGATGCCGTCGGGATCGGTGAAGAAGATGCCGCCGGAGGAGACGCCCTCACCGTGCGCGACGACGCCGCCGTGCAGGATCTCGGCCGACTGTTCGCGCAGCGCCGCCTCGATTGCGCGCACCTGAGCGATTGTGTCGACCTGGAACGAAAGATGGTGCAGGCCGGGCGTTTCGGCCGAGAACGCGCCCGCGCTCTGCTGCCACAGCGTCAAGGTGAGCTTGCCGCCCGCGCCGAGGAACGCCCATCTCCGGTCTCCGTCGGCGCCCACGGTGAGCTGCTCGAAACCCAGTGCGCTGCGATAGAAATCGACCGAGCGATCCAGATCGGAGACGTTCAGGCCGATGTGCCCCGTGGCGAGCTGGGGCGCGGCAACCGTGGTCATGTGTTCCTCCTCGACAGGGCCAAACCGTATTGACCGGTTTAACTGGTTAGAAGATAGGCACGGCCGAACCCTCGTGTCAACCTGTAAAATATCTATGAGCGGTTAGAGAGCCGCCGCTCACCACGACGACCAGAAGGAGCTGGATACTTTCAGCTATGCACGATCCACGCCCGCACCTCGGCGAACCGCTGGCCCTCGACCTGCTGGACACGCGGTGGAACGAGCACGGCCAACCACAGGACCTGCTGACCGACGTCGCCGGGCTCGGCGTATGGCTGACCTCGGCCGGGCTGACCGACCGCGCGACCGCGGACCAGGCGACCCTCGACGCCGTCCTGACCGCCCGCACCGCCATCTACGACGTGGTGCGGCACGCGACGCACACCGCGTTGAACGAGGTACTCGAGCACGGCCGCATCCGGCGCACGCTCACCGACGCCGGGCCGCAGGACATGGTCGACGTCCCGGACGAGGTGTGGCTGCCCGCCTGGCTCGCGGCCGACAACCTGCTGCGCCTGCTCGCCGAGGCCCCGGACCGCATCCGCCAGTGCGCACACCCCGACTGCGTACTGTTCTTCTACGACACCTCGAAGAACGGCACCCGCCGCTGGCACTCGATGGCGACGTGCGGCAACCGCACCAAGGCGGCTCGCCACTACGCCAAGAAGCCTTGAGCCTCAGAACAATTCGTCGAGCAGACGGTAGTACTCCAGGCGGACCGGGTCCGGATCGGTGAGTCCGTAGGCGGCGAAGAAGACGGCCACCTCGTCCTCGCCGAAGTCGTCGCGCAGGTCGCGCACGGCGAGGGCCAGGTCACGGTAGCGGTCCGCGACGCCGAGCGCGCCGACGTCGAGCAGGATCGAGCCTTCCAGCACGTTCGGCGGGGTGAAGTCGCCGTGCGCCACGACCAGGTCCTCGTGGTCGGGGCGCTCGGCGAGCAACCGCGCCAGGACGCCCTCCGGGGTGAACTCCTGGTTGTCGGGGTCGAAGTCCTCGCCATCGACCAGACCCTCGATCACGTGGCGGCGCGCCTGCGCCAGCACGACATCGAGCCGCCCGTCGAAGGGGCACTCGTCGATCGGCAGTCCGTGCAGCGTGCGCAGCAGCTCGCCCATGATCGCGCCCACCGAGGTCGCACCGGAGCCCGCCTCGGACCGCGCGGCCAGGCTCGACGCGCCCGCGTCGGCCAGGACAAGGACGTCGCCGTCGAACACCGCGATCTCCGGCAACCGAATTCCGCGCTCGCGCAGCCAGTTCAGCCGCTCGTGCTCCGCGGTGGCCTTGGGACCCCGCTTGACCCAATAGGTTTCGTTGACGAGCGCGACGCCGCCGCTCATCCCCTCGTGCTCGTCCGACCAGGTCGGCTCGTCGCCGAGCAGGGCGGCGACCTTCGGCGGCAGCGGAATCGGCAGCGCGGGAAGGCTTTCCAGCGCCACCCGGGTGGATTCGATCAGTTCGGGATCGCCCTCGGCCGTGCGCAGATCGAGCGCCTCGCGCAGCAGCGCGTGCGCCTCGGTCAACTCGTTCTGCTCGGCCAGCGCCTTGCCCAGATGCTGCACGGCGTACGACAGCACGTCCGGCGCGGCCGCCCGCGCGTGCTCGACGGCTCGCCGGTACAGCGTCTCGGCGGTGGCCGCGTCGCCTCGATAGCGGTAGACGTCGCCGAGGTTGATCCACACCGTGATGCGGCGTTCCTCGGTGTCCACCAGTTCCAGTGCCCGATCCAGCAGGTCGAGCGCGTCGTCGTAGCGGCCGAGCAGCATGGTCTCGATCCCGGTCTGCCGGTATCCGGCGAAGTCGACCGGCTGTGCCTTCGCCAGCCGCGCGGCCAGGCGCTCGGGGTCGACCGGGATCATCCGCTCGCGTTCGTCGAATCGATAGAGCGGACCCTCGTGACCCACCGCCTCTTCCGACACGCTCACCACCGCGCCCGGGGCACATCGAACTCCGAGCACAGCGCGCGCCACACATCCCGCGGATCGACCCCGGCCTCGATGGCGTCGGCGCCCGTCTGCCCCATCGACGGGATCACGTGGTCGGCCAGCAGGGCATCGCCCCGCGCCGTCCCGAATTCGGTATGCAACAGCTCCTGGAACTCCGTCAATCGCACCGTGCCCAAGATACTCGCGCGGGGGTATGAACCGCACCGGACGTCGGTTGTGGAAGGTGGCACTCCAGGGCGGAGGGCGAGGGGCAGACGTCCCGCGGAGGGCAGACAGCGGACCGATCCGCTTGGAGGCGGGAAGTGGCCGACGCTTCCGGAGGGAAGGCAGCGACCGACGGTCTCGAAGGGCAGGCGCGGCCCGACACTCTCGAAGGGGCAGGCAGCGGACCGGCACTCCCAGAGTCAGTTAGCGGCCCGACACTCCCGAAAGCAGGCAAACAGCAGCCGACGCTCCCGGAAGGAAGGCAGCTGCCTGACACCCCGGGAGGCAGTCGGCGAGCCGACACTCCCGGAAAAAGGCAGCGGCCCGACCCACCCAAAAGCACGCAGCAGCCCGACACTCTCGGAGGCAGGCGGCGGTTC
>NZ_BAGH01000277.1 GCF_000308715.1 Nocardia tenerifensis NBRC 101015
CGCGGCGGCGGCGGCCATCATGGTCTCGCCGAACCAAATCACGCTCGCCGCAATGTTGCTCGGCGTCGCCGTGCTCGGTTTCGCTGTGCGGCCGGTCGATTACGGCCTGTGGGTGGTGTTCGGCACGGCGCTGACGCTGCTGATCGGAGACCTCCCCCAGCCCGGCGACGCACGGCCGGTGCTGGCGCGAATCACCTTGACCCTGTGCGGGATCGCGCTCGCCCTCGCCGCGGTGCGGGCGACCGTGGCCGTACGAAGGATCACCGCTGCGGCACAGGCCGGTCGTCCACGATGGCGATTCGCCGACTGTCGCACCTAACTGTAAGGGCCGCAATATGATTCACAGATTACCCGCGGAGTTGTCCGAAACCCTCCGGCAAGCACTCGCTGGACACGACGGTGTGGCCGATTTCGCGATACTGCCGCTGTCCGGCGACCCCGCCGTGGTGGTGGTGCTGAGCGAGATGGGCTGTGTCCTGGAGATCAGGGAGGAACTGCGGGCGGTTCTCGACCGCGCGGGCAGCGACGCCGAACCGGCCGTTCTGGCGGTGACCGAACTGCCCGCACACCACCTCGACGAGGCCTGGTTCCGCCGGGAAATGGCGAACTCGCCCAGCGCGTCTCGCTACGCGGCGCCCGCCACGGCGCTCGAACATGAACTTGCCGCCTGTCTCGCGCGCGTGCTGAATCGCCCGCGCGTCGGCGTGCTCGACGACTTCGTCGACCTCGGTGGCGACTCGGTGCTCGCCGTCCGGTTCGTCACCGCGGTGCGGGACGAGAACGATCTGCCGCTGACGCTGATCGAGTTGTTCGGCGCCGGAACCGTGCGACGCCTCGCCCAGCTGCTCACCGCGCGCGAGCCGATAGCTCTGTCCGGGCGGGGATGACATTGCGCGCGCTGCGATTGGCACCGGCCGAGCCGGTGATCTGGGAGGGCGAGCAGCCCGTCCCCGCCGATGCCGTGCGTTCGGGAATTCGGTCGGCCGAAGCCTGGCTCGACACCGCGGACAAGGCGCTCGTGGCCGTCGCCACCGGCCGCACACTGCCCGGACTGCTGGCCTATCTGACGGCGTTGCGACACGGGCATGCCGTGCTGCTCGCGGAGGACCTGGCGCGCGGCCGGCTCCTGGACACCTATCGACCGGAGCGCGTCCTCGACGACGGCACCGAACCCGTGCCCGCCGGATACCGTTCCGGCGGCTCGTTTCTCGGCGCCAGGATGCTCGTTCGCTCGAATCCGAGCGAAGACGGCATCCATCCGGAACTCGCGTTGCTGATGACCACGTCCGGATCCTCGGGGCAGCCCAAGGCCGTTCGGCTGTCCTACACCAATGTCGCGGCCAACGCCGAGGCCATCGCCGAAGCGCTCGGCCTTCACGCCGCCGACATCGGCATCACCAGCCTGCCAATGGATTACAGCTTCGGTCTGTCCATCGTCAACAGCCACCTCCGCGTCGGCGCGGGCCTGGTGCTGTCGCCGTCGAGTCCGACGTCGCGCCGGTTCTGGCGGTTGGCCGAGCGCGCCGGCGTCACGAACATCGGCGCGGTGCCGGTGAGTTATCGTCTACTGCGCCAGCTGGATTGGCGCGCGTCGGCGCATCGCTCGCTGCGGCTGGCATACCAGGCGGGCGGGGCGCTCGAGCCCGAACTGGTGGAGCACTTCGGCCGGATGCTCGCCGCGCACGGCGGCGGCTTCTGCCCGATGTACGGCGCGACGGAGGCGACCGCGCGCATGACCTACCTGCCGCCGGAGTCACTGCTCGACCATCTCGGCTCGGTCGGCAGGCCCGTTCCCGGTGGGCGACTCCGGATCGACGGGCCGGACAGGGGCGTGGGCGAGATCGTGTACGAGGGCCCCAATGTGATGCTGGGCTACGCGCATTCCCGCGCCGACCTGAGCGAGGGCGACACGACCGGAGGCATCCTGCGCACCGGGGATCTCGGCTACCTCGACCGCGGGATGCTGTACTGCGTCGGCCGCAAGGACCGCCGAATCAAACTGCACGGCAAGCGAATTCTGCTGGACGACGTCGAGCGGCGCCTGACGCGCGTCGGCCCGGCGGCCGCCGTGCCCGCGACCGGCGAGGCGGCGGTGGTGTATGTGGAGGGACACGTCGAGCCGTTTCGCGAGGCGTGGTTGACCACGCTGCGCGCGCTCGAACTGCCCGCCGAGTGCCTGCCGCTGCGGGCGGTCGCTCGCCTGCC
Organism: Nocardia tenerifensis NBRC 101015; assembly: GCF_000308715.1. Classification (GTDB taxonomy): domain Bacteria; phylum Actinomycetota; class Actinomycetes; order Mycobacteriales; family Mycobacteriaceae; genus Nocardia; species Nocardia tenerifensis. The sequence goes on from NZ_BAGH01000277.1 coordinate 2,206, forward strand.
GCGCACCGGCGCGGGCAAGGTAGACCTCGTCCGATTGCGGACGATGGCAGCCGCGGAGTAACGCGTGGACACTGTCGTCGTGGAGACGAGCCTCGGCCGGATCCGTGGCCGTGTGGATCGAGGGGTGCGCGCGTTCCTCGGCGTGCCCTACGCCGCGAGCACGGCGGGCGCCGCCCGATTCCGGCCGCCTCGGCCCCACGCCGCCTGGGCGGGTGTCCGGGACGCGCTCGCCTTCGGCCCGGCGTGCCCGCAGCCGCCGCTGCGCGAGGCGTTCGGGGCGCGGCCGGAGACCTTCGCGATGCTGCCGTTGTTCGGCATTCCCACCAGCGTCGAGAATCAGGGCGAGCACTGCCTCGTGCTCAACATCTGGGCCATGGCCGGGCCGAATGTGCAAGCGCCGGTGTTGGTTTGGCTCCACGGCGGCACCGATTTCGGTGCGGCGGACTGGCCGCGGTTCGACGGGTCCAGCCTCGCCGGACAGGGCGATCTGGTCGTGGTCACCGTCAACTATCGGCTCGGCGTCTTCGGCTGTCTGGATCTGTCGTGGACCGGGTCTCCCGAGTACGCGCACTCCGGCCACGTCGGAATACTGGATCTGTCCTGTGCTCTGCAGTGGTTGCGGCACAACGTCTCCGCCTTCGGTGGCGACCCCGGCAACATCACCGTCGTCGGCGGCTCGCGCGGAGCGTCCCGGCTGGCGACGCTGCTGCTGACGACCGCGCCGCGACCCCCGTTCCAGCGCGCCGTCATGGCCAGCCCGCCTCCGCCGCGCCGCGCCTGCCGCCACTCGCCCGAGGACGCGGCCCGCGCCGTCCTGCGCCGGCTCGGCGTCTCCGCGCGACGACCCCACGCGATCGCCGGGACGAGCGTTCGCCGGCTGCTCGACGCCCAGGCTATGGTCGCCGCGGAACTGGGGTATCGATTTCAGCCGGTGCTCGACGGCGTGCCCGTCGAACGGCGGGCCTACGCCGAGGTGGCGGCGGGCATCGCGCCGGGAATCCCGTTGCTCATCGGCAGCACGTTGAACGAGACCAGCCGGACGCTCGGCGCCGACGAGGCGGACTGGGCAGCCATGAACGACGCGGAGCTGGCCGCTCGCTGCTCGCGCATCGCGCGCCGTGACGTCGCGGCGCTGGTCGAGGAGCACCGGCGGGCACGGCCCCACGACTCCGCGCGCAAGATCGCCGTCGCCGTCACCACGGACGCGATGTATCGCTTTCCGGCGCTCGCCCTCGCGTCCGCGCGCAGCGCCGCGGCGACCGCGCCCGTCTACGCCTACGTCTTCTGCGGCGGGACCGGCAGCCACAGCGAGGACGTCCTCTACTTCTTCGCCAACCTGCGCTGCGCCGCGCTCACCTCGACCAGCAGAGCCAGCGCCACCCTCGCCGAACAGGCCAGCAGCGCGTGGACCAGCTTCTGCCATCGCGGGCACCCCGTCGTACCGTCGGTGCGGGCGTGGCCCGCCTACGACGACCGGACCCGGAACACACTCCTGTTCGGCAATCCCACGCGAGTTGTCGCGAACCCGTTCGCCGCGCGCCGCGCGCTGTGGGAACAGACCGGTTAAGGGAATCGCGCTCGAACGTAAGCCGGGTATGTGGTCAGCGCTGGAGTCAGCCGCGCACGCGGCCGAATAGGGTTCGGCCGGAATCGTGTTCGCGTTCGGTGAAGAGGAAGGTGAGTTCTTCTTCGAGGGCCTTGCGGACCACGTCGCGCAATTCCTTTGCGGCGGTGGTCAGGTCGGCGGCGTCGCGCCAGGGGGCGGGGTCGATGGGTGTGCCCGCGGAGAAGTAGAAGCGTTCGGGGCGTGGGAGGACGGTAGGGCCGAGGCCGCGCAGGAGCGGGGGTGTCAGGTCGGGGTGCACGCCGAGGGCCTCGACGGTCCAGCGCAGGGGGCGCAGCAGGGGGTGGTCGCCGTCGAGGACGATGTCGTAGGCGTCGTCTACGCCGATCATCGCGACGGGCACGATCGGTGCGCCCGCCTCGATCGCCATCCGGGCGAAGCCGGTGCGGCCCTCCCATTTGAGGACGTACTTCTCGTTCTTGCGGCGCACCGCCTCCCGGCCGCCGCCGGGGAACACGATGACGGCGTCGCCGCGCTTCAGCAGGGCCAGGCAGTTGGCGCGGGTGCCGCGGACCGCGCCGTAGCGATGCAGGAAGTGGCGCACGCCGGGGACGGCGATCAACACATTCTCGGCCAGCCCGCGGATCAGGCGGCCGCGGCGGCGCAGCACCTCGGGCAGCAGCAGCGGGGCGTCGATGCCGCCCATCAGGTTGTGGTTGCCGACGAGCAGGACCGGGCCCTCGGTGGGGATGTTCTCGAGTCCGTAGAACCGCGGACTCGTCCACGCCCGCAGCGGGGCCAGCAGCGCCTCGATTACCCGAAGATCGCTGCCCCTCAGCGAAACCTCCAGCGGGGCGCCGTCACTGAGCACCGCCTCGTCACGCGGTAGCGCTTCCGACCCCTGCACCCTCGCAACGCCACCACCCGAACGGTCGTGCGACATACATCCCTCCTGATGTCGCCCCGAACAATACCGTAACGAATTGCACTGTGCCGCATCACATGTGAGCGCGGCCACAGTCTGGACGGTCTGCTCCGAAGCCACCCGCGGCGCCCCGCGCCCATGAAGCCCACGGGCATCCGGTCCCGCAACTCGACCACCGCCACCCGCCGCCGCGCCCCGACTTGGCCCGACTTGGCTCGACCGCCATGCGCGGCATGGCCCGCTACGGCCTGTGGATGTCCGGCCATCCCGCGCGGCTGAGGGTAAGCGCCGAACAGATCGCTGACGACATCACCCTGGTGCGGGCCGAAGCCTCGACCCGTCGCCCAGCCGCGCGACTACTGGCGGCCATGGGCCAGGCCGGACTCCCGGGTGTGCCCGCCCGGCGTCCGAGTTGTGCTGGGTCGAACGGTGTTCTTCGACCGCGTCTTGGCACTACGGCAGTGCCCCGGGCGCAAGGAAGACGACACCGAACCCACGAGTTACACCCTATGCACTCTGCCGGAGGTCGCGAGCGACGACAGCGTCGCTGTCGTCGCTCGCGAAGCACTCACCTGCTGAGGAGATCGCGGACCTCTTCGGATACGTCGACGGGTTCACAGAGTCGCATTGTCATCTCAAACCTACCGTGAAAGGAAGAGGCAGCTGCACCCCCTTGTCCGTTTGGTTCTCCGGGTAAACATCGAGAAAGCTCCCTTTTTTCCTGCTGGCCACACACGGCGGGCCGGAGCAAATAGATTTCGCCACCTTCTCGGGGTCGTAGATGTATGACACGGTGAGCACTGCAGGACGTCCTTGGGAAATCGTCACGCGTTTCTCCAAATTGTTACATTGGAGGGTGAGGACGACGGGGAGGAATCTGCATTCGGCATTAGTGATATCACCGTTCTGCCACACATTGAGCGTCACGACGGTATCCTTCGTGGGAAAGTTCTTTGGAATCGACAACCACATTACATTTTTTTGGGGAAGCAGATTGTAAGTGACAACGGGTCGATTCTTGTTATTGGACTTGCCCCATTTGGAGTCCATGAGCAGGGTTTGGGTGGCGATGTGCTGCTTGCGGTCGAAGACAAGGGTGGCTTTCTTTCCTCCTACCGGGATGGATTCCCATCCTATGCTCGCACCGGATTCGAACAGTTCCTTGGCGGTGGCGGGCGGATTCTTTATCCAGTCGCGGGGTGTGGCCTCGGCTTGGAAGAAGCTCCACAGCAGGTTCCCGAGCTGGTAGACCGCCAAACCGGCGGCGACGACCGCGCCCACCGGTGGGAGCACCAAGCCGACGGCGGTGGCGGCGAGGCTGACGACCGCGCAGATCCCGTCGTGGACATTGCCGTCCGCGATCGATATGGCCAGCGAGAAGAGGTCACCGGCGACCGGGGTAAACGCCAGGGCGGTGCCCACGGCCGCCTTCGCGATGTTCTCCACGTTCCCGGTCGTCAGCTCCGCGCCGGTACCCAGGGAATTCTTGGTATGGCCTGCCCAGGTCGCGATCCTTTCGAGCTGTTGGGTCTTGTCGGCGAGTTTGCGCACCGCGGCGCTGTTCTTGGCCTTGGACATGCTTTTGGCGATGTTCTTCAAGGTCTTGCTCAGCGCCGCGGCACTGGGCGCCGCGATGGGAGCGGCGGCCTGGCTGCCCTTCTCGCTGTCGGCAGGCGGCTGGCTGGCGGCGATGTCGTGCAGTTCATCGACGTCGGTTTTGGTGTCGGCGTCGATGCTGTCGATGTCCTGCTTGGACATGGTGCAGGCCGGGCTGCCGCTGGTGATACACGACTCCTCGAGCACCAGCTTCAACAGCTCCGGCTTCGCCTTCACACCCGGCCAGACCTGATCGATGGACAACCGACCATCCGGTGCCGGCCACGGTCCCGGCGGCGGCTTCTGCTCACTTTCCTCCGCTCGCGCCACCGCCGATTCCACGTGCACCACGCCACCCGCTAAGAGCGCACCGGCGGCCACCATCGCCACCACCCGCGCACCCCACCACCAACACCGCCCTATTCTGGCATCAACCACCTACACAACCCTTCCTTCGTCAACGGAGCGGACCCCCGACCGCGTCATGGCAAACCTGTCCGAACACCCACCCCTGCCGGGCATCACACGAACAACATTCGATGCCGCACCGTCCACGGATGGCAACGACTCGAATTTCTCCACTCCACCTATGTCGCGCAGACCCCCGCGCCCCGGAGTCGCCGAAGGGACTGTTGATCCAATCGAAGAGTCTTCGTCACCATCGAGACGATGGATGGGAGGCGGCAGGTGATTTCCTCCCAAAAAACTTCTCCGTCACGACGGGGCGGAATCCATATCCGTGATTGCACAGCCATACTGCCGAGCGCGCGAGTGCCAACGTCGGCATCGCGGGGTCGTGCGTGCCAGGGCCCTGGGAAGTTTTCGCCCATCCGGAACCATCGCGGTGTCGAATATCGAGCAGCCGGGCACGACCGCGACCGTCCTCGCACAACGCGGTGCGGATAGCACTACGCCGCCAGCAGAACGTGCTGGCGGCGTAATCGCTGCAGGAGGCCGACGTCCCACAAGCGCCTCTCGGCGGGTGGTCGCTCGTAGCGACGAATGGGGTGAGGCTCGGGTCTCCTCGACCGCGCCGTTGATTGCCTCCACCGCGCCCTTCAGATGTGGTGTGTAACCGGGCACATCGACCCCGCGCGCCCATCGCCTCGCCACGGTGCGCGACAGGAAGTCCTTGCCTCGATCGACCCGCACCACCACGGGCAGCCCGCCGACCGGCCCTTAAGACTCTGCGCGCGTGATCGCCGCCCGCAGCGCCGCGAGGACCGCCGATACGCCAGCCGAACCCGCAGCGCGGCATCGACCCGGAACCGCCGCCGAGGGCTCGCGGTCGCCCCGCAACGCCGTGCTTGCAGCCACCGCCACACCGTCCGCTAGGTAACCCCCAACGTCTCCGCGCTCAACCGGACATGATCGCAGCTCAGCTGCCCACGCCGAGCCGAATCCCTCAACCGATCCGCCGTAACCTGGTGCAACGCCCGCGTGGTCACGTCAGCCACCCGCCGTGGCACGCCCGCCACTCCGAAAGACCGCACAGGCCAGCCATTATCGAGGCGCGGCGCTGACCCGACGCAGCCTGAGCGAACATCACCTCGACGCGAGCCGCTCGATCCGCCGCAGGTGCGCGCCGTCGCCGTTGAGCCCTACCTCGGCGCTGAGTCGGAACACAGCATGTGGACACCGGCCCCGCAGAAGTCAGCCTGCCTCGCACCATTCCGAAGCAGGTAACTCCGAGCGGCGCACCCAGCTGGGCGCGAGTCGCCGGCATCCTGACCGAGCTGGCTCGGCGCACCACCTCGAAATGCGAACTTTCTTATCGGCTCACTCGACGTGACCATTGCTGTCCGCGCCGCCCGCATGGGCGTACTCGGACAGCGCCGCCGCGAGCGAGTGCGGGACGCGAGCGTGAACCCGGGTCCCACCCTCCTCGTGGGTGGAGTCGATGATGCGCCCGTCGGCGTGGATACGCGCCAGCAGGTCGCCGCGGCTGTACGGCAGCAGGATGCTGATCTCGGCGTCGAGCCCGCCGAGCACCTCGGCGAGGCGGTCGCGCAGCTCGTCGATGCCGAGCCCGGCACGGGCGGAGACGAACGCCGCGTCGGGGAGCTGCCCGCGCAGACGGGTCAGCGCCATCGGGTCGAGTGCATCGATCTTGTTGACCACCAGCAACTCCGGCGGGGCCGTGGTGCCCTGCTCCTTGATCACGTCGGTGATCACCTCGCGAACCGCCTTGATCTGCTCGCCGGGCAGCGCATCGGAGCCGTCGACCACGTGCAGCAGCAGGTCCGCGTCGGTCACCTCCTCGAGGGTCGACCGGAACGCCTCGACCAGCTGGGTCGGCAGGTGCCGGACGAAACCGACGGTGTCGGTGAACACGACCTCGCGGCCGTCATCGAGGTCGGCGCGGCGGGTGGTCGGGTCGAGGGTGGCGAACAGCGCGTCCTGCACCAGCAGTCCGGCGCCGGTGAGCGCGTTCATCAGGCTGGACTTGCCCGCGTTGGTGTAACCGACGATCGCGACCGACGGGATGCCGCTGGAGGTGCGCCGCGCCCGCATGGTGTCGCGCGCGGTCTTCATCTCGCGAATCTCGCGGCGCAGCTTGGCCATTCGCTCGCGGATGCGCCGGCGATCGGTCTCGATCTTCGTCTCACCGGGACCACGCAGACCCACGCCGCCGTTGCTGCCCGCGCGACCACCGGCCTGACGCGACATGGACTCACCCCAGCCGCGCAGACGCGGCAGCATGTACTCCATCTGCGCCAGCGCGACCTGCGCCTTGCCCTCGCGGGAGGTGGCGTGCTGGGCGAAGATGTCCAGGATGAGCGCGGTCCGGTCGATGACCTTGACCTTGACGACCTTCTCCAGCGCGGTCAGCTGCGCGGGCGTGAGCTCACCGTCGCAGATCACGGTGTCGGCGCCGGTCTCGAGCACGACGGCCCGCAGTTCCTCGGCCTTGCCGGAGCCGATGTAGGTGGCCGGGTCCGGCTTGTCCCTGCGCTGGATGAGTCCCTCGAGCACCTCGGAACCGGCGGTCTCGGCGAGCGCGGCCAGTTCGGTCATGCTCGCGTCGGCCTGCGCCGAACTGCCCGTGGTCCACACACCGACCAGCACGACCCGTTCCAGGCGCAGCTGCCGGTACTCGACCTCGGTGATGTCGGTGAGCTCGGTGGACAGCCCGGCGACGCGGCGCAGCGAACTGCGCTCGTCGAGCTGCATCTCGCCGACGGTGGGCTCGGCGGCGGTCCAGCCGCCGGAGCGCTTCATCCGCGCGGCGTGCTCGGCGACCACGTCGCCGGCCTCGGCCTCGTCGGACGACGCGTCGTCCGGGAAGGCGCCGTCCTCGAGCAGGATGTCGTCATCGGCCGTCTCGGTGAAGTCGTCGGCCGGAGTGAATTCATAAACTTTGGATTTCGTCATACAGGATCCATGATCCCACGATGCACCGACCCGGCGCATTCGGATATTCCGCACAGCGTGTTGGGGAATACGGCCGTTTCGCCGCGAAACCGCCTCAGAGCTGCTCCCACCAGCCCTCGGCGATGGTCCCGGAGGCGACGAGCACCGACGGCCCGCGCAGCCGCGCCACGCCCCCGGCGAAGCCGACGGTGACCTCACCGCCGGGGATGCGGACGCGCACCTCACCGGTGTCGGTGGCGATCCGGAAGCCCTCGCGCACCAGCGTCGCCGCCGCGGCCGCCACGGTTCCCGTTCCGCAGGAACGGGTTTCGCCGACACCGCGCTCGTAGACGCGCATATCGACCCCGCGGTCGGCGTCGATGGCGGTCACGAGCTCCACGTTGACACCGTGCGGAAAAAGATCGGGGTCGTATCCGGGCGGCACGGTCAGATCGAGTTTGGTCAGACCCTCCGCGGACAGACCGGGGTCGACGCAGGCCAGATGCGGATTGCCGACGTCGATGCCGAGGCCCGGGTAGGCCCAGCCCGCGACGGTCGCGGTGGATTCGCCGAGTTCGCGCACGACGCCCATGTCGACGGTGACCTCACCGTGCACCGGGGTCGCGGTGTGCACGACGACCGGCCGCCCACCCGCCCGGCTGCCGACGACGAACTCGTGCCCGGTCTCCAAGCCGGAGGCCACCAGGTAGTGGGCGAAAACCCGCACCCCGTTGCCGCACATCTCCGCGATCGACCCGTCGGCGTTGCGGTAGTCCATGAACCAGTCGGTCTCGCCGACGCCGTCGGGCAGCTCGGCGAGCACGCCCGCCTCGCGCAACGCACCGGCCCGCGCCACCCGCAGCACGCCGTCCGCGCCGAGGCCGCGCTGACGATCGCACAGCGCACCGACCCGCTCGGCGGTCAGGTCCAGCCGAACCTCGGGGTCGGGCAGCACGACGAAATCGTTCTGCGTGCCGTGGCCCTTGGTGAACTCGATATCCGCCACCTGCGTGTTCTCCCTTACCTGCTCGTCACTTGGCAAACGTCCTGCGCTGCCGGGAAATTTCGTAGAGCGCGACGGCCGCGGCCGAGGGCGCGCCGAGCGAGCTCGCGGTGCCGCCCATCGGAATGTGCACGAGGTCGTCGCAGGCCTGCTGCCAGGCGGCGCTCATCCCGCTGGTCTCGTTGCCGATCACGAGGATGGTCGCCTCGGTGAAGTCGTGGTCGTAGGCGGCCCGGTGCCCGTTCTCGTCGGTGCCGACGATGCGGGTGGGGATGCCGCGGCGCACCTGCCGGTCGCGGAACTCGAGGACCTGCGCGGCCCCGGCCGCCCGCAGCACCGGCATCGCGAACAGCGAACCCGTCGACGCGCGCACGGCCTGCGGGTCGTACTGATCCGCGCCGTGCCCGGTGACGATCACGCCGCTCGCGCCGAACGCGTCGGCGGAGCGGATCAGCGTGCCGAGATTGCCCGGCGAGTTCGGGCGGTCGAACACCACGACGACGGGCGCGTCCTCGCCGGGCTCCCCCGGCTCGAAGGTGTCGAGCTCCTGCTGCCGCGACACCGCCACAGCCACCAATTCCGGTATGCCGCTTGCCTTCTCGCCGAGTTCGGCCATCAACTCCGGAACCAGGCCGACCTGCGGGACGTCGCTGGTGTCCAGCAGCTCCCGCGCCCAGTTGGACAGCTCGGGCGTGCCGAGCCGGTAGAGCAGCGTCTCGAGCGGCCAGTCGTTGGCGACGGCCTGGGTGATCGGCCGGACGCCCTGCACCAGGAAGCGCCCGTCGCGGTGGCGTTTGGTCCGGTTGTTCAGGTAGGCCTGCCATACCTGGACCGAGGCATTGCGGGTGCTCACACGTCGGGTCACTGCGGGGTCCGTTCTTTCTCGTCGAGCAGGGTGAGCGCGGTCGCGACCAGGTCGGGGGCGGCGCCGTTCACCCAGCGCACCCGTCGGTCGCGGCGGAACCACGAGCGCTGCCGCCGAACGTAGCGCCGGGTGCCGATCAGGGTGCGTTCTTGCGCGTGCTTCACGTCGTATTCGTTGTCGAGGTACGACAGGACTTGTGCGTATCCGATGGCGCGCCGGGC
>NZ_BAGH01000276.1 GCF_000308715.1 Nocardia tenerifensis NBRC 101015
TGTGCCTTGAGGCCGAGCTTGTCCAGGTTGCGGCCGCGCTCGAAGCCGGGCATGCCGCGCTCGACGACGAGCAGGCTGAAGCCCATCGCGCCCTTGTCGGGGTCGGTCTGCGCGACCACGATCACGATGTCGGAGTTGATGCCGTTGGTGATGAAGGTCTTGGCGCCGTTGAGCACCCAGTCGTCGCCGTCGCGGACCGCGCGCGTCTTGATGCCCTGCAGGTCCGAGCCGGTGCCGGGCTCGGTCATCGCGATGGCGGTGATGATCTCGCCGGAGCAGAAGCCGGGCAGCCAGCGCTGCTTCTGCTCCTCGTTGGCCAGCTCCAGGAGGTAGGGCGCGATCACATCGTTGTGCAGGGCGAAGCCGAGGCCGGAGTACTGACCGCGGACCGACTCCTCGGCCACGATCGCGTTGTAGCGGAAGTCCTTGACCCCGCCGCCGCCGTACTCCTCCGGCATGGCCATGCCGAGGAAGCCCTGTTTACCCGCCTCCAGCCACACCGCGCGGTCGACGATCCCCTGCTCTTCCCATTTCGCGTGGTTCGGCGCGACATGCTGATCGAGAAACTTGCGGAACGACTCCCGGAACAGATCGTGCTCGGGTTCGAACAGTGTGCGCTCCACACCAACCTCCTAGTGACCACACCGGCCGGTCCACACCGACCCGTCGTTGTCTCATACGGTACCCGGAACGAGAATCCCAGTTCACTTCTGGGGCGTAATCGTGGGCTAACCAGGCGGGGCGTCGGGGCAGTCGCGAGCGGATCGAGATTCACGACAAACCACGGGCTGAAGACCCATCGCGTCGCGACCCATCCGCGCACCCCTGGACACCGAATAACTATTCGGCGGCCAGGTCAGGTGCGGCCATCGCACGACTGCCGCCATCCGCGAGAAGGAGAGAACAGGTGCCACCCACTCCGCTCTCCTGGCGCGTCGGAGTCGATCCGCATGCTCCGTCGTGCTGATCGGAGGATCGCGGGCGCGGCGAGCCCCGGTCCCGGCGAACTTCACCACCGCGCCGCGTCGCCTCGGCCACGCGATCGAACGCGGCGTCGTCGTCGGCACGGCCATCGCGGCGCCGCTGTTGCTCGGCGTGGCGATGGGTCAGGTCGGGACGGGTGTGCTGGTGTGCCTTGGCGGCTACCTGGTCGCGTTCGTCGATCAACGAGGCCCGACGAGGACGCGGGCCGTCGTGCTGCCGATCGCGGCCGCCGTGCATGCCACCGTTTACCTGGCCTCTCGTCTGGCGGCGAATTGCCTGTTGGTCTCGCTCGCGCTGCTCGGCGTGCTGGTGTTCTATGCGATCGGGACCGGGCGCGATGCGCGTCTGCGTGGCAGGCTCGGCGCGATGCCGACGACGGCGTTCCTGATCGCCGCCGAGCACACGCCGCATGGGCACGTGTCGACCCTGCCCGCGGCGCTGCTTCTGCTGGTCGGTGGGCTCTGGTACGCGGCCGTCGCGGTCACGCTGCTCGACCCCGTGCCGGATCGACCGGCGGCCTCGGCCGCGCCGTCCGCGGGCAGACGACGCTACGTCGTGCGCACCCTCGTGATCGCGTGCGCGTTGTTCGCCGCCGTGTCCTCGGTGCCGCACGGGGTGTGGGCCGTCATCGCCTTCTTCGGGTCTCGCGGCCCGGTGTGGCGCGCACCGCGCGGCGGGCCCGGC
>NZ_BAGH01000275.1 GCF_000308715.1 Nocardia tenerifensis NBRC 101015
CCGACGGTCCGCCGCGAGGTCGCCGGGCAGACCGTCACCGGCTACCCCGCCCTGGTCCCCGAGGCCGACGGCGTGGCGGTGCGGGTGCTGAGTTCGCCTGCCGCACAGGCCAGTGCGATGCGGGCGGGCACCCGCGCGCTCGTGCTGAACGCGCTGCCGACGTCGGTCCGGACGGTAACCTCCAGCCTGCGCCCGACGGAACGCCTTGCGCTGAGCCAGAATCCGTACGGCTCGCTCGACGCGCTGATCGAGGACTGCCGCGCCGCGGCCGCCGACGAGCTCATCGACGCCGCTGGCGGACCCGTGCACAACCCCGACGATTTCGCCGCGCTGGTGGCGCGGATCAGGCCCGATTTCGTGTCCGCCGTGGCGCGGCTGGTGCGCCTGGTCGTGCCGATTCTGGCCGAGGCCCACCGGGTTTCGGTGGCGCTGGCGCAGACCTCCGAGCGCGACATCGCCGACGACGTCCGCGACCAACTGGACAACCTCGTCTTCCCCGGCTTCGTCTCCGAATGGGGCAGCGATCGACTGCGTGAACTCCCCCGCTACCTCCAGGCCGCTCTGGTCCGTCTGGAGGCCCTACCCGGGTCGGCAGTCCGCGATCGCCAGGGCATGATCGAGCTGGACCGCACCATCGCCGCGTACGACCGCCTCGTCAAATCCCTACCGGAGAATCGCCGCCACACCCCGGCCGTGAACGAGATCTGGTGGATGATCGAGGAATTCAGGATCAGTTTGTTCGCGCAGAAGCTCGGCACGCCATACCCGGTGTCCGCCAAGCGAATCGAGCGCGCCATCGCCGCGGTCAAGCAGCCGCACACTTCTTGATTTTCCGCACGCCATTGGGTGTGCGGAAAATCAAACAGTCTGCGGCGGTTGTTTATTCGGCGGGAACGGCCGCCGCTTCGCGGGCGCTGCGCATCTCTTGGATCTCGCGCTCGAAATCGGCGGCGGAGGTGAAGGAGCGGTAGACGGAGGCGAACCGGAGGTAGGCGACCTCGTCCAGGTCGCGCAGCGGACCGAGGATGGCGAGGCCGACCTCGTGGCTCGGCACCTCGGGAGAACCCTTGGCGCGCACCGCGTCCTCGACCTTCTGGGCGAGCAGGTTCAGCGCGTCATCGTCGACCTCGCGGCCCTGGCAGGCGCGGCGCACGCCGCGGATGACCTTCTCCCTGCTGAACGGCTCGGTGACGCCGCTGCGTTTGACCACGGACAGGATCGCGGTCTCCACCGTGCTGAACCGCCGCCCGCAGTGCGGGCACGCGCGGCGACGGCGGATGGCCGCGCCTTCGTCGGCCTCGCGCGAGTCCACCACCCGGGAGTCGGGGTGTCGGCAGTACGGGCAATGCATCCGAGAGATCCTTCGTCGATGCGCGCGCTCGCGGCCGGCCCGGCAACCGATCGGGGTGACCGTCCCGGCGAGCGCGTGTACAGGGGCCTGGACCCCGGCACCAGGTAAACCTCAGGCGATATGCGGAATACCTGCATAGCCCTTCGAGGATACCTGTCCGGGTACTCGGGTTGTCCCACTCACCCTTTACCGGCCGGCATCGACCCCCGATCGCCCGCTCGCCGGGGCGCTACCCGACGATCTGCCACTGCGAGGTCAGGTCGGCGATGAGTTCGGGCAGGCGCGGCACCAGGCGGCCGCGGGCGAGCTTGTTCCAGAACGACTCGCCGAGCACGGCGGGCGCGAGCGCGGGGTTCGACTCCATGTCGATGTGGCGGGGCACGAGGTCGCCGGTGATGTAGGTCCAGCGGGTGTCACGGTCGGCCCAGTTGAAGTCGGGCAGCGGGGTGCGCAGCGCGAGGGTGCGGCCGCCGACGTCGGCGCGGACGGTGGCCGGGGCGAACACGCCGGGGGCGCGCACGCCGGGCACCGCGGGCTTGCCCGCGATGGTGCTGACGTAGGTGAGCACGCGGCCGATCGGCGCGCGGCCCGCCGAGGTCTCGTCCCACTGGTCGGCGATCACCCGGTTCTGTTCGCGGTCGGTCATCCGGATGAGCGCGTCGACCTTGCCCTCGGGGGTACCGGAGGCGAGAGACCGCCACGCGGTGTGGATGTCGGCGTCGAGCACGCCCGCCTCGGACATCTCGTCGACACCCCGCAGGCCGAGCGCGGCGTAGGCCTCGTGCATCGGCACCAGGTCGGTGAAGATGTGCTTCTGCATGATCATCAGCCGGGTCTGGTACCAGGCGATGTCCTCGACGCTCAGCCGCGGGCCCTCGGTCGCGAGCAGGCGGAGGTCGGCGGGCAGTTCGCGCACGAGTTCCGGTGGGGTGCCGCGCAACAGGTCGGCCACGGTGTCGCCGAGTCGATGGATGCCGGGCAGGTCGAGCACCACGCCGACGTCGCTCATGTCGAAGAAGCCGGAGGCGAACGAGCCGCCCGCGATGCCGGCCAGACCGGCCCAGTAGAACTCGGGGTGCTGCACGGTGAGCCGCAGGTAGTTGACGTACACCTGGTTGAACGTGGCCTCGTTGGCGTGCACGCCGCGCGCCGGATCCCAGGCCGCGAGGTCGATGGCGGCGTTGCGGGCCGCGACGACCAGCCAGTACTGGTGCAGCAGGGTCGCGTACCGGCGTGGCGGCACGCCGTCCGCGCGCGCCGCGTCGAGTGCCGCGGACAGGATCGATTCGTCCAGTGGCAGAGCCGGATTCAGTCCGCCGCCCCCCGCGCCGTCCCCGTTGACGGCGGGCAGATCGAGGTAGTCGGTGTATATGGGTGTCGCCTGCGCGGCCGGGATCGAGGCGAGCCCGAAGACGAGACACAGGGTGAGCCCGAGGATTCGGGCGAGGAGCCGGGTGGAGCGTCCGGCGGTGGCGAGGTGCGTCATTGCTGTCCCGAACTCGTTCGTTGACCAGAAGGCGTCTGGCAAAGAGCTTTGCCAGATCGCGTTTTCAGCACCCTAGCAACATGTTCTAGTCGGTGATCAACAAATTCGGTCACTTCGCGACCACGCGGCAATCGGCGTGGCGCTTGCCCATCGAGTGCTCGAAAGTCCTACAGCGGAGCGAGCATCGCGATTCGCGGGCGGGCCGACGGGTCAGCGCGGCGCGGTGACGCCTTGGGGCAGCACATATTCGGGCACCGGTTGCGACTGACCGTCGACGACTGCGGGGGCCGTACCCGCGGGAGCGTCGCCGCCCCAGTCCCCCGCGCGCAGATGCGCCAGCGTGATGAGCGCGGCCACCACGAACGCGCTCAGCAGCGCGGCCACGGCCAGCACCGCGAAACCGACCTGCGCCTGCTCGACCAGTTCGCTCGGGTGGGCGCCGCTGGGCCGCCGCACGGTCGAAGTCCGTGCGCCCCGGTCGTATACGGCGACGCCGCCGGGCCGCGCGCCCCGCGGGCGCCGGTCGACGGTGGACCGGCGCGCGGAATCCACGGCCCGCGTGCGCATGCCGCGATGCGCGCGCGGGACCGTCTCGAAGGCGAGATCCAGCTCCGCCGAGTCGATGTCGCGCGGTTCGACCTCGTGGGCATCGAGCTCGCCGATGTCCGCGAGCGGCACGAGGGCCGCTCCGGTCGCGCCGATCTCCGTGGTGATGTCGCTGATCGCAGTGCTCATCGGACAAACCTCCGTGGTGGGTGCTCCGTCTGTGTTCGAGCTGGGTCGGTCGAGCTGGGCGGACCGGCGAGACCGGCCGGTTGCGCTGTTCAGTGCCGCTTTTCGATGCATTGTTCGCTCAAGTGTTCGAAGAACTGATGTTCGATTTCTACCACGCGGCACCGACAATGTCAGCAGGAAACGCCCGACACTCCTCGAACAGATGTTTGAAACATCGGCTCGACCGGACTAGATTCGAGAGACGAATTTCAAGACAGGCCATGCACAGATATGCCGGGCGGCGGATCGGCCCGGACACAGCAAGGAAGGGCGGTTGCGGTGAGGCACACAGACGACACGGGCGTAGAGAGCGAAGGCGGCGCCGACACGGCGGTTTCCGGGGCGGATCTCACCGTGCGTCAACGCAAAGTGCTGGAGGTGATCCGCACCTCGGTGAGCGAGCGCGGCTACCCGCCGAGCATCCGGGAGATCGGCGACGCGGTCGGGCTCACGTCCACCTCCTCGGTGGCCCATCAGCTGCGCGCACTGGAGCGCAAGGGGTTTCTGCGCCGCGACCCGAATCGCCCACGCGCCGTGGACGTTCGCGGACTCGACGAGGTCGGGCGCGCGGTCACCAGCCTGCACGCCGTCGTCGACGAAACCGACGCCGCCGCAACCGATTCCAGCAGGCCGACGCCGACGTTCGTGCCGGTGCTCGGCCGGATCGCCGCCGGTGGCCCGATCCTGGCCGAGCAGGCGGTCGAGGACGTGTTCCCGCTGCCTCGCGAGCTGGTCGGCGAGGGCTCGCTGTTCCTGCTGAAGGTCGTCGGCCAGTCGATGATCGACGCGGCGATCTGCGACGGCGACTGGGTGGTGGTGCGCCAGCAGAACGTCGCCGACAACGGTGACATCGTCGCCGCCATGATCGACGGTGAGGCCACGGTGAAGACGTTCAAGCGCACCGGCAAGGACGTCTGGCTGATGCCGCACAACCCGGTGTTCGAGCCGATCCCCGGCAACGACGCGCAGGTACTCGGCAAGGTCGTCACGGTGATCCGCAAGATCTAGGCACATCCGCGAACGGCCGCACGGTCATTCGTGCGGCCGTTCGCGTATCCCGACATCCCGGCGCGTTCACAGCACATTGCCAGCGAGTGCCCAGCGCGCTCACCGCCGCACCGGTCATGCTCCAGCGGTGACCACGATCAGCGCCGACCCGGCCCTGCCCGACGCGACCGACCCGACCGCCCTGCCGCCGGCGCGCCGCTGGGAACGGGCGGGTCTGGCCGCGCTCCTGATCAGCACGGCCGTCGCCTACCTCTGGCGCATCACGGTCAACGGCATGGGCAACAACTTCTACGCCGCCGCCACCTGGGCCGGCTCGCGGGACTGGAAGGCGCTGCTGTTCGGCTCGCTCGACCCGGGCAACTTCATCACGGTGGACAAACCGCCGGTGTCCCAATGGGTGATGGGACTGTCCGGTCAACTGTTCGGCTTCAGCAGCGCGAGCATGTTGATCCCGCAGGCCCTCATGGCCGTGGCCGCGGTCGGTCTCACCTACGCCGCCATCGCCCGCGCGAGCGGCAGCCGGGGCGCCGGCCTGCTCGCGGGGGCGGTGCTCGCGGTTACGCCGGTGGTGGCCTTGATGTTCCGATTCAACAATCCCGACGCGGTGATGGTGCTGCTCATGACCGCGGGCGCCTACTGCACCGTCCGATCGCTGCGGCACGCGAGCCCGCGCTGGCTGGTACTGGCCGGGGTCGCCCTCGGATTCGCGTTCCTGGCCAAGATGCTCGAGGGGCTGATGGTGCTGCCCGCCCTCGGCCTCGCCTACCTCATCGTCGCGCCCACCACAGTCCGAAACCGATTGTGGCACTTGACCTTTGCGACACTGGCGTTGATCGTGTCGTCCGGCTGGTACGTGCTGTTGACCATCCTCTGGCCGGCCTCGTCGCGCCCCTACCTCGCCGGGTCGACGAACAACACCTTCATGGATCTGGTGCTCGGCTACAACGGATTCGCCCGATTCCTCGGTCATAACCATCGGGGCGGCGGCAACCGCGCCGAACTGCCGCCCGGCTACGAGATGCCGCACAACGCCGGCGGCGGTTTCGGCGGCTTCGGCGGCTTCGGCACCACCGGTCCGTGGAAGCTGTTCACCGGCGAGATCGGCTTCGAGATCTCCTGGCTACTGCCCGCCGCGCTGCTGGCGTTCGCCATCGTGCTGGCGTCCCGGCGGCGCGCCCCACGCACCGACGTAATACGTGGGGCGGCTTTGGTTTTCGGCCTGTGGCTGGTGATCGACGGTATCGCGTTCACCACCATGCAAGGCGGCATGCACGCCTACTACACGCTGGCCATCGGACCGGCGGTGGCCGGCACATTCGCCTTGGGCGTGCACGAGGTGTGGCGGCGACGCGACGACGCGTTCGGCCGGATAGGTTCCGCCGCATTGGTTCTCGCCACCGGCGGCTGGTCCTTCGTCCTACTCGCCCGCAATGCCGACTGGCTGCCGTGGCTGCGCTGGACCCTGCTCACGGTCACCGTGCTCGCCGCAGTAACGTTGGGAGTCAGCGTTTTTCCCACAATGCCCGCGAGACTGCGCGCCAGGGCCACCTCGGTGCTGATGATCGCGGGCCTGCTGGCCGGGCTCGGCGGCACCTCCGCCTACGCCACGGCCACCCTGCCGCGCGAACACGTCGGCGGCAGCCCCACCGTCGGGCCCGCCAAACCCGAAACTTCGGGCCCCGCAAGCCAACTCCGGCGTGAAGTCACCGCGTTCCTCGACGGCTCGACCGAACCCCGAGTAGCCGAGCTACTCCGCAACACGACGACCACCTGGTCCGCCGCGGTCGACCGCTCCGCCACCGCCGCGAGCCTCGAACTCGCCAGCCGCACCCCCGTGATCGCCATCGGCGGCTTCACCGCCGACGACCCCGTCCCGACCCTCCCCGACTTCCAACACCTCGTCGACACCCACCAGATCACGTACTACCTCGCCCAGGAAGTACGACTCCCCGACTCCTGGCGCATCCCCGACCAACCCGGCATCCTCCCCCATCCGAAAGCCACCGACAACCTGTGGCGCCCCTCCGGCAACAAGGAGATCGCCGATTGGGTTGCGGCACATTACTCTTCGACTCACATCGGCAACGTCGCCATCTACGACCTGACCAAGCCGACGCACTGACCACGACCGGCGTCGTCTCATGCGCCGGTAGCGCTACGGCATCGACAGTTCGACCGGCGATGCCACCTGACCCGAACGCACAGCGGGGCGACGAAGGCAAAACGGAGCCAGCCGCTGGATGATCCCGCGACTCCGTTCGAATCACCCCGCGCCCGAATCACTTCGCCCGGTTCGGGTGGCGACGATTCCGGCGAGGATCACGCGCAGGCCGTACTCGAACTCGGCGTCGAAATCGGCGGAGAAGAGTTCGTCGACCATGGTAGCGGACAGCGGGTATCGGTCGCCGTCGACGGCCTGCTCGATGTGGTCGGGGCGGTAGGGGTTGCTGTCGTACTCCGCGCCGCCGCGCGCCTGCTCCTCGATGACGAAGCCGACGGTGTAGTGCAGCAGGATCGGGAAGACGCGCGCGGCCTCGGCGAGCGCGAAGCCCGCGTCCTCGAGCGTGCGCAGCGTCAATTCGACTGTGCGCCACATGGCGTCGTCGTCGACGTAGGTGCCGGCGAGCACGCTGGCGCCGTCGCGGTAGCGCAGCATGGACCGGCGCAGCCTGGTGGCGAGCCCGACCGTCCAGTCCTGCCAGGACTCGTCGCGGCGCGGCGCCTCGACGCCCTCGACGGCGGCGACGAAGACGGTGCGCGCCATGGCGTCGAGCAGTTCGCGCTTGTTCTTGACGTGCCAGTAGAGCGCGGGCGCCTGCACGTCGAGCGCGGCAGCCACCTTGCGCATGGTCAGTCCGTCGAGGCCGACGTCGTCGAGCAGTTCCAGCGCCGCCTGGGCGATCACCTGGGTATCGAGCTTCACCGTCGCCTCCTGTCATCGAATCTCTTGACAAGCTTAACAGTGTTCGCTTCTACTTAACGACGTTAAGGGTTTAACGTTGTTAAGGAGATGGTCATGGAGACGACCGAGGTCGTGATCGCTGGTGGCGGCCCTACGGGCCTGATGCTGGCGGTGGAGTTGCGACTCGCCGAGGTCGACGTCGTGCTACTGGACGGCCTGCCCGAGCGCACGGGCGAGTCGCGCGCCGGCGGCCTGCACGCCCGCACCATGGAGATCCTCGATCAGCGCGGCCTGCTCGATGACCTGATCGCGCGGGGGCGCGTCATGCAGGCCGGTCATTTCGGCGCGCTGCCTTTGGACTTCAGCGATTTCGACACCCGCCACCCGCACATGCTCGCGGTGTTGCAGTCGGTGGTCGAGCGCGAACTCGACCACCAGGCAACGGAATTGGGCGCACCGGTGCGTTGGGCGTCGCCGGTCGCCGGCTTCACCCAGGACGCGAACGGGATCGACGTGGAGGTCGGCGGCCCGGACGGAACGCGCCGGATTCGGGCGAAGTATCTGGTCGGCTGCGACGGCGGGCGCAGCACGGTCCGCAAGCTGGCCGGCATCGGCTTCACCGGCACCGACGCGACCATGACCGGGATGCTCGCCGACGTCGAGCTGGCCGAGCCGCCCGCCGAACCGTTCTTCGGCCGGCGCCGGGGCGCGGGCGACTTCTCCGCGGTGCAGTTCGAGCCCGGCTGGTACCGGCTGGTCGTGCAGCGCCACGACCTGGTCATGCCGCGCGGGGCGACGCTGACGTTCGAGGAGTTCCGTGACCACTTCCGCGAGATCGCGGGCACCGATTTCGGCATGCACAGCCCGCGATGGGTGACGCACTACGGCGACGCGTCGCGGCAGGCGGAGCGGTACCGCGAGGGCCGCGTGTTCCTCGCCGGCGACGCCGCCCACATCCACTACCCGGCGGGCGGGCAGGGCCAGAACCTCGGCGTGCAGGACGCGGTCAACCTCGGCTGGAAGCTGGCGATCGCCCTGCGCGGCAACGATTTCGACGAGGTGCTAAACACCTACGAGTCCGAGCGGCTTGCGGTCGGCGCTCGCGTGCTGCACAACACGCGGGCGCAGACCGCGGCGCAGCGGCCCGGCGCGCACGCCGAGGCGCTGCGGGACATCCTGGGCGACCTGATCGACCTGGACGTGGTCCGGCACCGGCTCGGACTGATGATCACCGCGCTCGATATCCGTTATGACACCAAGGGAGATCATCCGCTGGCCGGACGGCGGGTGCCCGATGGGGATCTCAGCGCGGCAGGCGGGGAGACGCGGGTGTATGAACTGCTTCGTTCGGCGCGACCGATACTGTTGCGGCTCAACGGAAACCGGATCCCGTCCGTGGACGGTTGGCAGGATCGCGTCGACGTGGTCGACGCGCTCGCCCGCGACGAGCGGTGGGCCGTCCCGGGTGTCGGCGATATCGCCGTACCCGCCGCCGTCCTCATCCGGCCGGACGGTTACGTGGCCTGGGTGAGCGACGAATTCGGCGCGGAGGGTCTGCCGGAGGCGCTGGGGACGTGGTTCGGCCCGGCGGTCTGATTCTCACGAATGGCCCCGCGGTGGCGTCTTCACGGTGTGAGTACGCGGCGAAAGTCGTCCAGTGGCCGGGCTTCTCGATCCACCGAGCCGAACCGGCCCTCGCCTCGGCTGCGCAATCTGGCCTGGCGTGTGCCCCGTCCGGCACCGCTGCCGCACACCGAGGCCGAGCTCGAACGCCTGCTGGCGATGGCGCGGCAGCATCAGCGAAGTGGTACGACCGTCAGCATCGGGCACAGCCGAGACGCCTGCTCCGTCGCGGCGGCCGAGGCCTTCGCCTCGGCGTGGCGTGCGCGCGGCCACCGCGTGTCGGCCGTGGTCGACTGGCCGGAGGACGCCGCGTCGTGGCTGCGGCAGGCCGAACGGCTCACCGCGGGGAGCCCGGACGTGTGGGTGTTCGCCGCGGCGGTCGAGGGTTTCGTCCAGCTGAGCCGACGGCTCGTGCACTCCACCGGCTGGGCCGCGCGGCGCAGTCTCGCCTTCGCTTCGCTGGCCGATCCGCTGTGCGCCGAACTCGCGGGTCCGGGAGTCCTCGACGGACTGCGCGGCGCGACCAAAACCGGTGGGAGTTGGGGGTTCTCGGGCCGCGAGGTGATCTTCACGGACGACTGACTCTCCGGTCTGCCCATCGACATTGACGACCGTTCCGCCGCACCGGCTCGATGTCCGTTCTTCGCCGTCCTTTGTCGCGGGTCCACCAGCGCCCTCGACCGTGGTGAGCGCGGCGCTCTCGCCCACGGGTACTCAGGTGTTACTGACGGCCGCGCGCTCGATCGACTCCTCCGCGTGGGTGGCGCCGATCCAGTGCAGCAGGTCGTGGATGGTGTCGTCGGCGAGGCGGTAGCGAACGATGCGGCCCTGCTTGGCGCTGGACACCCACCCTTGCTGGCGCAACAGGCGTAGGGCGTGCGAGACGGCGGTGCCGGACATGCCGACCGCGGCCGCGAGATCGCTGACGCTGATATCGGGCGCGTGGTGCAGGCATACCAGCAGGCGCAGCCGGTTCGCGTCGGAGAGCAGGTCGAAACGGCCTGCCCAGTGTTCGATGCCTGCGATAGCCAGACCCGACGCGGCCCGGTCGGCGTGATCGGGATCAAGCGGAATGCTCACTGCCACACGTCTACTCTGCCGGTCCTGCGCGAATACGACCAGTCCCTGCCCACAACGGAACATCTGTTCAACTGGTCAGGTATTCCGAGTATCGTGTCGACAGGTGAGCTCCCGCACCACTCAGGCCATGCACATGAGCGACGGCATCGTGAACGCGCCGACCTCGTTGATCTTCGCGGTGATCGCGGTCGCGGGCCTCGCGTACGCAGCGTGGCGGGCCCGCGCCGAACTGGACGAACGGGCCGCGCCGATGGCCGGGCTGGTGGCCGCGTTCATCTTCGCGGTGCAGATGGTGAACTTTCCGATCCTGCCGGGGGTGAGCGGGCATCTGCTCGGCGGGGCGCTCGCCGCGATCCTGGTCGGGCCGTATGTCGGCGCGCTGTGCGTGGCGATCGTCCTTGTCGTGCAAGCCCTGTTGTTCGCCGACGGCGGGTTGACCGCGCTGGGCACGAACATCACGAATATGGCGCTGATCGGTGTCGCGGTGGGTTACACCGTCGCCCGGCTCGTGCTGCCGGTGCTGTCGCGCCGGCGTGCCGACGCCGGGATCGGGATCGTCGCGTTCGTCGCGGCACTGGTCGGGACCGTGGGCGCGGCAACGGGTTTCGTCCTCGAGTACGCGATGGGCGGCGCCGCGGGCTCGACCGTCGGCGCGGTGGCGGGGTACATGCTGGTCACGCATGCGCTGATCGGGGTCGGTGAGGGCATCATCACCGCGATCACGATCGTCGCCGTGGTCAATGCCCGGCCCGATCTCGTGTATCTGCTGCGGGTGAACGGCCGACGGCGCACCGATGCGACGCCGCCGCGCCTGTCGCTCACCGGGTTCCTGCTGGCGTTCGCCGCGGTGGCCGTGCTCGTCGCGGGATTGCTGTCGTACGTGGCGAGTTCGGAGCCGGACGGGCTCGACGCGACCACGCAGCGCGGGTGCACCGTGGTCCAGGTCGACGGGGGCGAACAGCTCGAGGGCGACTGCATCGCCAAGAACGCGCGGGATCATCACCTCGCGAAATCGCCGCTGGCCGGATACACGATCGACGGCGACGACACCCTGACCGGTGTGGCGGGCGTTCTCGGGGTGGTCGCGGCGTTCGCGGTGTTGTTCGCGGTGGTGAACCTGATTCGGACGGGGCGCAACACGGCGGCGCGGGGTCGACGTAGGTGACGGTCTCCAGTCATCGCCTGTATCTGCCGGGAAGCTCGCCCGCGCACCGGATTCCGGCCGAGGTGAAGATCGTCTGCGCGCTGCTCGCGGTGTTCGCCGTCGTGGCGACCCCGCGAGAATTGTTCTGGCCCATCGGCTTGTACGCGCTCGGACTGCTCGGGCTGTGGCGGTGGGCGGGTATCCCGTTGCGCTGGATCGGGCCTCGGCTGCTGATCGAACTGCCGTTCGTGGTGCTCGCGGTGTTGCTGCCGTTCGCCGCGGGCGAGCCGAGGACGACGGTTCTCGGCGTGTCCCTCTCGGTGACCGGGTTGTTCGCGGCGTGGGGCATCGTGGCGAAAGGGACTATCGGCGTGGGGGTTTCGCTGACATTGGCCGCCACGACGAGTGTGCGCGAGTTGCCGGGCGGATTGACCAGGCTGCGCGTTCCGGGATTGATCGTCACCATCGTCGTGCTGATGCTGCGCTACGTCGATGTGCTGCTCGAGGAGGCGGCGCGGATGCGGTTGGCGCGGATCTCCCGCGGCGACGACCCGCGCACGCTGCGGCAGGCGGGCGCCACCGCGCGCGGTGCGGGGATGCTGTTCCTGCGCTCCTATGAACGGGGCGAGCGCGTGCATCTGGCCATGCTGTCGCGCGGATTCGACGGCACCGTACCGGCTTTCGGGACTCGGCCTGCGACGCGTGCGCAGTGGATAGCCGGTTGCCTCCCGGCCATCGCGGCGATGTGCGTCTGCCTGAGCGCGTGGGCGCTGCGATGACCACTCCCGCGGTGCGTCTGGTCGACCTGACGTTCGCCTACCCCGACGGCACCGGCGCCCTGCACGGCGTCGACCTCGACATCATGCCCGGCGAACGGGTAGCGGTGCTCGGCCCCAACGGAGCCGGAAAGTCCACCCTGATGCTGCATCTCAACGGTGTGCTCACCCCGGCATCCGGCGAGGTGCATATCGGCGGAATCGTGTTGAGCCGCAACACTGTTGGTGCCATCCGGCAGCGCGTGGGATTGGTCTTCCAGGACCCAGACGACCAGTTGTTCATGCCGACGGTCGAACAGGATGTCGCCTTCGGCCCCGCGAACTTCGGCGTCCGCGAGCCGCAGCTCACCGAGGACGTCCGCACCGCGCTGGCCGCCGTCGGCATGTCCGATCGCGCCGACCGCTCCCCCACCCAGCTCTCCATCGGCGAGCGCCGCCGGGCCGCGCTGGCGACCGTTCTGGCCTGCCGCCCTGAGGTTCTCGTCCTGGACGAACCGGCCGCCAATCTCGACCCCGTCGCCCGCCGGGAACTGGCCGACGTGCTGACCGCCCTCCCCACCACCCTCCTCATGGTCACCCACGATCTGCCCTACGCCCACCGCATCTGCGACCGCGTCGTCGTCCTCGACGCGGGACGCATCGTCGCCGACGGCCCCGCCGAAGAGATCCTCAGCGACGCGGCACTTCTGGCCGAGCATCGGCTGAGCTGACACCTGCCCGGATCACTCCCGGCGATCCGGGCAGGCCGAAACCCCCTGAGGTCAGGACAGTTTCAACGAGCGACCGATGATCTCCTTCATGATCTCGGTCGTGCCGCCGTAGATGGTCTGGACGCGGGCGTCCATGTACGCCTTGGCGATCGGGTACTCCTTCATGTAGCCGTAGCCGCCGTGCAGCTGCAGGCAGCGGTCGATGAGTTCGACCTGCTCCTCGGTGCTCCACCACTTGGCCATGGCGGCGTCCTCGACGGAGAGCTTGCCCCGGTTGAGGTCCTCGATGAAGCGGTCGACCAGAACGCGGACCGCGGTGGTCTTGGTGGCCAGCTCGGCCAGGGTGAAGCGGGTGTTCTGGAAGGTGCCGATCGGCTTGCCGAACGCCTTGCGGTCGCGCACGTACTGCACGGTCATGTCCAGGCACGCCTCCATGGCGGCGGCGGCCATCACGGCGATGGACAGGCGCTCCTGCGGCAGGTTCTGCATGAGGTGGATGAAGCCGGCGCCCTCCTGGCCGAGCAGGTTGGCCGCGGGCACCCGGACGTCGGTCGAAGCTGAGCTC
>NZ_BAGH01000274.1 GCF_000308715.1 Nocardia tenerifensis NBRC 101015
TCTCGACACTCGGGGTCTCGGCACACGGCCTCTCGGTACGCGGGGTCTCGACACTCGGGGCTCCGCCCTCAGGTCAACGGCACTTCGGTGATCGGCGTCGTCGTCGGTCCCGGCGAGCCGCCGGACGGCTCGACGGTCACCGCCAGCGTCTCCCCCGGCTCGAACGCCGTGACGAACGGCTTTGCCGCCGAGGGCAATTCGGTGAGCACGCCCGCCGAACGCGGCTTCGACTCCGCCCCGGCGGGCAGCAGCCACACCTGGTAGGCCCGTCCGGAAGGCGGCGCGGACACTCCGTCGAAGGCGAGCAGCGCCAGGCGCTGCTGCGGGGAGACCTCCACCACGGCCTTGCCGCCGCCGGTCACCGGCCCCGACAGGGTGCGCGCGTCCGGCTGCCGATGCACCTGTTCCGCGCCCGGCACGTCGGGGGGCGGGGCGCCGATTCGATCGGCGACCACGGTCCCGCCGATCACCAGGCACGCCGCCGCGGCCGCCGGCACCAGCCACCGCGTGCGCCGCTGCCACGGCGAGACGGGGCGTTCGTCGACGGGCAGAGCCGCGAGGATTCGACTCTCCAGCTCCGGGGGCGGCGGCTGCGCATCCAGCTCGGCGACGCGCGCCATCACCTCGTGCATCCGCTGCACCGTGTCCGAGAACGCTTGCCGCACAGCAGGGTCGGCCTTCGCCAGCCGCTCCTCGATGTGGCGGCGCTCGAGGTCGCCGACCGCGTCCAGCGCGCACGCGTAGGCCAGGTCGAGCAGGTCCGCGTCGGTCCGCGGTGGGTTCTCAGCCATCGGCGCCTTCTACGGACAAGCAGATCTCCAGTCTCTTCAGCCCATCGCGAATGCGAGTCTTGACCGTCGGTAGCGGCACCGATAGGTGGTCCGCGACTTCACGGTACGTGCGCCCGGAGTAGTAGGCGAGCGAGATCGCCTCGCGCTGGGTGGGAGTGAGCGCGTCCAGGCAGCCGAGCACCGCCTGCTCCTCCATCCGCTGGGTCACCGACTCGGCGACGACGTCGTGGTCACGCCCCGCGTGTGCGCAGGCGTAGGCCAGATCACGAACGGCGGCGGCGGCTTCCGCGCGGACCCGGTCGACCGCGCGGCGGTGCGCGAGCATCATCAGCCAGCCCACGGGGGCCGCGAGCGCCGGGTTGTACTGATCGGCCGACGACCACACCTGGAGATACACCTCCTGCGTAACCTCCTCGGCCGTAGGGTGACTGCCCAGGATGCGCGCGGCGAGCCCGTAGACCCGCGGGCTGGTGAGCCGGTAGAAATCGGTGAACGCGGCGCGGTCACCGGTCGCGGTCGCCGTGAGCAGCGTGGCGAGCCGGTCGGCCAAGGCGGATCGGTGCCGATCGAGCTCGCCGGGCAGCCGGCGTAACGAGTCGCCGACTTCGTCCGCGTCCGGTGCTGAATCGCCGGATCGATGGGCCGACGCGAAACCGTGCTCCCTCATTCCCGAATCCCTGCCTGCATAGAGAGGGGTTCGGTATGCGACGGCGCGCGGATTGGTCTGCGGCGCCGGTCAACCCGAAACGGCGGCGATGAGCATGTAGGCGGTGCCGAGATCCATCACCACGTGCGGGACCATCGCCGACCGTCGGCGCGGACCGGTCAGTGCCACGACACACCCACTCGAGCGGAGTAGAAATCCCAGGTGGCCAGGCGTGTCGGCGGACAAGCGCGCCACGGCGACGGTGACGGCCGAGGCGTCCACCACGAACAGCGCCGTGAGGGCGAGCGCCGGAATCCGGCCGGGCCCACCGTCGTGACCATTCATCGCGTGCCCGGACATGGCGTACAGCATGGCCGCGGCGGTTACCGTGTGGTAGCCCAGCGGCACGAGCCGGTCCACCGGCACCGGGCGAGGCAGGTTGCGCCACTCCAAGACTCGGCTCACCAGCAGGGCCGCGAAGACCATGACCATCGCGGTGAGCACGCCGCGCACGGCGGACGGACTCGCACGGGCCGGGAACACCAGCATCGCGAGCATGAGCAGGCACATGATCAAATGCGCGGCGTCGGATTCGTGATACCCGGCCGAGTGGACCGGAGTCGAATCCGCTTGCCGCCAAGAACGTTCCACCACGGAAGCCACGCCGTCCGCAACGGGCGCGGCCAGCCGCACGAGCACGATCGCCCCGGCGATCACGAACGCCGCGACCACCGCCCACCGCAACGCGGCATACTCCTGCACGAACTGCACCACATCCCACCACCTCTCATCGCGGCGACCGTGGAACCTGCCCCCTTCCATGCTCGCACTCACCGACGACTAAGGGTGCCCTTTTCCGTGCCCCGCTCAATGCGACACTCGTTCGCGCAAGCTCAGCGTGCCACGCTCGGCGCGGCACGCTTGAACCGGCGGGCTCAGCACGGTCGCTCGACGCCGCGCGCTCCGTGCGGCCCGGCTGGGTGCGGAATGTTCAGCGGGGAACGGACTGTCGGTAGCGGTCGACTGCTGAGCGGGCGAATCGGCCTGGGGAGACGCCGCGCCATTGTTTGAATGCGTTCGAGAAGCTCGGGGCGCCTGAGTAGCCCATTCGGAATGCGACGTCTTCTACGGTCAGGCCGGTGGAGAGGAGCTCTTCGGCTAGGGCGCCGAAGGTTTCCGCGCAGAGTTGGCGGTAGGAGGTGCCTTCCTCGGCCAGCCTGCGGCGCATGGTGCGCAGGCTCATGTGCAGGCCGGCGGCGACGTCCTCCTGACTGAGCCGGCCGTTCATCTGATGCATCAGCATCGCGCGCACCGAGCCGGCGACGCCTTGCCGCAGGCCGCGTCGCTGGAGCAGGTCGTCGCACTGCTCCTCGAACAGCTGCGCGGTGAGCGGACTCGCCTGCGGCATGGGCTCATTGATGCCGCTGGCGTCGAAGACCGCGGTCTGCAACTCCGGTGACTCGCTGCTCGGGATCTCGAACTGGTCGAAGATGGGCGCCAGTCGCGGCAGCAGGCCACCGGCGACCTCGACGCGCACGACGGGCGGCGGCACGCCGAACACCAGGAACCAGTTCGTCAGCAGCGCGGACACGTCGCGCTCGGCGAGAAAACCGCGCAGCTGCGCAGGCAACTCCCGGTCGTCGCCGTAGAGCCAGATCTCCTCGCCGCGATAGACGTGCCAGGCCCGGGAGAACGAGGTCATCAAGCTGAAATACCGCATGGCGACCTCGATCGCCTGCCGCATCGTCGGACTGCTGAGCACGGCGAGAGCGAACACGCCGAGGGAGGTGATGTGGGTGCGGGAGCCCGCCTCGAAGCCGAGTCCCGGCTTGTCGTCGAGCAGCGTGACGAGATTGCGGACTATGGCGAGCTCCTGCGCGGCGGTGATCTCCGCGCCGGGAGTCTTCAGCACGCGCGGGTCGAGTTCCGTGCCGTGCAGGCACTGATATTGCGTGAGGCCGTGATCCTCTCCGAGCTCGACGAGGATCACCGCGTGTGTCACCGAACGCCGCCACTCCCAAGAGGCCACCGATCCATCGTTGCCTGCGGTGGCCGATACGCGCAAGGTTTTTGGCCGGAGATCGTATGTTCCTCTCTCCCAGAGCAGTTCGGGGCCGCGCAGTAAACCGTCCGTCCGGTTCGACCTGGCCCCTTCGGAACGTTCCGACCGGAGTCCGCAGAAAAGTGTGCGAACGGTGGCCGGATTGCGCAAAGGGCTGACCCGATATCGCATGGAGCCCCGTCCAGCGACCCCATAGCGTTGAAAGGAGACTAAGGCAGGCGAAAACATATGTCTCGTAAGACACTCGCTGGCAAACGCGTCGCGATCACCGGGGGCGCGCACGGCATCGGCCGCGAGACCGCGCTGGCGTTCCTGGCGCAGGGGGCCGACGTCGTCCTCGGCGACGTGGACATGGGCGCGGTGCGCACGGTCGCGGATCAGCTCACCAGAGCCCACAAAGGCACGGCGATCGGGTTGCCGCTCGACGTCACCGACAGCGCCCGCTTCGGCAGCTTCCTCACCTTCGCCGAACGCAGGCTCGGCGGCCTCGACGTAATGGTGAACGCCGCCGACGTCATGCCGTCCGGGCCGTTTCTCGCGGAGTCGGCGGCCGAGTCGGACCGGCAGATCGATGTCAACCTGCGCGCGGTGATCATCGGAACCCGGCTCGCCGCAGAACGATTCGCCGGTCAGGGGCAGGGCCACGTGGTGAACATCGGCACGGCGGCCGGGGTCCCGGCTGCACTCGGCGTGGCGGTGTACTGCGCGACCAAGCACGGTGTCGTCGGTCTCGGCGCGGCGCTCGATCAGGAGCTGTCCGAGCGCGGGGTGATCGTCAGCACCGTCGCCTCCGGATCGCTGGCGGATCCGGCGGCGGTCGCCGACTCCGTGGTCGACTGCGTCGCGCATCGGCGCGGCGGGCTGATCAGCGTGCCCGCGCCCGGCGGGTTACTGCGCCGGGCGTTCTTTCGCGCCGGGTCGCCCCGCTGAACGCGATCAGAGTTCGCGCAGAACGCGTTTGAGAACTTTCCCGCTGGGGTTGCGCGGCAGTTCATCGATGAACACGACGTCGCGCGGCACCTTGAAGCGCGCGAGATGGGTCTTGACGTGCTCGCGCACCTCCTCCTCGGTGAGCGAATGCCCTTCCCGCACAACGATAGCCGCGCGCAACCGCTGTCCGTAACGCTCGTCGTCCACGCCGAACGCGCTCACCTCCGCGACCGCCGGGTGCGCGGCGAGCAGCTCCTCGACCTCGCTCGGGAAGACGTTCTCACCACCGGAGACGATCATGTCGTCGTCTCGTCCGTCGACGAAAAGCCTTCCCGCACTGTCGAAGTGGCCGACGTCCCCGGTGGACATCAGCTTGCCGACGCGCGCCTTGTCGCCACCGCCGGTGTAGCCCTCGAACTGAAAGGTGTTGCCGACGAAGATGCGACCGGTCTGCCCGGCGGGCAGCTCCGCGCCGTGCTCGTCGAGAATCTTCACGATCGTGCTCGACACCGGCCTGCCCACGCAGCCCGGCTCGGCCGCCAGGTCGTCGGGGGTCGCGACGGTCGCATAGGCCACCTCGGTGGAGCCGTACATGTTGTAGACCACCGGACCGAATGCCTCGGTCACCCTCGTGCACAGCTCGGCCCCGAGCTGCGAGCCGGCGACGAAGATGATCCGCAGCGCGGAGAGGTCTTGTCCGGCAAAGGCTTCCGGTCCGAGGTCGACCAGCCGCTGGAGCATCACCGGCACCGCGACCAGCGCGGTGGCGCGGTGCCGGTGCAGGCTGTCGAGCACGGCGCGCGGGTCGAAGCGGCGGCGGAGCACCAGCGTCGAGCCGAAGCCGAGCGCGATGAACGCGTGCGCGAAGCCGAGCGTATGAAACAGCGGCGCAGGGCATTCGGTGATCTCACGGGCCCGGAACGGCACCTTGTCGAGGATCGCGCCGAGCGGGGCCAGCGACGTCGGTTCCTTACGCGGCGCGCCCTTCGGGGTGCCGGTGGTCCCGCTGGTGAGCAGGACGATCTTCGCGGTGGTGGTCGGGCGGCGCGGGGTCGCACGGGACGCGCCCGCGATCAAATTGTCCAGAGTGTCGACGCCGGGTTGCTCGGCCCAGGCGCGGTAGCGACCGCGCGGCGGGGTGAGGTCGCCGAGGATGTCGGCGTACTCCTCGTCGAACACCAGCACGTCCGCGCCCTCCCTTGCGACCACCTCGCGCAGCTGCGGGCCCGCGAAGTCGGTGTTCAGCAACACGATTCGGGCGCCGCACTTGGCCGCGGCGAACACCGCGTAGTGGAAACCGCGATGGTTGCGCGCCAGGATCGCCACGACCTCGCCGTCTTGCAGGCCGCGGGCGCGCCACGCATTGGCCAGCGCGCTGGTGCGGTCGTCGAGTTCGCGGAAGGTGATCGTGCCGAGTTCGTCGATGAGCGCCGCGCGGTCGCGGTAGCGCAGGGCCGCGATGGTGGGGATCGCGCCGGTCATGCCGTAGCGCAGCACGGCCGCGCCGACCTTGGCGAGCCGGTCGGGGCGCTCCGGGGTCACCAGGCCCGCCCGCACGGCCAGGGATGCGTAGTAGGTTTCGTCGGCGGCGCGGCGGGCGACGCCGGCCGCCAGCGCGGCGACCTTGGCGAGCTTCATGTTTCAGCCTCCCTGGCCGGACGGCTGGGTCCGCCGAGCAAGTGCGGGCAAGTGCCCTCTCATTAAAGCGTGTGCGGCCGGGCCCGTCGAGGGATCATGCCCGCGCACCCGCACTGCATGATGGACGAATGTCTAGCAACACCGACCGGTCTGCTATCGCCGCCCCGTCCCTGCGCATCGTCGTCGACGATCTGTCCGGACCGGAGATCGCCGCCCTGCTCACCGAGCACCTGACGGAGATGGCCGCGCACTCCCCCGCCGAGAGCATGCACGCCCTCGACCTCGCGGCGCTGCGCCGCCCGGAGATCACCTTCTGGAGCGCCTGGGACTGCGACACGCTGGCCGGCTGCGCCGCGCTGAAACGACTCGACGACGAGCACGCCGAGATCAAGTCCATGCGCACTGCCGCGACGCACCAGCGCCGCGGCGTCGCCTCGATCCTGTTGCGCCACTTGCTCGCCGAGGCGACGGCGCGCGGATATCGGCGGGTGAGCCTGGAGACGGGCGCGCCCGAGTTCTTCGCCCCGGCCCAGAAGCTCTACGCCGCACACGGTTTCGAGTACTGCGAGCCGTTCGGCGATTACCGGCTCGACCCGTTCAGTGTCTTCATGACCCGCGTGCTGTGAACTTCCGCACCGGGTTACGCCTGCGGTGCGGGAGCGTTTCGCCAACGGTGTGAGAGCGCTTCGCTTGCGACACGGGAGCGGTTCGCCCGCAGCACAGACGTTTTGCCCGCAGCACAGGAGTGGTCCGCCTCCCACGCGGAACCAGTCCGCCTGCGGGCCGGGAGCATTCACCCGCAGGACGGGAGCGGTTCGCCCGCGGCACAGCACCGTTCGCCCGCAGCACAGACGTTCCGGCCGCACCACGGGAGCGGTTCGCCGTAGGAGGTCGACTCAACCGAGCGCGCGGGTGAAGCCCTCCACCATCTCGTCGACCTGAGCATCGGTCATCACGAACGATGGCGAGATCTGCATCGCGCCCTGGCCTGCGGCACGGCTCGAAACGCCGTGCGCACGCAGCGTTTTCACCATCGGCAGCCCCTCGGCGGAATCGGCGAGCTGGACGGCGGCGACGGCGCCGAGCCCGCTGCGCACCTCGGCGACGCGCGGGTGCTCGGCCAGCGGGGCGAGCTTCTCGTGCAGCGTGGCCTCCAGCCGGGCCGACTCGTCGAGCAGGTTCTCCCGCTCGACGATGTCGAGGTTGGCCAGCGCGGCCGCCGCGGCGCCCGCGTGCCCGCCGTAGGTGTAGCCGTGGCGCCACCAGACGCCGCCGGCGAAGAACGGCTCGGCGATGTGCGGCGCGATGAACACCGCGCCCATCGGGACGTAGCCGGAGGTGAGGCCCTTGGCGGTGGTCATCAGGTCCGGTCGCAGGTCGAAGCGCGAGGAGGCGAACCAGGAGCCGCCGATGCGGCCGAAGCCGGTGACGACCTCGTCGGCGACGAAGAGGATGTCGTGCTCGCGGCAGATGCGGCGCACCTCGGCGAGGTAGCCGTCCGGCGGCAGGTAGATGCCGCCCGCGCCGATGATCGGCTCGCAGAAGAACGCCGCGATGCGTTCGGCGCCGATCTCCTCGATCAGCGCGAGCAGCGACTTCGGGTCGTCCCACTCGATGGTGCGCGCGTCGGCCATCAGCTCGCCGTAGTTCTCGCGGTTGCCGGGGATGCCCGCCAGCGCGGTGCCCGCGACGTGCATGCCGTGGTAGGCCTTCTGCCTGCCGACCACGATCGTCTTGTCCGGCCGGCCGAGCTCGTGCCAGTAGCGGCGGGCGAGCTTGGCGGCGGTGTCGATCGAGTCCGAGCCGCCGGAGGTGAAGAAGATCTTGCTGCCCGGCACCGGCGCCAGCGCGGAGAGCCGCTCGGCCAGCTCCTGCGTGGCCGGCTCGGTGAAGTCGCCGAAGTTGGAGTAGTGCGCGACGCGGCGCAGCTGGGCGGCGACCGCGTCGGCGATCTCGGCGCGGCCGTGGCCGACGTTGGTGAACCAGAGTCCGGCCGTCGCGTCCAGGTAGCGGTTGTCCGCGGTGTCGTAGATATAGGCGCCCTCGCCACGGGCGACGACGAACGCGCCGTCCCGCTCGACCACACCCATGTCGGCAAATCCATGCCATAGCGAGTTCATGTGTCCACCTTTACCGGAGGAAGGTGTCGCCCTCCGAATCGCGCCCGGGGCCCACCTGCTCATCGATTGCGTCGATACGCCTTACACCAGCGCGAATACCCCGGCAGGAGGGATCATGTATGGCCATCGACACGTCGGTGCCCGCGGCGGGTAACCGTGCCGGATGCGATGTTCATCGCCCGATCCTCGCATATCAAGACCCGTTGACCAGGCTCGACCTGGTGACCCGCACACTGTCGGCTACCCGCTGGCGACGCCTGACGGAAATACCGGTTGCCGCCCTTCGCTACGCTTATGAGTGCGATGACCAGGACAGCTGATACCGGACCCCGCGAGCTCCGCACCCGCCTGGCGAATCTCTCCCTCCGCGACGAATACCGGCTGCGCCGCAGGCTCGATCGGGCGCGCGGCGGCGACCTCGGTGAGGTCGAGGCCGAGATCGCCGCGGCCGAGCTCCGCATCGACGCGCGCCGCGCCGCCGTGCCGCCGATCCGCTACCCCGAGCAGCTGCCGGTCACCCAGCGCCGCGAGGACATCGCCGAGGCCATCGCCGCGCACCAGGTGGTGATCGTGGCGGGCGAGACCGGCTCCGGCAAGACCACCCAGATCCCGAAGATCTGCCTGGAGCTCGGGCGCGGCATCCGCGGCACCATCGGCCACACCCAGCCGCGCAGGTTGGCCGCGCGCACCGTCGCCGAGCGCATCGCCGAGGAGCTCGGCACCGAGCTGGGCGACGTCGTCGGCTACACGGTCCGCTTCACCGACCACGCCTCCGACCGCACGCTGATCAAGCTGATGACCGACGGCATCCTGCTCGCCGAGATCCAGCGCGACCGGCTGCTGCGCCGCTACGACACGATCATCATCGACGAGGCGCACGAACGCAGCCTCAATATCGACTTCCTGCTCGGCTACCTCAAACAGCTGCTGCCGCGCAGGCCCGACCTGAAGGTGATCATCACCTCGGCGACCATCGATCCGGAACTGTTCGCCAGGCACTTCGCCGACGAGAACGGCACTCCCGCACCGATTGTCGAGGTCTCCGGCCGGTCATACCCCGTCGAGCTGCGCTACCGGCCGCTGTCGCTGGAGCTGCCCGGCGGCGACGACGAAGACGACGAGGACACCAGGGTGGTCGACCGTGACCCGGTGGACGCCATCGGCGACGCGGTCACCGAGCTGTTCGCGGAGGGCGACGGCGATGTGCTGGTGTTCCTGTCCGGCGAACGCGAGATCCGCGACGCCGCAGACGCTTTGCGCGATCTTAAGTTGCCCCGCACGGAGATCCTGCCGCTCTACGCGCGGCTGTCCACCGCCGAACAGCACCGCGTGTTCGCGCCGCACCCCGGTCGCCGGGTGGTGCTCGCGACCAACGTCGCGGAGACATCGCTGACCGTTCCCGGCATCCGCTACGTGATCGACCCTGGCACAGCGCGCATTTCGCGCTACTCGATGCGCACCAAGGTGCAGCGGCTACCCATCGAACCGGTCTCGCAGGCCTCGGCCCGCCAGCGCGCGGGCCGCTGCGGTCGCGTCGCCGACGGCATCTGCATCCGGCTGTACTCCGAGGACGACTTCGAATCCCGGCCCGCCTTCACCGAACCGGAGATCCTGCGCACGAATCTGGCCGCCGTCATCCTGCAGATGACCGCGCTCGGGCTCGGCGATATCGAGAACTTCCCGTTCGTCGAGGCGCCGGACAAGCGGGCCATTCGCGACGGCATCGCACTGCTGGAGGAGCTCGGCGCGCTCGGACGACGCACGGGCGCAACCGAATCCGACGCCGGGCTCACGCTGACCCCGATCGGGCGCGACATGGCACAGCTCCCGGTGGATCCGCGCATGGCGCGCATGCTGGTGCAGGCGCACGGCAGCGGATGCCTCGCCGAGGTGCTGATCATCGTTGCCGCGCTGTCGATTCAGGACGTGCGCGAGCGGCCCGCCGACAATCAGCAGGCCGCCGACGCCAAGCACGCCCGGTTCATCGTCGAGGGCTCCGACTTCCTCGCCTACCTGCGGCTGTGGGACTACCTGACGGAGCAGCGGAAGTCGTTGTCGTCCAACCAATTCCGGCGGATGTGCCGGGAGGAGTTCCTGCACTACCTGCGGATCAGGGAGTGGCAGGATCTGCACGGGCAGCTGCGCACCATTACCAAGGGGCTCGGCTGGTCGACAGAAAAGGCTCGTGACGAGGCCTCCGGACGCGATCAACCGAACGGTGCGGAAAAAGGCGAAGGCGGTGCGCGGCGCCGGCGACGCGGCGGCAAGGGTGCTCCCGACACCCCGAGCGCTCCGAGCCAGAACGAAGCACATGGACGCTCGGGCACGGACGCACCGGACGACGCCGGGCGCGGCCCCGGTGGGCGCGCGCCCTCGAACCGGCAGAATGGATTCGCGGAAACATCAGGCGGGCAACGAAATTCGAAGAGACGACGCGGAAACTCACCGCAGGCGGCCGGCGGCTCCACGCTCGAAACCGACGACATGCCGTGGGATTCCACGGGAATCCATCAGGCCCTGCTGGCCGGCATGCTCTCCCACATCGGCGTGCGCGAGGCGGAGTCGCGCGAGTTCCTCGGCGCGCGCAACGCCAAGTTCATGATCTTCCCCGGCTCGTCGCTGGCGAAGAAGCCGCCGCGCTGGGTGATGGCCGCGGAGCTGGTCGAGACCTCGCGGCTGTGGGGCCGCATCGCGGCCAAGGTGGAGCCGGAGTGGGCCGAGCGGCTCGCGGGCGACCTCGTCAAACGTACCTACTCGGAGCCGCACTGGTCGGCCAAGCGCGGCGCGGCCAGCGCCTACGAGCGGGTCACCCTGTACGGCATTCCGCTGGTGACCGGCAGGCAGGTCGACTACGGCCGCATCGACCCGGAACGCTCGCGCGAACTGTTCATCAGACACGCGCTGGTGCAGGGCGAGTGGCAGACCCGCCACGAGTTCTTCCACCGCAACCGCGAATTGATCGACGACGTCGCCGATCTCGAGCATCGGGCCCGCCGCCGCGACATCCTCGTCGACGACGAGGTGCTGTTCGAGTTCTACGACAAGCGCCTGCCCGCCGACATCGTGTCCGTGCGGCACTTCGACAGCTGGTGGAAGTCCGCGCGCCGCAAAGACCCGGCGCTGCTGGACTTCTCGACCTCGACCGTCGTCAACGAGGGCACGGCGGCGCTGGACCCGGCCGCCTTCCCCGATGCCTGGCGCCAAGGCGAGCTGAGCTTCCCGCTCACCTACCAATTCGAGCCCGGCAACGAGGAGGACGGCGTCACCGTCCGCATCCCGGTCGAGCAGCTGGCCCATGTGCGGGCCGTGGGCTTCGACTGGCTGGTGCCCGGCATGCGCGAGGAGCTCGCCGCGGCCTTGATCAAGACCTTGCCGAAGGCGTTGCGGCGCAGCGTCGTTCCGGCCCCCGACTTCGCGGCGGCGGCTCTGGCCGCGCTCACCCCGCGCGCGGAGCCGCTGCGGATCGGGCTGGCGCGGGAACTGTCGCGTCTGGGTTCGATCACGGTCGATCCGTCCGATCTCGACGTCGCCGCGCTGCCGGACCATCTGCGGATGACCTTCGCGGCCGTCGACGCGAAGGGGCGCGTGCTCGCGCGCGACAAGAACCTCGCGACGCTGAAAACCCAACTGGCCGACCA
>NZ_BAGH01000273.1 GCF_000308715.1 Nocardia tenerifensis NBRC 101015
GAACTTCAGCGGATGGCCGAGGCCAGGTCCACACGGACACCCGCAACGGTGTCGTAGCCCCTGCGACGGTGTGCGGACCGTGGTGAATTCGGGCCGGTCCGCACACGCCGCCGGCCAATCCTGCTTGCTGGGTTCAGGGGAGGGCTGAGGTCAAATCGACGCCGAGGTCTGCGGCGGTGTCGTAGCCGGTGCGGGCGAGGCGGCGGAGTTGGTCGGGGCGCATGCCGATCATGAGGGATGCTTCGAGCAGGGTGGCCATGGGGTGGTCGGGGTCGGCGTCCAGGGCGGCTTCGAGGGCGATGCCGGCGAGAGGGCCGTCGCCGCGGACGTAGGCGCTGTAGCCGAGCAGAGCGGCGGCCTCGGCGCGGTCGCGGCCGGTCAGGGCGCGGGTCAGGGCGGCCCACATGCCCTCGGCCGCGACGGCGTGATCGCCGACGGCGAGGGCGAACATGGCATCGCGCACGGCCCGATCACGCAGGGAGGCAGCCAGTTCCGCGAGTTCGGGCACCATGAGTTCCACGCCGGACTCGGTGTTCGCGATCTGCCAGAGCACGTAGTCGAGGGCGTGCCTGCTGTAGTCGCTCGGGTCACCGCGCCGCACCGCCCGCGCATAACGGTCACGGGCGATCGACAGCGCGCTGTCGAGCACCGCCGCCACCTGATCGCGCAGCTCGACGTCCACCTCGACCAGTGCCGTCAGCTCCGCGCGGGACGCACGAATCTGCCGACCGTCGAGAACGTGCGACAGCGCCACCGCGGACGTGGCCGGATCGGGCAGCGCTCCGCGACGATCCGGGCCGACCAGGCTCCACCAGCTCTGCTCCGGCTCGATCGCGCACACCGCCCACGCCCCGGCGAGCAGGATGTCCTGCGCGGCGAGCCGCCGGTCCAACGCGTCGATCAGCACCTCAAATCGTCCACTGCCGCACCGCTCCCCGAGCTCCGAGCGCCGCGCCGAAGGTTCCACGGCCCGATCGTCGACCACGATCGCGAGCACCTCGGCCACGTCGTCGTGCGCGCAGATCTGCAGGATGCACTGCGCCACCATGCCCGCTCGAAGCCTGCGCCGCCCACCGTCCTGGTCCAGGTCGAACCGCACCACCGCGTCGATGATCGCCCCGTCACCGCGCGCCGGCGTCGACCGCAGCACCAGCACGACCAGCGACCGCTCCGGCGGGAACCCGATCATCGCGGGCAGCGCCGCGATCACCTCACCCGGTTCCTCCACGTACACAGCGCTATCCGGCTCGTCGGCGTCGAACGGCGGTGCCTGATCGGCACAGACAAGGGTGCGTTCCCGATCGTCCGCCCGAAATTCGGAGTACTCGGCCAGACCGCTGAAACTTGTGCTTCGAGAATCCCCGATCCGATCGGTGTCTGCGCTGAGATCGATGCCGCCACACCGGTCGGTGTCCGCGGGAGTCCCGGTGTCGCGCCATCGCGCCGCATCCTCCACCGTTCCGAGATCACCGGTCAGCATCGAAACATCAACTGGCACGATATCTTTCAGGCGCCCCGAGTCTTCCGGCCGCACGATGTCTTCCGGCCGCACTGTATCTTTCGATCGCGCGGCGTCTTCCAGCCGCACGGTACGCACCGTGTCGCCCGGTGTCACAGCACCGTCAGCCGGCCTGGCATCGACGGCATCCTCAGCCCGTGCGGCACCGTCGGCCCGCACCTCGCCGGCGGCCGAGCGCGCCAGATGGCCGCCCCGCGCACGCTCCCCGTTCCGCAGAAACTGACACGATCGCAACGCGGCGGAGAGACTCACCGGCGCCCGGGAACTGCGTTCACCGTTGGGCAATGCCGGACGGGCGCACAAGATTTCGTCCCGAGCGGAGTCGGTGCCTTCAAGCGCGGAATCGGCCTGTGCGCGAACACGACCGGCGGAGTGGGGGTTCGAGGGAGTGGTCATGGCGTCGAGACTGCCCGCTCCCTCGGCCGGTCCCACCGCGCTGACCTGGCGATACAGCAGCCTTGGGGATACTGCCGCGCTGTGGAGAAAGCCGGCCCGCGACCCTCGACCGAATCGCATGCGAAAGCGTGTGCGGCGAATCAAGGTGTTGAAGGCGGTGACCGCAGAAGGCTCCTACCTACCTCCAGCGGCGACCCGCCGCACCGCCGCCTCGAACAACTCGTCCACCGCGTCCATATCCGGCTCCCCACCGGAAAACGTCATATACGTCACCAGGATTCGCACATCCCCCACCTGCCCGGCCGACGTCCACGTCGTCTGCGTCAACCCCGCCCCACCGACATCCGGCGTCACGGTCCGCCGAAACGCCAACGCGTCCTCCGCCTCGTCCGACGACGGCGGCGAGACGAGTTCGGTCGTCACCGTCGTCATCGCCCCGCCCTTGCTCACCCGCACCGACTCGCACCGTCTCAGCACACCGCGCAGCCGCGCGAGCGGCTCCTCCGTCCGGGTCAACTCCAGCGTGAGGGTCGCCCGCGTCGCCTCGTCGGTGCCGACGGCGACCTCCGTCTTGTCCGGCCCGACCAGTTGTGGCGACGGCGCGCACTCGCCCGGCTCCACCCGCGCACCTCGCCCGACCCCGGTCAGATCCCCCGCCGCCTGAGTCGCCGCCTCCGCCGGCAACACCACCGCCGGATACCCCGCCGGAAACCGCGCGGGATCCACCAGCAACGTCGACAAGGCGGCGTCCACGTGCCGCGTCACCGCGGTCTGTTCCCGCGCGACCGGATGCCCGGCGACCGTCGACCCGCAGCCGGCGAGCAACGCCGCACACGCCGCGGACACGGCGATGCCCGCCCCCTTGCGCGCCGAATCCGCCACAGTCACCCACCCCACTGTGCCAAACTCCCCGTGCCCGCCCGCGATGCCACGCCGCCGCACCGGGAATGCGCGGGGCGCGAACGCTGTTGCCCCGTCGTATGGGTCGGTGTCCGACCGTGCGCGGTGACCGTCACCGGCATGGGGGACAATGGACATGGTCCCGACGTCTCGGACGCTGCCTGTGTCGGACATCGCTCGTCTCGAACGATTTCGGTGTCGACGACGCGGCAATACCGAGCTGGAGGATCCGCGCAGGAAGGAGCACGCGATGGACCACGAGTCGCGAATGTACGAACTGGAGTTTCCCGCTCCGCAGCTGTCGTCCGACGACGGCGAGGGCCCCGTCCTCGTGCACGGACTGGAGGGCTTCACCGATGCCGGGCACGCGGTGCGCCTTGCCACGACGCACCTGCGCGAGAGCCTGGAGAGCGAGCTTGTCGCCTCGTTCGACGTCGACGAACTGCTCGATTACCGCTCGCGCCGCCCGCTGATGACGTTCAAGACCGATCACTTCTCCGACTATGCCGAGCCCGAGCTCAACCTCTGGGCACTGCGCGACACGGCGGGCACCCCGTTCCTGCTGCTGGCCGGCATCGAACCGGACCTGCGCTGGGAGAAGTTCACCACCGCAGTGCGCCTGCTCGCCGAGCAGCTCGGCGTGCGCCGCAGCATCGGCCTCAGCGCCATTCCGATGGCGATCCCGCACACCCGTCCGCTCGGAGTGACCGCGCATTCCTCCGATCGCGACCTCATCACCGAGCATCAGCGCTGGCCCGGCGAGCTCCAGGTGCCCGGCAGCGCCTCATCACTGCTGGAGTACCGGATGGCCCAGCACGGTCACGAGTCGGTCGGCTTTTCGGTGCACGTGCCGCACTACCTGGCACAGACCGATTACCCGGAGGCCGCGCAGACCCTGCTGGAGAACGTGTCCGAGAACGCGGGCCTGGACCTTCCGCTCGCCGCGCTCGGCGAGGCCGCGGCCAGGGTCCGCGAACAGGTCAACGCGCAGATCGCCGGAAACACCGAGGTGGAGACGGTCGTGCACGCGCTGGAACGCCAGTACGACAACTTCATCGTCGCCGACGGCGAGCTGCCCAGCGGTGAGGAGCTCGGCGCCGAGTTCGAGCGCTTCCTCGCCGAGCAGGGCGGCTACGAGGGCGACACCGGTCCGGGGACGGGCCAGCAGCGGTAACAAGCTCGCGGGCGCCAGCCCGTAGGGTGTGCGGAGTGGATCTGACCGAGCTGCTGGAGATACCGGGCACCGACGCCGACGCGCTGTACGAGTCCTTCGGGGTTTGGGCGGCCGAGCAGGGCACCCCGCTGTATCCGGCGCAGGACGAGGCGCTGCTGGAGTTGGCGTCGGGATCCAATGTCATCCTCGCGACGCCGACGGGTTCCGGTAAGTCCCTCGTCGCCGTCGGCGCCCACCTCTTCGCGCTCACCCAGGGCAAACGCACCTACTACACCGCCCCGATCAAAGCGCTGGTGAGCGAGAAGTTCTTCGCGCTGTGCGAGGTGTTCGGCGCCGAACGCGTCGGCATGGTCACCGGCGACGCCGCGGTCAACCCGGACGCGCCGATCATCTGCGCCACCGCCGAGATCCTGGCCAACCTGGCCCTGCGCGAGGGCGCGGCCGCCGACGTCGGCCAGGTCGTGATGGACGAGTTCCACTTCTACGCCGACCCGGATCGCGGCTGGGCCTGGCAGGTTCCGCTGCTGGAGCTCCCCCGCGCCCAGTTCCTGCTCATGTCGGCGACGCTCGGCGAGGTCGACTTCTTCGCCAAGGACATGGAACGCCGCACCGGGCGTCCGTCGGCGATCGTCGCGGGCACCGAACGCCCGGTGCCGCTGACCTTTTCCTACGCGCGCACCCCCATCACCGAGACTCTGGAAGAGCTCGTCACCACCCATCAGGCCCCGGTCTACGTGGTGCACTTCACCCAGGCCGCCGCGCTCGAACGCGCCCAGGCGCTGACGAGCGTGAATTTCGCCACCCGCGCCGAAAAGGACGCGATCGCCGCGGCGTTGGGCGGTTTCCGCTTCGCCTCCGGCTTCGGCAAGACGCTGTCGCGGCTGATCCGCCACGGCATCGGCGTGCACCACGCGGGCATGCTGCCGAAGTACCGCCGCCTCGTGGAGCGCCTCGCGCAGGAGGGTTTGCTGAAGGTCGTCTGCGGCACCGACACCCTCGGCGTCGGCATCAACGTCCCCATCCGCACCGTCCTGCTCACCGGCCTGACCAAGTACGACGGCGTGCGCACCCGCAGGCTGAAAGCCCGTGAGTTCCACCAGATCGCGGGCCGGGCGGGCCGCGCGGGCTACGACACCATGGGCACCGTCGTCGTGCAGGCCCCCGAGCACGAGGTGGAAAACACCCGCCTGCTCGCCAAGGCGGGCGACGACCCGAAGAAGCAGCGAAAGGTGGTGCGGCGCAAGCCTCCCGAGGGTTTCGTCTCGTGGAGCGAGGAGACCTTCGACCGCCTCGTCGCGGCCCAGCCGGAGCCGATGGTGTCGCGCTTCACCGTGACGAACTCCATGCTGCTCAACGTAATCGCGCGGCCGGGCAACTGCTTCGACGCGATGCGCCACCTGCTCGAGGACAACCACGAGCCACGCCCCGCCCAGCGCAGGCACATCCTGCGCGCCATCCGCCTCTACCGCGCGCTGCGCGACGCCGGGGTGGTTCAGCAGCTCGACGAACCCGACGCGCAGGGCCGCCGCGCCCGCCTCACCGTCGACCTGCAGCGCGACTTCGCGCTCGACCAGCCGTTGTCACCGTTCGCCCTGGCCGCCTTCGACCTCCTCGACAAAGACGCGCCCGGCTATACCCTCGATGTGGTGTCTCTCATCGAATCGACGCTAGAGGATCCGCGCCAGCTGCTGATGGCTCAGCAGCACAAGGCGCGCGGTGTGGCGATCAACGAGATGAAGGCCGACGGCATCGACTACGACGAGCGGATGGAGCTGCTCGAGGAGGTCACCTGGCCCAAGCCGCTGGCCGAGCTGATCGAGCCCGCGTTCGAGACCTACCGCGCAGGCCACCCGTGGGTGTCGGAGTTCGCGCCGTCGCCGAAGTCGGTGGTGCGCGACATGATCGAGCGGTCGATGACCTTCGCCGAGCTGATCTCGTTCTACGAGCTGGCTCGCTCGGAGGGCGTGGTGCTGCGCTACCTCGCCGACGCCTATCGCGCCCTGCGCCGCACGGTGCCCGACAGCGCGCGCACCGAGGAGCTCGACGACATCACCGAGTGGCTGGGCGAGCTGATCCGCCAGGTCGACTCGAGCCTGCTCGACGAGTGGGAGCAGCTCACCAACCCCGGCGCGGAGATCGACGCCGACCAGCTCGCCTTCGGCGCCGAGACGGTGCGTCCCATCTCCGCCAACGAGCGCGCGTTCCGGGTGATGATCCGCAACGCCATGTTCCGCCGGGTCGAGCTGGCCGCGCTGCGGCGCTGGGATCTGCTGGCCGAGCTGGGCACCGGGCCCGACTGGGAGACCGAGCTGGCCCCCTACTTCGCCGAGTACGAGAGCATCGGCATCGGCCAGGACGCGCGCGGACCGCAGCTGTTCCAGATCGAACGAAGACCCGGTTTCTGGCAGGTGCGTCAGGTCCTCGACGACCCGGCG
Organism: Nocardia tenerifensis NBRC 101015; assembly: GCF_000308715.1. Lineage (GTDB taxonomy): Bacteria > Actinomycetota > Actinomycetes > Mycobacteriales > Mycobacteriaceae > Nocardia > Nocardia tenerifensis. The sequence goes on from NZ_BAGH01000273.1 coordinate 6,425, forward strand.
GGCGACCACGGCTGGTCGATCGTCGGCGTGGTGGACCTGGCCGAGTCCGACGCCGCGGGTGAGGTCGTCTTCGACGAGATCACGGTGTCCGCGGGCTGACCGCACCGCCGCCCTTCCCCCAATTTCGACGGAATCCATACAGGTCAACGGCTACTTCGTGCCCGTTTGCGGAGGCTTCGCCCGAGGGCGGAGTTCGCCAGGTTTGACGGATTCGTTTCTGGGTATGGGCCGCTGATACTCTTCCCGCTGCTGCCAAGCGAAAGATCAACTATGCTTACCCACCCCGTCGGCTCCGCCTCCTGCCATCCCCGGGCGCCCGAATCACCGTTCCTTGTCATCTACCCCGAGCGAGTGCGTGCGAATTTCCACGCGCTCCACGCCGCCATGCCCGCGGCGAGGATTCGCTTCGCGGTCAAGGCAAGTCCGGTGCCGGAGCTCATCCGAGCCCTCGACGAGGAGGGCGCCGAGTTCGACGTCGCCAGCATCGGCGAGATCGAGCTGTGCCTCGCGCTCGGCGTCGAGCCGGACACGCTCTGCTACGGCAATCCGATCAAGAAGGCCGCCGACATCGCCCGCGCGTACGCGCTCGGCGTGCGCCGGTTCGCCTTCGACACCGAGGACGACCTGCTGCGCATAGTGGAGCACGCGCCGGGCTCGGAGGTCGAATGCCGCTTCCTGGCTTCGGCGCCCGAGTCGCGCACCCCGTTCGGCACCAAGTTCGGCTGCACGCCGGGCGAGGCGTTCCGGCTGCTGGTGCGGGCCCGCGATCTGGGGTTGATCGTCGGAGGGCCGTACTTCCACGTCGGGTCCCAGCAGCTGGACCCGAACGCGTGGCGGATCGGCATCGAACAGGCGGGGCGCATCACGGAAGCGTTGGCCGACAAGGATATTCACATCCGGTCGGTGAACATCGGCGGCGGTCTGCCGATCGCGTACGCCGATCCCGCGCCCGGCGTGGCCGAGATCGCGGCGGTGATCGACGCCGCCGTCACCGAATTCCTGCCCGAGACCGCCGAATTGGTGGTCGAGCCCGGCCGCGCGCTGGTCGGTTCCGCGGGCATCATCCACGCCGAGGTTGTCGGCGTGCGCATCGCGCCGGACGCCCGGCGCTGGGTGTATCTCGACATCGGCCGGTACAACGGAATGGCCGAGACCGAGAACGAGTACATCGCGTACCGATTCGTCACGGATCGGGACGGCGACCCCGTCGACGAGGCGGTGGTGGCTGGTCCGACCTGCGACGGAGACGATGTACTGTATCAACGCACGCGAGTCCTTTTACCGACCACGTTGCGAGCCGGTGATCGCATCCAGATCCTCGACACCGGTGCCTATACCGCGAGCTATTCGTCGGTGTCCTTCAATGGTTTTCCGCCCCTGACCGTTCACGTCTCGGGCGCTGAGCGAGAGTGAGTTTGCCATGACGGCGGATTTCACCGGCTGGCACGTGCTGGCCGAGTTCGGTGGTGTCGACGCGGCCCTCTGCGACGACCTCGAACAACTCGAATCGGCGTTGCGTGATTCTTTGACCGCGGCGGGCGTCACCATCTGCGATGTCGTACACAAGAAGTTCGATCCGCAGGGGGTGACTGTCCTCGCGCTGTTGTCGGAGTCTCACGCCTCGATTCACACTTATCCGGAGTCCGGCGACATCTTTGTCGACGTCTTCACCTGCGGCAGTATCGGCGCCGGTGCGTCGAAGGCCGTCGAACTCCTACGAGATAGACTGTCGCCCAAGGATGTTCGCATGCAGGTCATCCGCCGCGGGCACGGCTCGCAGCGGATCGAGGAGCCGGTCGGCGCGGGCCTGACCCGCATCTGGGACCTGCACGAGGTCATCGTGGACACCAATACTCCGTTCCAGCACATGGTGATCGCGCGCACCGAGCAGGGCATCAGCCTGTTCTCCGACGACGATCGCCAGTCCACGGAGTTCTCCCAGGTGACCTACCACGAGGCCATGATGGTCCCCGCCTTCGCGCTGGCCGAGACGGTGGACAAGGTGCTCATCATCGGCTCCGGTGAGGGCGTGGCCAGTCAGATGTCGGTCGCGGCCGGCGCGTCGCTGGTGGACCACGTCGACATCGATCAGCTCGAGGTCGAACTGTGCGCCGAGCATCTGCCCTACGGCTACACCAGCGACGAGCTGACCGCCGCCGTCAAGGGCGAGGGCCCGATCAAGGTGCACTACGCCGACGGCTGGGACTTCCTGGCCCAGGCCGCCGAGGCGGGCACCCGCTACGACGTCATCGTGATCGACCTGCCCGACGAGCGGGTCGAAGACGCGCAGCACAACCGCCTCTACGAGTCGGAGTTCCTGTCCCGATGTCGCGCCCTGCTCGCCCCCGGCGGCGTGCTGAGCGCCCAGGCGGGCTGTGCGACCATGTGGCGCAACGAGACGTTGAAGCGTTCCTGGAACCGCTTCCACGAGCAGTTCGACACGGTGGTGCAGTACGGCAGCGACGAGCACGAGTGGACGTTCCTGTTCGGGATGAACGAGCGGATCGACGATCCGGTCCAGCGCATGACCGACCGCCTGGACAAGCTGCCCTACCGCCCGGAGACCGTCGACGCGCGTGCCCTCGAGCGCGGCGCGATCGAGCCGTACTCCCTGCGGGTGTAGCTCTGGCGAACTCACCGGCTCCCAAGCGATTTCGGCTTGGGAGCCGGTGTGTTTCGCAGGGCATGTCTTGAGCTTTCGTCGGCGGAGCCTCGCGTAGTGCCGGTCGTCTTGGACTATCTATGCGATCATCGAAGTGGGCATTGCCCACCTGGTGCATTGGTGACAAGATGGGTACGGAGGTAGATGCGATGGCATTGTCCGGTGTGGACCTGAGCCGCTTCGACATCGTGGGAGAGAGCGAGGCCGACTCCCGAGGGCGCGTCGCATTGGGGCGCGCGGGCGCGCGTCCCGGCCGCCGATATCAGATACGCATCGACAGCGACGGGGTGGTGATTTTGGTGCCGGTGGTCTCGATTCTGGAACGCGAAATGATGGTGTGGGAAAACCCACGCCTGGCCGAGCAGATCCGCCAGGGCGTCGACGCCGCCGAGGCCGGCAACACGGTGGACCTCGGCGACTTCGCGCGATTCGCCGACGATCCCGAGGACAAGGCCTGACCGGTGGCGTACGAACTGCGCTTCGCCCCCGCCGCAGCCGACGCGCTGCACTCCCTGACCCAAAGACCCAACACGGCAACGAAACTCAGGAAGGTCCGCAAGGCCCTCGGTCTGCTGCAAACAGATCCGCTGTATCCCGGCCTGAACTCCCATCGCTACCAGAACTTCCCGGGCCTGGAGAAGGAGAAGATCTGGGACTCCTACATCGAGAACCACACGCCTGGCGCCTGGCGCGTCTACTGGATGTACGGCCCCGATATCGAACGCGCTGGTGAACCGATCTCCATCATCACCGTGCTGGCCATCGGCCCGCACCTATAGCGGCAGGCTCGCCATCGCGGACTGCCAGCGCAGGGTTGTCCGCCATGTCCGAGTACGCGCGAGGAAGGCTGGAAGATGGTTCTCGATGAAGACCTCAGGATGCCAAAGCGCCTGCCCGACAACGTCGGTCCAGACGTAGGTCAACGCGGTCCTCGGTGGATCGAGCACAGAGATTGTGCGGAGGTCGTATTCGTCGTCTTCGAAAGTGTCGAGGATTGCCCACTCGGACGCGGTGAGATCATCGAGTACGACGCCGTGGGCCACACTGGACGGGGCGGCGACGAGGCCCGGGTAGAGGCGGTCGGTGAGTGCGGCTACCCGCCAGCCTGGAGCGGCGGTGGGGGTCAGCGAAGGTACGCGGTCGATCAAGACCTCCAGTACCTCCGGGAATTGCAGTGTGCCGTAGGCGAACAACGAATGCCCTTGCCCGGCAACTTCATTCCATCGCCTGCCCGTCAGCGACAGCTGGCTCATTCACAGCTCCTATCCGATCCAGCTCCAAGCAGTGCTGATGCTCGGACCCCCGCACGCGCCGGACGCCACGTGCCTGACCGGCCGGGAGTCGGCGGCGAGGGCGAATGCGGGCGATCGAAGACCGCGGACACCCGCCAGCCGGGGCGATGGTCGGCAGGAACGGAGTGGTGGACGCGCGACCGGGGATCGCCGCCGCGCTCGGCGGGATCGTGTGGGCATACGCGGCCGATCAGAACCTCCAACCTCCGCAATTGCAGTGCCGGTAAGCGAACAACAATGGCTCTGCCAACCCGACGTCGACCCCTTCTCATGGCGCTCCTGTCAGATCCCCGATGCCGATACTCGACACTGACAGAATGCTCGCGCATGGGCAGTGGCACCAAACAGACTGGCACCGAACATTTCTCACATCGGGCGCTGGGTCCGGATAATCGCGGCGAGGTACTCGTAGTCCTCCGCGCGGGCGGTCGACGTGCGATAAGCCAAGCCAATGGTGCGGCCGGGGGCCGGGGCGGCGAAATGCGCGGTATCCAATGTGCCCCGGGCGGTTTCGGACGCGACCGCCATCTCGGGAATGAGCGTGACGCCGAGACCTCCTGCGACACACTGCACTACGGTCGACAGGGAGGCGGCGCGGGTGTCACCGACCGCCGCGGGATGGATCTCCGCGGAGCGGCACAGGTCCAGGGCTTGGTCGCGCAGGCAGTGGCCCTCGTCGAGCAGCAGCAGCGGCAGCGAGTCGAGCACGGAAGGAGCCAGGTCGGTGCGGCCCGCCAGCTCGTGGCCGCGCGGGGTCACCAGCACGAATTCCTCGGTGTACAACGGAATCTCCACCAAGCCGGGCACCTCGGTCGGCAACGCGAGCAGCGCGACGTCCAGCACCCCGGTACGCAGCCCCTCGAGCAGCCGCGCGGTTTGATCCTCGACCACCTGCGGGTGCAGCGCGGGCAACTTCTTCCGCAACTCGGGCAGGAGCCCCGGCAGCACATACGGAGCTACCGTCGGGATGATGCCCATCCGCAGCGCGCCCCCGAGACCGTCACCGGTCGCCGAAGCCACGAAACGATCCGCCGCCTCGAGCGTCGCCACCGCCTTGGGCAGCAACCGCATTCCCGCGGCGGTGACGAGCACCCGCCGCGTGCTGCGCTCGATCAGTTGCAGTCCGAGCCCGTGTTCGAGGGCCGCGAGCGCCTGCGATAGCGTGGGCTGGCTCACACTGAGCCGCGCTGCGGCCGTGCCGAAGTGGCGGTATTCCGCGACCGCCACGAACGCACGCAGCTGTGACAGGGTCGGCTGATAAGTCTGATCGGTCACGGCTATCAGTGTAGTGCGACTGATCACCTTTACCTTTCACCAGCCCTTCCGGCAAGATCGAAAGGGAGCTTTTCCGCTTTCCGCACAGCGCTAGCAAACCCACCAGAACGAGGAGATTAGGCATGGCCTTGCTGACCATCGGCGACCAGTTCCCGGCATACAACCTCACCGCCGTCATCGGTGGTGATCTGTCCAAGGTCGACGCTCAGCAGCCTGACGATTACTTCACCCAGATCACCAGCGACGATCACGCGGGCAAGTGGCGGATCGTGTTCTTCTGGCCGAAGGACTTCACCTTCGTGTGCCCCACGGAGATCGCGGCCTTCGGCAAGCTCAACGACGAATTCGCCGACCGCGACGCGCAGGTGCTCGGCGCCTCGGTCGACAACGAGTTCGTGCACTTCCAGTGGCGGGCCCAGCACGAGGATCTGAAGACCCTTCCGTTCCCGATGCTGTCGGACCTCAAGCGCGAATTGGCCTCGGCCACCGGCGTTCTCAACGCCGACGGGGTCGCCGACCGCGCGACGTTCATCATCGACCCGAACAACGAGATCCAGTTCGTCTCCGTCACCGCGGGCTCGGTCGGCCGCAACGTCGACGAGGTGCTGCGTGTGCTCGACGCCCTGCAGTCCGACGAGCTGTGCGCCTGCAACTGGAAGAAGGGCGACCCGACGATCAACGCCGGCGAGCTGCTCGCCGCGAGCGTCTGAGTCGGAAAACCACCGCGCCAGTACATGTTCCACACCCATTTCACTGTTCCCCGCGCGAGCGGGGATGGATCCGAGGATAGAAACGCATGAGCATTGAGAACCTGAAGAACTCCCTCCCCGAGTACGCCAAGGACCTCAAGCTCAATCTGTCATCGCTGGCGCGCACCACGGTGCTGAACGAGCAGCAGCTGTGGGGCACCCTGCTGGCGACGGCGGCCGCGACCCGCTCGGCGACCACGCTGCGCGAGATCGCGGAGGAAGCGGCCGACGTGCTGTCCGAGGAGGCGTACAACGCCGCGCTCGGCGCCGCGTCGATCATGGGCATGAACAATGTGTTCTACCGTGGCAAAGCGTTCCTGGGCGGGCGCTACGACGATCTGCGGGCCGGTCTGCGCATGCAGATCATCGGCACCCCGGGCGTCGAGAAGGCCGACTTCGAGCTGTGGTCGTTCGCGGTCTCCTCGATCAACGGTTGCGGGCACTGCCTGGAGGCCCACGAGCACACGCTGCGCGAGGCGGGCGTGTCGCGTGAGGTGATCTTCGAGGCGCTGCGCGCGGCCGCGATCGTGGCCGGCGTCGGCCAGGCCGTGCAGTCGACGGAAACGCTTGCCGCCGCGGCGGTCTGAGCGAATTTCGGCACCAGGCCGTCGACGGTCCGTCCAACGGATCGTCGACGGCCTTTGTCGTACCCCGGTGATCAGCGACGACGCATCGGCGAACGCGCGGCGCGGGGCCGTGCCTCGATTCGCTGTCGGCACCGGCTAGTAGGCTCGGTAACCATGGGTATACAGGTTGACGTGGTGCGGGTTTTCACCGATTCCGCCGGGCGATTCGGCAACGAGCTCGGGCTCGCGCGCGCCGAGGACGTGCCCGAAGCCGATCGGCAGGCCCTCGCGGCGAAGGCGGGGTACAGCGAGACCGTCGTGGTCGAGGAGCCGGTGGACGAGATCGCGCGCGTGCGGATCTACACTCCCGCCGTCGAACTGCCGTTCGCCGGGCATCCGTCGGTGGGCACCGCGTGGTGGTTCGCCGAGCAGGGTAAGCCGGTACGGCAACTCACCGTTCCCGCAGGGCCGGTGGCCGTCGAGCTGGCCGAGGGTCTCACCTGGATCACCGCGCGCGGTGAGTGGGCCCCGGACTTCACCTTCCATCAGCTCGCGGACCTCGACGAGCTGACGAACCTGCGCCCCGACGACTTCACCGGCGGCCCGCACTACTTCTGGGCCTGGACCGACGAGAACCGCGGAGCTCTGCGCTCGCGAATGTTCGCCCCCACCTTCGGCATCGCCGAGGACGAGGCCACCGGCGCCGCGGCCGTCGCCATCACCGCCCTGCTGCGCCGCGGCCTGGTGATCACCCAGGGCGAGGGGTCGCAGCTGTTCACCGAGTGGGACTCCGACGGCTGGGTCCGCCTCGGCGGCCGAGTGGTCGCCGACCAGTCCGTGGAGGTCTGAACCCGCTCCTGAGCCTCGACACTCGGGAACTCGGCACACGGCCTCTCGGCACGCGGGGTCTCGGCACTCAGTGTCTCGGCACACGGGGTCTCGGCACACGGCCTCTCGGCACTCGAGGTCTCGGCACTCGAGGTCTCGGCACACGGCCTC
>NZ_BAGH01000272.1 GCF_000308715.1 Nocardia tenerifensis NBRC 101015
CGGGCCTAGGTTCACCGGGTCACCGACCTCGAGACCCTCGCTCTGCGCCGCGTCGACGGCGAGCCAGTTCAGCGCCGCGCTGTTGCCCACGACCGCCAACCGGGAGCCGCTCGGCAGTGGCTGATATCCGAGCAACGCGGCGCAGTCGAACAGCTCCGAGATCGAGTCGACCTGCACGATTCCCGCCTGCGCGAACAGGTCTCGCACGATCGAGCGATCCATATCGCCGCCGGGTTGGGCCGCGTGCCGGCCGCTGCTCACCGCCACGATCGGCTTGGTCCTGGCCACCCTGCGCGCGATCCGGGAGAACTTGCGCGGGTTGCCGAAACTCTCCAGATACAGCAGGACCACATCGGTGTCGGGGTCGGTGTCCCAATACTGGAGCAGGTCATTGCCGGACACGTCGGCGCGATCGCCCGCCGAGACGAAGGTCGACAAGCCGAGATTCCTGGCCGCGGCCTCGCCGAGGATGGCAGCGCCCAACGGCCCGGACTGACAGAAGAACCCGATCCGCCCACGGCCGGGCAGTACCGATGCCAGCGTCGCGTTGAGTGCGACCGCCGGGTCGGTGTTCGCAATGCCGAGCGCGCTCGGCCCCACCACCCGCATCCCGTGACCCCGCGCGGCCGCGACCAGCTCACGTTCGGCCGCCCCGCCGCCGACGCCGGTCGTGTCGAACCCGGCGGTCAGCACGACAAGTCCCTTGACGCCCTTGGCCATACAGTCGTCGAGCACCGAGCCGATCGACTCCGGCGGCACCGCGACCACCGCCAGATCCACCTCGTCCGGAATCTCGCGCACCGTCGCGTAGGCCCGCACCCCGCGCACCGAGCGCCGACTCGGATTCACCGGGAACACCGGGCCCTGAAAAACACCCGACAGCAAGTTGTTCAGCACCGCGCCGCCCACGCGGCCGGCGCTCGGCGTCGCCCCGATCACCGCCACCGATCGCGGCGTGAGCAGGTTGCCGACGCTGCGCGCCTCGGAGGCCCGCTCCCGCGAATCCCGCACGGACAGCAGGGCTTCGGTCGGGTCGATGGCGAACTCGAGATGCAGCACCGAGCCGTCCCTGCTGCGCTCCACCTGATAGCCCGCGTCCCGGAAGACCGTCACCATCGTGGTGTTCTCCGCGAGCACCTCGGCGACGAACGCCTCGATCTTGCTCTCGGCGGCGGCTCCGGCCAAGTGCTCCAACAGGATCGAGCCGAGCCCCCGCCCCTGATGCTCGTCGGCCACCACGAACGCGACCTCCGCCGAGCGCCGGCCGACCCGGTCGAGCAGTTCGTAGCGCCCCACCGCGACGATCGCGTCCCCGAGCACCAGCACCAGCCCGACCCGGTCGTGATAGTCGACGTGAGTGGTCCGGTACAGGTCCTTCGGCGAAATCCGCGGGTACGGGCCGAAATAGCGCAGATATCTGGTGCGGTCGGACAGGGCCGCGTGGAAGGTCTGCAACGCGTCCGCGTCGTCCGGGGTGATCGGCCGGAGCCGGACCACGCCGCCGTCGGAGGCGAGCACGTCGGCGAACCAGTGCTGCGGCGGCGGGGGCGGAACCGCGGGGGTGTCCGGAGTGTCTACGGGGTCAGTCACGAGGGTCCTCCGGGTCGAGGCCGAGCAGTCCGAAAGTCGCTCGGCGGGTGGCCAGCACGGCCGTGTCGATGGCGCGTTGGGCGCGGTCGAGGCGCGCGTCCCCAGTCTCCCCCGTGCCGCCCGGCCCATCCCACGGGCGGTAGGCGATGTCGGCGTCGTCACCCATGGTGCGCGGCGGATTCACCTGCGGCGCCTGCGCGTAGACCAGATCGATCCAGTCCTGCGGAACCTCGGTCTCCGGCGCGATCGTGCGGTCCAGCGCCGTGGCGAGCAGATGGGTCCAGGCCCGCGGCACCACCCGGACCAGGCCGTAGCCGCCGCCACCGACCGCGAGCCAGCGTCCCTCGGCGTACCGGTCGGCCAGGTCGCGCATGGCGCGGAAGGCGGCGCGCTGACCGTCCACCGTGAGTTCCAGATCCGCGAGCGGGTCCTCACGATGGGTGTCCACTCCACACTGGCTCACCACGATCTGCGGACGGAACGCCGCCACCGCGCCGGGCACCACCGCGTGAAAACCCCGCAGCCACTGCGCGTCTCGGGTGCCGGGGAGCATGGCCAGGTTGATCGCGGTGCCCTCGGCGGCGCCGACGCCCGTCTCCTCCGGCCAGCCGGTGTTCGGCCAGAGCGTGGCCGGGTGCTGGTGCAGCGAGACGGTGAGCACCCGGGGGTCGGCGTAGAACGCGCGCTGCACGCCGTCGCCGTGGTGCACGTCGACGTCCAGGTAGGCGATCCGGTCGAAGCCGTGGTCCAACAGCCAGGAGATCGCCACGGCGGCATCGTTGTACACGCAGAATCCGGCCGCCGAGTCCGGCATGGCATGGTGCATGCCGCCGCCGATGCTCACGGCCCGCCGGGTGCGTCCCTCGGCGATCTCGCGCGCCGCGGCCAGGGTGCCGCCCACGATCACCGAGGCCGCCTCGTGCATGCCCGGAAATACCGGATTGTCCGATGAGCCCAGGCCGTACGGCGGCGACTCCGGCGTGCCGACCGGCGGTGTGACCCGCTCGACCGCGTCGATGTAGTCGGGGGTGTGGATGCGCAGCAGGTCGGTGCGGCCGGCCGCCGCGGGTGCCAATACCTCGACACCGTCGAGTAATCCGAGACTTTCGGCCAACGCCATGGTGAACTTCAGGCGCGCCGGTTTCATCGGATGCTCCGGAGTCCAGCTGTAGTCGAGAAACCGGTCGGTCCACACGACGGTTCCGGTGCTGTGTTGCTCGCTGCGCGGTGTCGATTCTTCGCTGCGCGGCGGTGTCGATACTTCGCTGCGCGGTGCCGGGTGTTCGCTGCGCGGTGCAGTGGCCATGGTCGCAACGCTACGCGGGAACGTAGGAACCCCGTCGAACGTTGCTATGCAGTAGAAATACAGACAAGTGCGATCGCGGCGACCCGCCGTGCGCCGACCGGAATCCCGCATTGCCGCGTGCCGCGCGGCGCGACGCCGTCCGGCGCACGGTCGTGTCGGTGTGCGTAGGTAGAATTCGTGCCGACGAAGGGGTAACAGGTGAAAGATCTGGTCGACACCACGGAGATGTATCTCCGTACCATCTACGACCTCGAGGAGGAGGGCGTGGTGCCCCTGCGCGCCCGCATCGCCGAGCGCCTCGAGCAGAGCGGCCCGACGGTGAGCCAGACCGTCGCGCGGATGGAGCGCGACGGGTTGCTGCTCGTCGCCGGAGACCGGCATCTCGAACTGACCGAGAAGGGCCGCAGCATGGCGGTCGCGGTCATGCGCAAGCACCGGCTCGCCGAGCGGTTGCTCGTCGACATCATCGGCCTCGACTGGCAGAACGTGCACGCGGAGGCCTGCCGCTGGGAGCACGTGATGAGCGAGGACGTCGAGCGGCGCCTCGTGGAGGTGCTCAACCACCCCACCACCTCCCCCTACGGCAACCCGATCCCCGGCCTGGACGAGCTGGGCATCGTCGCGTCGAACTCCGCCGAGGAACCCCTGGTCCGGCTGTCGGATCTGCCACATGGTCAGGTGCACGCGGTTGTCGTGCGCCGGCTGGCCGAGCACATCCAGACCGATCCCGAGGTCATCGGGCAGCTGCGCGAGGCGGGCGTGGTGCCCGACGCGCGCGTGACAGTCGAGAACAAGCCGGGCGCGGTGGTCATCACCGTGCCGGGCCACGGCGGTTTCGAGCTGTCCGACGAGATGGCGCACGCCGTCCAGGTGAAGCTGGTCTGACGCGTGAAGCTTCTGGTCACGGGTGGCGCCGGCTACGTCGGCGGCGTGTGCGCGCAAGTACTGCTCGAAAAGGGTCATGAGGTCGTCGTCGTCGACGACCTGTCCACCGGCAACGCCGACGGGGTGCCGACCGCGGCCCGCTTCGTCGAGGGCGATATCGCGCAGGCGGCGACCGCGCTGCTGGCGGCCGAATCCTTCGACGGTGTCCTGCATTTCGCGGCGCAGTCGCTGGTCGGCGAGTCGGTGCAGCAGCCGGAGAAGTACTGGCACGGCAATGTGGTTAAGACCTTCGAGCTGCTGGAGGCCATGCGCCACGCGGGCACGCCACGGCTGGTGTTCTCCTCCACCGCGGCCGTGTATGGCGAGCCGGAGCAGGTGCCGATCACCGAGGACGCGCCGACCAGGCCGACGAACCCGTACGGTGCCTCGAAACTCGCCATCGATCACGCCATCACCTCCTACTCGATCGCGCACGGGCTGGCGGCGACCAGCCTGCGCTACTTCAATGTCGCCGGCGCCTACGGTGGCCTCGGCGAAAACCGCGTGGTGGAAACCCATCTCATCCCTCTCGTTCTTCAGGTCGCCCTCGGGCATCGCAAGGCGATCTCGGTGTTCGGCACCGACTGGCCGACTCCCGACGGCACCGCGGTCCGCGACTACATCCACATTCGCGACCTCGCCCAGGCCCACCTGCTGGCCTTGTCCACCTCCGAGGCCGGCACTCATCGCATCTACAACCTCGGCAGCGGCACCGGTTTCTCCGTCCGCGAGGTGATCTCGGCCTGTGAGCGCGTCACCGGCCTACCCATCACCGCCCAGGACGCGCCGCGCCGCCCCGGCGACCCGGCCACCCTCATCGCCTCCAGCGCCCGCGCCACCGCCGAACTGGGCTGGCACCCCGAACACAACGACCTGGACGAGATCGTCTCCGACGCCTGGGATTTCCTCCAGACCCTCGGCCCTCGCGCCCACAGCGCCCACTGACGCCCACCCGATTGCCAGCGGCGCTCAGGTCCTCGCGCCGTAGCGCCCACTGGCATCTCACTCAACTGCCCTGCGGCGCTTCGGCCTGCGTGCTCACAGCGCCCACCGACCTCCACTCGATTGCCAGCGACACTTCGGCGCTCGCACCCCGCAGCACCGATCGGCTACCCCACGGCGCTTCGGCCTGCGTGCTCACAGCGCCGACTAACCTCTACTCGGTTGCCGGCGGCGCTTAGGACCTCGCGCACCGTAGTGCCCACTGACATCCACTCGACCACCAGCGACGCTCAGGGCTAGCGCCCACAACGCTCGCTGGCATCCCACTCGACTGCTCTGCGACGCTCAGGCACTCGCGCCCATAGCGCCCAGTAGCCTCCCAATCCCACTCGAGTGCTCTGCAGCGCTTAGGCTCCCGCCCATAACGCCCGGCGGCATCCACTCAGATGCCCTGCAACGCTTCGGTAGCCACGGCGCGGGCGTCCTCCCCAACCGGGGCGGCACGGCTCACCAAGAGCCGCGCCGTACCCCGCTTTCTCCAAACCCCTTCGCGCCGAAGAGAACCGACCGCCGCGACCTCGCGGTCAATACACGGTCCACAGTGATCCGGCCCTGGACCCACACATGCGGCAGACTCACAGCGCTCGCCGAAAACCTCAAACTATGCCCGAGCCCAGAGTCACATCGGGGCCCGCAGCGGCGATGCGGCCGTTGCGACGCGCGGACGACGTGCTGACTGCGGCGGTAC
>NZ_BAGH01000271.1 GCF_000308715.1 Nocardia tenerifensis NBRC 101015
ACCCCGCACTCCCATGCCTCGCAGCGGGCACTCCCGTGCCTCGCACTCCTGCACCCCGCGACTCGCGCCTCGTACCCCCCGTACTCCGCACTCCCATGCCTCGCACCTCGCACTCCCGCGGCTCGCACCTCGCAACCCCTGCGCGTCGTACCCCCGCACCCCCGCACCTCGCACCTCGCACCTCGCACCTCGCACCTCGCACCTCGCACCTCGCACCTCGCACCTCGCACCTACGGCATGATTGCCGCCGCCTTCAGGCGTGCGATGTCTTGACCTATCCGTCGGTCTGGTCAACGACCCGGGGCACATCGTCACGACCGGCTCACCCCAAGCGACGCGGACCCGTGTCGAAACGGCTGGGCTCCGGTCCGATTCGGCCTCGGGCGTAGAGGATTTCGGCAGAGTTCGGGGAAGCGAGCACCGGATCGAAGGACAGCTCGCGCATCTGGGGTAGGTCGTCGAAGAGGGCTGAGATGCGTTGGGCCAGTTCGGCCAGGGCCGCCTTGTCGACGCGGGGGCTCGCCGGGGTGCCGGAGAGCAGCGGGGCCGCGCGGGGTGCGTCGATGAGGGCGGTGGCCTCGTCCGCGGTCAAGGGCAGCGCGCGGTAGGCGCGGTCGCCGAGCAACTCGATGATCAGTCCGGAGAGACCGAATTCGATCACCGAACCGAACGACGGATCGTCCTGGACCCGCAGGACACAGCCGACGCCCTTGGTCGCCATCTTCTGAATGTGCAGAACCGGGTCGCCGCACAGCTCAGCCAGGTCCGCGTAGCCCTGCCGCACGGCTTCGGGCCGCCACAGGTCCAGCCGCACGCCCGTGAGATCCGGTCGGCGACGCCACATCTCGCCGGTCGCCTTCGCCGCCACGGGATAGCCGAGCTCCTCGGCCGCGGCGACCGCCTCGTCGGCGTTGCGCACCTCACGGAACTCCACCACCGAAATGCCGTAGCAGTCGAGCAGTTCGACGGTCTCCAGATCGGTGAGCCGACGTCCGCCCGACTCGGCCATCCACTGCGCGACCAGGCCTTTGGCACGTTCGGTGTCGATCCCCGTCGGCCGCGAGACCTGCGACGCCGGCTTTGTGCGCCACTCCGCGTACCGCCGCACCCGGGCCAGCGCCCGCGCGGCGCGCTCCGGGTCCGGATAGGACGGGATCGACCCGCGCACCGCGGCCGCGCCCACGCCGCGCACCGACAGCAGATTCGGAATGCCCTGCTCTGCCACGAAGGTGGTCAGAATCGGCTTGGCCGCCTCGGGCACCTGCGCCGCCGCGGCACGGATGGCGTCGGCGAAACCCGCCATCGGCAGCGGCACCGGCGGGGCGAAAACCACCAGGACCGAGTCGACGTCGTCCGAGCGCAGGGCCGCGACCGTGGCATCGA
>NZ_BAGH01000270.1 GCF_000308715.1 Nocardia tenerifensis NBRC 101015
GCCGAGCAGCTTGAGCAGGAACACCTCGTTGTCGGAGCTGTCCACGATGGCCGAGACGTACCGTCCGTAGCGCAGCGCGACCACCAGCACGACGGTGATCGCGGTGAGCGCGATGGCGAGCGACTTCGCGCCGCTGGCGAAGCTGAGCCCGGCCAGGATGGTGGTGAGGATCGGCAGATACACCGCCATCGCCAGATCCTCGAAGACCAGAATGGACAGGATCACCGGTGTCTCGCGGTTACCGAGCCGCCCGAGATCGTTGAGCACCTTGGCGACGATGCCCGAGGAGGAGATGTAGGTGACGCCGCCCATGGTGACCGCGCCGACCGGGCCCCAGCCCAGGATCAGCGCGACGATCACGCCGGGCGTCGCGTTCGCGACGATATCGACCAGGCCGGCCGCCCAGGAGCGGCGCAGCCCGGTCATCAGCTCCGGTGCGGTGTACTCCAGCCCGAGCAGCAGCAACAGCAGCACGACACCGATTTCGCCTGCCACATGGCCGAATTCGTTGGCGGCGCTGAGTTCGATGAAGCCGCCCTGGCCGAAGGCGAGGCCGCCGATCAGGTAGAGCGGAATGGGAGACATCCCGAAGCGACCCGCCACCCGCCCGAACATGCCGAGGGCAAACAGAATCGCTCCGAGCTCGATCAATGCGAGCGCGGTTTCAGTCACTGTTTTCAGCCGTGCGTGAGAATCTTCGCGGCGGCGTCCAAGCCGTCCGGTGTACCGACGACGACGAGCACATCGCCTGAGGTGAAGGTGAAGTCCGGCCCGGGTGAGGGGTGCAGCTGGCCGGCGCGCATGACCGCGACGATCGACACCTTGGTCCGGGTGCGCATCGCGGTCTCGCCGAGAGTGCGTCCCTCGTAGGGTGATTCGTCGGAGATCGGCAGCTGCCGGGTGGTGATGCCGGGGAGGTCGCTGTGTTCGTCGTTCAGCTTCGCGACCAGTTGGGGCGCGCCGAGCAGGTTGGCGAGCACGGCGGCCTCGTCGGTGCTGAGCGGGATCTGCGCGGCGCAGGCGTCGGGATCGTCGGTCTTGGACACGATGAGATCGATGTCGCCGTCGCGGTGCGCGACCACGCCGATCCGGCGGCCGGAGCGCACCTCGAAGTCTTTCCGGACTCCGATCCCGGGGAGGGCAGTCACGTCGACATTCACGGTGTCCAGGTTAACCGGATGTCCGATTCGCTCGGCCGCGTGGTCATCACTTCGGCCGATGGCGCCTGGTCAGGGCTGTGCTGTGATGGTGGGGTGAGGCGGTGGTCGGAGGTTCCCAGTACGGCGCGCGACGCCGCGGGCGCGCTGGTCTCCTTCGTCGCGGGCACGGGCCTCTACGTCGCGAATCTGTACGCCCTGATCGACAAGGGCACGGACGTGCCGATGTCGACGCGGCTGCTCGTGTTCGGGTCGGTGTGCCTGCTGACGATGTTGCGCAGGCGAATGCCCGTGACGGCCATGATCGTCGGGCTGGTGCCGCTGCTCATCGATATCCGGCTCGGTCCGACAGTGCCGGTGTGGATCCTCTACGGCGACCTCATCTACGCGGCGGTGCTGTATTCGAGCAGGCGCACGTCCCGGATCACCATGGCGGTCTGGTCGGTGTTCTCCGGGCTCATCGTGATTCTGACGCTGGTTCGCACGGGCGATCTGCGGGCGGTCTCGCTGGCCCTCATCGTCGTGTTCGCGTTCATCGCCACTCCCCTGTGGTGGGCGAACTCGGTGCGCACGCACAAGGAGATCGCCGGGGCCGAACGCGCCCGCGCGCAGGCGCTCACCCTCGTCGCCGAGCTCGATCGCCGCGCCGCCATCGCCGACGAGCGCACCACCATGGCGCGCGATCTGCACGACGTGATCGCCGGACACCTCTCGGCCATCGCGATCCAGTCCGAGGCCGCGCTCGGCGTGCTCGCCCGCAAGAACGCCGACCCCGCCGTGATCGGCATCATGGGCTCGATCCGCACCAACAGCGTCAGCGCGCTGCAGGAGATGCGCACCATGATCGGGCTGCTGCGCAGCGACGGCGCCGCGGCCGACGAGGTGGCCGCGCCGCGCCGACTGGCCCAGCTACCCATCCTGGTCGACGCCGCCCGCGCGGCCGGGATCGCCGTGCGGGTGCGCGAAAACCTCGGCGGCACAGAACTTCCCAGCGCGGTCGATCAGGCCGCGTACCGCATCGTTCAGGAGGCCTTGACCAACGCCATGAAACACGCACCGGGACAACGGGTCGAGATCGAGGTCGGCCCGCGCGACGGGGAGCTGCGCGTGCTGGTGCGCAACCCCATGGCGGCGGTCGCGCCGGCGCCCACCGCGAACGGCGGCCCACACCGCGGCCTGATCAACATGCGCGAGCGCACGGCCGCCCTCGGCGGAAACTTCAGCGCCGGACCGGATTCCGGCTGCTGGGAAGTGCGCGCCGAGCTGCCGCTGGCCACGGCGGGCGCGTCGTGATCCGGGTGCTGATCGCCGACGAC
The DNA here is from genome assembly GCF_000308715.1 of Nocardia tenerifensis NBRC 101015. GTDB lineage: Bacteria > Actinomycetota > Actinomycetes > Mycobacteriales > Mycobacteriaceae > Nocardia > Nocardia tenerifensis. Next base: position 2,474 of record NZ_BAGH01000270.1, read on the forward strand.
CACGCCGCGATCCGCGCGGGGCTGCGCATGATCCTCGACGCCGAGGACGACATCGAGGTGGTCGGCGAGGCCGCCGACGGCGACGTCGCGGTCGCGCAGGCCAAGGCGCTGCGGCCGCACGTGGTGCTGATGGATGTGCGCATGCCCGGCGTGGACGGGATCACCGCGACCGAGCGGATCACCGCCGACGGGCTGGCCGAGGTGCTGATCCTGACGACGTTCGATCTCGACGAGTACGTCTTCCGGACATTGCGGGCGGGCGCGTCGGGATTCGTGCTGAAGTCCGCGTCGGGTCCGTCGCTGATCGACGCCGTCCGCACGGTGGCGGCGGGTGCGGGTGTGCTCGCCCCGGAGGTGACCAGGGCCGTGATCACCGCGATCGCCGCGACGAATACCGATGCGGCCGAACCGGAACCGAGCGGTTTCGGCGATCTGACCGAGCGCGAACGCGAGGTGCTCGACTGCCTAGGCGACGGGTTGTCCAACGCGCAGATCGCCGGGCGGCTGTTCATCGGCGAGACGACGGTCAAGACCCACGTGTCCCGGGTGTTGACGAAACTCGGTGTGCGGTCACGGGTTCAGGCGGCCATCGTGGCGCGCGAGGTCCGCGACCGTTAGCGCTAATCGGCCAGCGGCGCGAACGAGCCGTCCGGGCCGGGCTGGAACTCCTCGACGGCCACGACCGCGCCGGTCGGCAGCGGGCCGTACAGGTGCGGGAAGAGCATCGACTCCGGGTCGGTCGGCACGCCCGGCTCCCACTTCACCGGCGCGCCGAGGCGGGCCGGGTCGAGGCGCAGGAGCACCAGGTCACGACGGCCGGCGAAGAGCCGGTTCGCGGGCAGGTGAGCCTGTTCCGGCGCGGACAGGTGGATGAATCCCACCTCGTTTAACGACGGAGCCCGGTACTCGCCCGTTTGCCGAGCGGAAAGCCACTCGGCCAAAGTGCATATGTGAACGAGCGTGTGAGTGTCATGGGTCACGGGTAATCTCCCGGTAGACAACTGGATAGGCCTGTTCGACGAGTGACCACACAGAGTTCTCAGCGTGACCTGGCATGTTCGCCCGTAGCGAAATCCCTGGTCGTGTTATAGAAAACACACAGAATCACTCACGGGAACAAAGCCCCCGTCCCGAACGTCTGACAGAGTAGTCATACCACTGCTGGGAAGTAGCGGTAGCGAGCCCGCGGAGTGACCACGGGCCCCACACCAGGCAAACGGTCTGTGAACCGGGAGCCAGGACGGAGGAGTCATGCCAGGAACCCTGACTAGCACCCCACTGACCGCGGTCGATCGTTGCGACCGCTGCGGGGCGGCAGCACGAGTGCGCGCCGTTCTGCCCGCAGGTGGCGAGTTGCTCTTCTGCCAGCACCACGCGAACGAACACATGGATCGACTGCGTGAGTTGGAAGCCGTGATCGACACGGAGTCCGCTCCCGCCCTCTGATCAACTCCTCGCGTCCTGAGACAACAACATCCGACAACAGAAAACCGTTTACCGCAGCGGGCGATCCTCGGATCGCCCGCTGTCGGTGTGTCCGGAGGCTTTCCAGTCCCCCAGTACCCCGTCCAGCAGGCGGTCGAGGCCGTACTCGAAGGCGCCCTCGGGGTCGCCCGGCGCCCGGTAGAGCTCGCCGACCGCCGTGCCGACCCGGATGGCGACCGGAAACGAACTGGACGCCATGACCTGGGCGAGCATGGGGCCATGCGCCGCCCACCACTGCTCCTCGGTCATCGCCTCCCCGTCGCGCAGTGCGCCCACCACGACACGCGCGTTGCCGGTGGCGAGCTCCGAGACCACGGCGATCACCCGGTCCATCTCGATATCGGAGAGGCCGATGCCGTCGACGGCCGCCAGCTGCCGCTCGTAGCGGCGCATTTGGGCGGGGCCGATCACCTGCCGCCACGGGGATACCTCGAGCAGCCACGGATGGGCGATCAGCTCGGCGCGAGCCTGGCGGGCGATGGCGGCCAGCCGCTCACGCACCGGCAGCGCCTGGTCGATCGGCGCGTCCTCGTCGGCCACGGCGTCGACCATGAGCGCGGTCAGGGCGGCCTTGCTCGGCACGTAGGTGTACAGGCTCATCGGGCGTAGGCCCAGCTCGGCCGCCACTGCCCGGATGGACACCTTGGCGTAGCCGTCGCGGTCCGCGAGCGCCACCGCCGCCTTGACCACGGCGTCCACGCTGACCGCGGGCTTCGGTCCGCGACCGCCGGGCCGCGGCGGCAGTTCGTGCCGCCACAGCAGGCTCACCAGCTGTCTGGCCTGCTCATCGCCGGATTCGTCGGGCACGGGCCTCCTCGGAACAAACTCGGTACTGTGTACGTTACTAACTTCGTACACCATACGCCGATGAAGGGGTTCGCTCTGCCCAGCACACAGGCCACCTATCTGCCCGATCGACACATGTTCGCGCTGTGGACATGGACCGGGCAGGCCACCGGGCCCGCGCCCGCCGACCTCGGCGATCGGGAGACCCTCGCCCTCGCCGTGCCGACCGGGTTCGAGGGAGCGATCGAGGTCGCGGAGGTCGACTGCAGGGTGATCGATCCCGCGGCCTTGGCCACGCTCGATCCAGCCGACGCCGCGCCGTCCCTGCGCGGCTGGCGTAAGACGCTGCTCGACGAGTCCGACGCGGGCTCGGCCGAACAGCTGCCCATCGCGGCGCACGCGGTGCCCAACGCGGCGGGGACGTCGATCGTGCCCGCCGAGCGCGCGATTCGGGTGCTGTGCGAAACCCAGTCCGTGGCAACGGAGTTGCGCTCGGTGCTGAAGGCGGAGCTGCGGCCGTATCAGGTGCGCGGGGTGAGCTGGTTGCGCGAGACGGCCGCCGCGCACGGCGGGGCCGTGCTCGCCGACGAGATGGGTCTCGGAAAGACGGTGCAGACCATCGGTTTTCTGCTCGGACGGGCGAGCGATGGTCCGCAGATCGTCGTCTGCCCCACCTCGCTGGTGGGCAACTGGGCGCACGAGATCGAACGATTCGCGCCCGGCCTGCGCGTGCTGGTGTGGCGAGGCGGCGAGATCGACTGCGGCGCGGGGACAGTCGTCGTCGCGGGCTATCCCACCGTGCGGCTGCACAAGCAGCACCTCACCGGACGGCGTTGGACCACGGCGGTTTTCGACGAGGCGCAGGCGCTGAAGAATCCGGCGACGCAGCTCGCCAAGGCCGCGCGGGCCCTCGACGCCGAGGTGCGCGTCGCGCTCACCGGCACGCCGGTGGAGAACCACCTCGACGAGCTGTGGGCATTGCTGAATCTGGTGACGCCCAGGCTGTTCGGGCACAAGACGCAGTTCCGGCGGCGGTTCGTCCGGCCGATCCAGGAGGGCTCCTCGGCGGCGGCCGCGCGGCTGCGCGACGCCATCGAGCCCGTCGTCCTCACCCGGAAGAAGGCCCAGGTCGCCGCGTCGCTGCCGGCGAAGATCCAGACCGACCTGCTGTGCGATCTCACCACCGAGCAGGAAGACCTCTACGACAAGCTGCTCGAGCGCGCCATCGACGACGGTTTCGGCACCGGCATCGACCGCCAGGGCCGCGTGCTCGCGGCGCTCACCGCGCTCAAGCAGGTCTGCAACCATCCCGGCCTCGTCACCGGCGACCTCACCGAGCTCGCAGGCCGCTCCGGCAAGCTCGACCTGTGCACCGACATTCTTGCCAACAACCTTGAAACGAACGCTCCGACACTGATTTTCACGCAGTATCGGCAGACCGGTGACCTGCTGGTCCGGCACCTGGCCGAACAGTTCGGGGTCGCCGCGCCGTTCTTCCACGGCGGGCTGAACCAGGCCGAGCGCGCCGCCATCGTGCGCGACTTCCAGGCCGAGGACGGACCGCCCGTGCTCGTGCTCAGCCTGCGCGCCGCGGGCACCGGCCTCACCCTCACCCGCGCCGCCGACGTCATCCACTTCGATCGCTGGTGGAATCCGGCGGTCGAGGCGCAGGCCTCGGACCGGGCGCACCGCATCGGCCAGACCCGCACGGTCACCGTCACCACGCTCACCTCGACCACCTCCGTCGAGGAGCACATCGCGCGCATGCACGACCGCAAGTCCGCGCTCTCGGATCTCGGCGACTCGGCGGGCATCGCCGCGCTCGCCCGCCTCGACGACGACCAGCTCGTCGAGGTTCTGCGCCGCCGGAGAAGCTCCGTCGCGCCGCGAATCGATGCAGGATGGCCGGGCGACAGGAGGGCGAACTGATGGGCTACAACGACTTCGGTTACACCATCTGGGGCCGGGACTGGGTGCGCCTCGCCGAACCCATCCGGCAGACCCGTCCTGAGCCGCTGCTGCCGCGCGCCCGCTCCATCGCGCGCAACAACGGCGTGCAGGCCACCATCGAGGGCCGTACCGTGCGCGCCACCATCCATCGCGGCAACGAGGCCTCGGTGATCTACCTGGAGGTCGCGCCTCTGTCCCGTGCCGCGATCACCGCGATCGGCGAGGTCATCCCCGACACCGCCGTCCTCACCGACGATATGCACCGAGCGCTCGGCGCCGCGAACATCGCCATCGCCCCCGTGCTGGCGGGCACCGACTGCTCCTGCAAGGCCCGCACGCTGCGCTGCGTGCACGTGCTGGCCACCTTCTACGACATGGCCCGGCGAGTGGACGAGAACCCGGTCCTGGCACTGGAGATCCAAGGATATTTCCAAGCCGCACAAGAGGATTCGCCCGCGCCCGTCGAAGCACCCCGCTGGGTACCCCTCAATAGTTTCGACCCCGCGAACTACTTCGACGTCGCCCCGGCCTGATCGCGCCGGTCAGTCGGGGCGGCGGGCGCGGAAGCGGAAATTGGTTGCGCCCGTTTCGATCTCGATGTCGGTGAAGCCGACGCGAGCCAGCCGGGCCACGGCGGTGTCCGGTGAGACGGGGACGCAGGTGTCGCCGAGGTGGATGAGGCGGAAGAAACGGGAGTCGATGCCGTCGCTGCCCGCGAAAACGCCGCCGGGGCGAAGCACGCGCAGCGCCTCGGCGAACAACGCGTCCTGCTGGGCGGGCGTCGGCACGTGGTGCAGCATGGTGAAGCACACCACCGAGTCGAATTCCTTTTTCTCGAAAGGCATGTCGGTGCCGTCGCCCTCGACCACCGTCATCACCGAACCGAGTTTCGTACGCAACCGGGCGGCGAGCTCGGGGTCGATCTCGACGCCGGTGAGCGTGGTGGTGCGGTCGAGGAGCGCGCGCACGTTCGCGCCGTAGCCCGGTCCGATCTCGAGGGCTGTCCCGCCGAGGTCGAGGCCGGACAGCGTCCACGGCACGATCCGGGTCGCGCTGGTTCGCTCCCAGATCGACGAGCGACACAGGACGCGGTGGAGGAGGTTCATCGCCATGGTCACGACGCTACGAGCGGGCGGACGTGACCGCGACGAGCTACGGTGACATATTGTGTCGCGAAACGGTCAATCCACGGTGCAGCCCGCCCCGCCCGGCGCCACGGCGATGGTGCTCGGCACGGGCGTGCTGCCCGCCGGGTACTGGTTCGAGACCCACGAGCATCCGCAGCACCAGATCGCTTGGGCGGCACGGGGAGTCATCGCCGTCGAGGTCGGCGAGAACCGCTGGGTGCTGCCGCCGACGCGCGCCCTGTGGATCCCCGGCGGCGTCCAGCACCGGACGGGCACCGCGGACGGCGCCGAGATGCGCGGCATCTACGTCGAACCCGAGCGCTGCCCCATCGGGTTCACCGCGCCGACGATGATGCGCGTCACCCGGCTGCTGCACGAACTGTTCGACCATCTCGGCGCCGCCGACACCGCCGCGGCCGCCAGGGAGCGGGCGGAGGCGGTGGTCTTCGATCTCATCGAACCGGTCGACGTCATCCCCATCGGCGCCCACTCCCCCACCGACCCGCGCGCCGAGCAGGTGGCCGACGCCCTCACCGCCGACCCCGCCGACGACCGCACCCTCGCCGAGTTCGCGGCCGCCGTCGCCGCCAGCCCCCGCACCCTCGCCCGACTGTTCCTCGCCGAGACCGGAATCAGCTTCGGGCAGTGGCGAACTCAGATCCGGCTCGCCGCCTCACTGCCCCTGCTGGCCGCCGGGCTGCCGATCGCTCGCATCGCGACGCGGGTGGGGTATGCGAGTCCCAGCGCCTATGTCGCGGCGTTTCGTCGAGCTGTCGGCGTGTCGCCGGGGCGGTATTTCGCGGGCTGAGAGGCGGCCAACGGGTCGAGTCCGCCGAGGATCCGGAATCCACACGGTGAGCGCCGGGCCGGCGAAGACGATCGAACTCAGGCGTTGGTGCCGCCGTCGACGGTGAAGATCGCGCCGGTGATGCTGCGGCCGGTCTCGCCGGCGAGGAAGGCGACCATGGCGGCCATGTCCTCCGGCTTGGCGAAGCGGCCGAGGGCGGTGAGGCCGACCTGCGTGTCGTAGTGGCCGCCGTCGACCGGGTTCATGTCGGTCACCGTCGAGCCCGGCTGCAACAGGTTGACCGTGATCCCCCGCGGGCCGAGTTCACGGGCGAGCGCCTTGGTGAAGCCGTTCAGCGCCGACTTGCTGAGGTTGTAGAGCGAGAGGCCGGCGAACGGCGCGTGCTCGGACAGGTTGCTGCCGACGCTGATGATGCGGCCGCCGTCGCTCATGTGCGCCACCGCGGCCTGTGCGCCGACGAACGCGGCGCGCGCGTGGATGTTCAGCGCGCGGTCGACCTCTTCGACGGTGAACTCCTCGAACGGCTTCGCCGGGAAGATGCCCGCATTGTTCACCAGGATGTCGAGGCGACCCAGTTCGTCGGCGGCCTGGTTCACCGCGCGCACCACATCGCCGGCGTCGGCGCTGTCCGCGCGGATCGCCACCGCGCGGCGGCCGAGCGACTCGATCTCCGCGACAACGGCTTTCGCCTGCACCTCGGCGTTCTGGTAGGTGATCGCCACGTCCACGCCGTCGGCGGCCAGCTTGACCGCGACCGCCGCGCCGATGCCGCGGCTACCGCCGGTCACCAGTGCCACCTTGCCCGTGAGATCCGACATGGGTCTTCCTCCAATTTCTGTGTCGATCAGTACATAAATAGCTAAGCGCATGGGTCCGGTGGCGTCAAGGGGTATATTTAACGATCGACACAGAAAGGAACGCCCATGGCCGAACGGGGACGACCGCGCGCCTTCGACCGCACCGAGGCGTTACACCGCGCCATGGAGGTGTTCTGGGAGCACGGCTACGAGGGCTCCTCGATGAGCGACCTCACCACCGCGATGGGCATCAACTCGCCGAGCCTGTACGCGGCGTTCGGCGGCAAGGCGGCGCTGTTCCGCGAGGCCGTCGAACTCTACGGGCAGACATACGGCGGATACACCGCCCGCGCGCTGCGCGAGGAGCCGACCGCACGCGCCGCCATCGAGGCGATGCTGCGGGACAACGCGACGGCCTACACCGTCGAGGACAAACCACACGGCTGCATGGTCGTCCTCGCAGGCTCCACCTACACCACCCGCAGCGAGAGCATCCGCGACCTTCTCGTCGAAAAGCGCAGGGAGACAACCGAAGACATCCGCCGCCGACTGGACCGCGGTGTCACCGAAGGAGACCTGCCCGGGTCTGTCGACACCGGCGCGCTCGCCTACTTCTACACCACGGTCTTGTACGGCCTGTCGATCCAAGCCCGCGACGGTGCCTCGTTGGCAGAGCTGACACAGTCCATCGACTGCGCCCTGGCAGCCTGGCCGTCCCCCTGACCCGCCCTGCCCCGGCCGACGCTCCACGCTCGGCTCGCCCTGCGCCGGTTCGCGCTCCCGCCTCTGACGACATCATGAGTTGCCACTGTCTGCCTCGGTGCGTAAGTCGAGATGCCTCAGTCCGTTTCCAGCCGCGGTGTGTAGTCCTCGAACTCCCAATAGCCGTATCGGCCGAGTTTCGTAGCGACCTCATTCCAGTCCGATCCCCAGCATCGGGTGACCAGTCGTTGGAAGTAGATCTCCAAAGCCGACCAGTTGAAGTGTTCGACGATCACCTGGTGACGGCCGTTCACAGGCCCTTCACGTCGTGTCCGCTCCAGCAGCCAGCCGGGTGTGCAGACCTCGAACTGGAAGGACTCTTCTCCCGGGCCGTCGGAGGGCCCGGCCAGCATTTGGACCAGAAACACGAACTTCTCGGGGTCGTCGGGTGCGAAGGCCGCGGGGTCGGTATCGGTCAGTAGGTGGCGGATTACGGCGCGCATGGTGTCCTCCGGTGGATGAGCTCGGCTGCCGACGTCCCGGCGGCTGAGGTCGGCGGCGCGGGTCGTCCGGTCGCCCTCGCCGGCTCGTTGCCAGGTGGCTGCTCGGCCTGCGCTCTCCATCCGGCCCTACGTTCGACCCTGCAGGCTACATCCGGCGCAGGGCCGCGATTCGTTCCTCCAGCTGGTCCGCTGAGGCCAAAGCTGTTGGGGGGCCGCCGCATACGCGGCGTAGTTCGCCGTGGATGACACCGTGGGGTTTGTTGGTGCGGTGGTGGTGCATGGCGACAAGGCTGTTGAGTTCGCGGCGTAGCTCGCCCAATCGGTCTGCGGTGGCTACTCTTTCGGCCGCGCTGGCGACCTGGGGGCCCGGTGCGGCGGCGGCCGATTCGCCGCGGTCGGCGATCTGCTTGGACTGTCGCTCGCGTAGCAGCGCGCGCATCTGGTCGGCGTCGAGCAGGCCGGGGATGCCGAGGTAGTCGGCCTCCTCGTCGCTGCCGGCGAAAGTGGCGGTGCCGAAGGAGGATCCGTCGTAGATCACCTGGTCGAGCTCGGCGTCGGCGGCCAGTGCGACGAAGGATTTCTCCTCCTCGCCCGGCTCGTCCTGCTGCTTGTTCGCGTCGATCAGCAGCTCGTCGTCGAGGCCGTCCTTCTCACGGTGCGGCTTGCCGATGACGTGGTCGCGCTGCAACTCCAGCTGCGCGGCCAGGTCGAGCAGCACCGGCACCGAGGGCAGGAACACGCTGGCCGTCTCGCCGGGCCTGCGCGCGCGCACGAAACGACCGATGGCCTGCGCGAAGTACAGCGGCGTCGAGGCGCTCGTCGCGTAGACGCCCACGGCGAGGCGCGGCACGTCGACGCCCTCGGACACCATGCGCACCGCGACCATCCACGGCTCGTTGCTCGCGGCGAACTGACCGATCCGGTCCGAGGAGGTCGGCTCGTCCGACAGCACCAGCGCGGGCTTGCTGCCCGAGATGTGTTCCAGGAGTTCGGCGTAGTCGCGGGCGCGTTCCTGGTCGGTGGCGATCACCAGGCCGCCCGCGTCGGGCATGCCGGTGCTGCGCAGCTGGCGCAGGCGCATGTCGGCGGCGCGCAGCACGGCAGAGATCCAGTCGCCCGCCGGGTCGAGCGCGGTGCGCCAGGCGCGCGCGGTCTGTTCGGCGTTGAGCGGCTCGCCGAGGCGGGCGGTGTGCTCGTCGCCCGCGCTGTCGCGCCAGTGCGCCTCGCCGGAGTAGGCGAGGAACACCACGGGCCGGACCACGCCGTCGGCCAGCGCCTCGGAGTAGCCGTAGGCGTGATCGGCGCGCGAACGCGGGAAGCCCGCCTCGTCGGGTTCGTAGGTGACGAACGGGATCTGGCTGTCGTCACTGCGGAACGGGGTGCCGGTGAGCGCGAGGCGCCGCGTCGCGTCGCCGAACGCCTCGGCGGTCGCCTCACCCCAGCTCTTCGCGTCGCCCGCGTGGTGGATCTCGTCGAGAATCACCAGGGTCCTGCGGTTTTCGGTCCGCACCCGATGCCGGGACGGATGCGAGGCCACCTGGGCGTAGGTGACGACGACGCCGTGATAATCGCCCGACGTGCCGCCGGTCGCGTTGGAGAAGCGCGAATCCAGCTGGATCCCGGCGCGGGCCGCGGACTGAGCCCACTGGTGCTTGAGGTGTTCGGTCGGCGCGACGACGGTGATCTGGTCGACGGTGCGATCGGCGAGCAGCTCGGCGGCCACCCGCAGCGCGAAGGTGGTCTTGCCCGCGCCCGGCGTGGCCACCGCGAGGAAGTCGCGCGGCTTGGACGCCAGATACTTGGTCAATGCCCGGCGCTGCCAGGCACGCAGCGATCCGCCGCTCGATGTACCGGAGCTGTTCGGCGTGCCCGACGCGTGGGGTCTCGCCGAATCGCCCGGTGTCTCCGCTTGTCCCGCCACAGCGGCGCCACCCGACCCAGTCACGCAGTCGACCCTACTGGCCCGGCTCGGCGTGTTGCCAAACCGACGCGGCATGGGCGATGGGCATCACATGTTCAACCATCGACACGCCGGAGTTCACCCGCTGCCCGACGACACGTCGCCCCCGGAGTCCGGTGCGGGAACGACGAGTGCGCGATGCTGTAGGCACGATGACCGACGAGAACACCCTCCCGAGCGACCCCCCGCGGACCGACATTCCGTCGCTCAGCGGCGGCCTCGGGGCGCGTGAACTCACCCTCGGTCAACGGATGACGATCCGACTGCGGCGCGTCCGCAGGAACGTTGGGAAGCTCGTGGTGCGGGTCGCGGTCAAGGCCTGGGACGACTCGATCTTCGCCAAGTCCGCGGCCGCCGCGTTCTGGCAGACGCTCTCGCTCGCGCCGCTGCTGCTCGGGGTGCTCGGCAGCCTCGGCTACGTGGGCACCTGGTTCGGGCCGGACACCGTGCAGATCGTGGAGTCCAAAATCATCGCGTTCAGCCGGGACCTGTTCAGTCCCAGCGTGGTGTCGGATCTGATCGAGCCGACCGTCAAAGACGTGCTCGGCAAGGGGCGCGGCGCGGTCGTCTCGGTGGGGTTCGTGCTGTCGCTGTGGGCCGGGTCGTCGGCGATGGCCACGTTCGTCGACTCGATCGTCGAGGCGCACGATCAGCAGGATCTGCGGCATCCGGTGTGGCAGCGCATCTTCGCGCTGCTGCTCTACGTCGCGTTCCTGGTGGCCTCGGTGTTCATCCTGCCACTGGTGGCGCTCGGGCCGACGCTGATCGGCCGGGTGCTGCCACAGGCGTGGCGGGCCACGGGATTACAGCTGCTGGACTTCTTCTACTACCCCGGCGTCGGGCTGCTGCTGATCATCGTGCTGACCACGCTGTACAAGCTCGCGCTGCACACCACACTGCCTTGGCATCGGATGTTCGGTGGGGCGCTGGTCGCGGCCGTGTTCTTCATCACGGCCAGCGAGCTGCTGCGCCGGTACCTGTCGTGGGTCACCAAGACCGGCGTGAGCTACGGCGCGCTGGCGACGCCGATCGCGTTTCTGCTGTTCACGTACTTTCTCGGGTTCGCGGTGATCCTCGGCGCGGAGTTCAACGCCGCTGTGCAGGAGTTCTGGCCGGCGCGGGCGACCCGCCTCGAGCAGATGAAGGAGTGGCTCAGCAATCAGTGGGGCGGGGACTCCGCACGGGACGAGGCAGGAGACACCGCGACGGCGGAGGAGTCTCCGCCGTCACCCGCCGGCGCGCCCGATCCGCCGTCCTCGCAGACGCCGCCCCAGCGGCCTCAGTCGCCCTTCTTCAGCCCGTCGTAGACCTTCTTGCAGTCCGGGCACACCGGCGAACCGGGCTTGGGCGACCGCGTCACCGGAAAGACCTCGCCGCACAGCGCGACGACATGGGTTCCCATGACGGCGCTCTCGGCGATCCGGTCCTTCTTGACGTAGTGGAAGAACTTCGGGGTGTCGTCGCTCGTCGACTCGTCGGTGGTCGAATCGGGGCGAACCATGGTATCGGTGCTCACGGATTCCATGATGCCGCATTCGCCGCGGCGGCGGCCGATCACGCCTCGGTGTCGGCCTGACCACGCTGTGTGCGCCGCCGCCCCGAGAGTGGAAGACTCAGAGTTATGCAGCAGCACGGCGACTCTCCCGACGCCGACGACATCGGCCGTGGTGAGCGCCCGGACGTGACGATGCCGCCAGCCTCCCCTCGCTCCTCCGGGTACTTCCCCGGCACCGACGACAAGCGTGCCGTCCTGATCACCGAGGCGCAGCCCTCGCTGGAGGATCAGCACCGCTCGAGAGTGCGCCGGTACACGATCATCATGGCGTTCCGCATCCCCTGCCTCGTGCTGGCCGCGATCGCCTACAGCGTGTTCAGCAGCGCGCTGCTGTCGATCCTGATCATCGCGGCCTCGATCCCGCTGCCGTGGATCGCCGTTCTCATCGCCAACGACCGCCCGCCGCGGCGCAAGGACGAACCGAGCCGGTGGGATGAGCGGCGGACTGCGATCGAGGCGCGGCCGCACAACGCTATTGATGGGTGATCAGGGTGCGCGTCGACTGGTCGGGCTGAACGTCGACCGGGCCGCGCCAGCTGCCAGCCGCACACCGACTGTCGGGCCGAAGCTGATCAGCCCATCCACAGGCTTATCAGGCCGTACACCACCTGGTATACGCCGCGCCCAGGCTGACTGGACCGTGCACCAGCTGCCGGCTGCGCCTCAGCTGACCGCCCGCGCCCCAGCTGACCGGCCGCGCCTCAGCTGACCGCCCGCGCCTCAGCTGACCGGCCGCGCCTCAGCTGACCGCCCGCACCCCAGCTGACCGCCCGCACCCCAGCTGACCGCCCGCACCCCAGCTGACCGCCCGCACCCCAGCTGACCGCCCGCACCCCAGCTGACCGCCCGCACCCCAGCTGACCGGCCGCGCCCCAGCTGACCGCCGCGCCCCAGTTGATCAAGACGTGTGTCAACTGATCGGCGCGTTAAGCCGGCCGCGCCGCGGTTGATCAAACCTTGCGGCGGATGAACGCTGACATGAGTGCGGCGGCCGCGCAGAGACCGCCTGCCAGGTACCAGGCCAGGTTGTAGCTGCCCTGCACGTCGCGGATGACGCCCGCGCCGGTGGCGGCGACGGCCGAGCCGATCTGGTGGGAGGCGAAGACCCAGCCGAAGGCGACCGGGCCGTCGTTGCCGAACAGTTCGCGGCAGAGCATGACGGTCGGCGGGACGGTGGCGACCCAGTCCAGGCCGTAGAAGATGATGAACACCCACAGACTCGGCTGCGTGTGCGGGCCGAGCAGCGACGGCAGGATCAGCAGCGACAGGCCGCGCAGCACGTAGTAGCCGACCAGTAGGTAGCGCGGGTCGATGCGGTCGGTGAGCCAGCCGGAGGCGATGGTGCCCGCCACGTCGAAGATGCCGACGACGGCCAGCAGGCTCGCCGCGGCGGTCGGCGGCATGCCGTGGTCGTGCGCGGCGCTGACGAAGTGGGTGCCTACCAGTCCGTTGGTCGACGCGCCGCATACCGCGAATCCGCCTGCCAGCAGCCAGAATCCGGGCGTGCGCGCGATGGTCGCCAGCACCGTGAGCGCGCGTGAGGCGCCGATAGAGGGCGGCGTCCGGACACCGACCAGGCTGCCCGGCTCCGCGCCGTACGCGGTGACGCCCACATCGCTCGGGAAATCCCGGATGAACAGCAGCACCAGCGGCACGACCGCCAGCGCCGTCCCCGCGACGATCAGCGACGGCAGCCGCCAGCCGTGCTCGTGCGCCAGCATCGACACCAGCGGCAGGAAGACCAGCTGACCCGTCGCGCCCGCGGCCGTGAGCACGCCCGTGACCAGCCCGCGCTGAGCCACGAACCAGCGGCCGGTGATCGTGGCCACGAACGGCATCGACATCGAGCCGACGCCCACACCGACCAGCAGACCCCAGGTCACCATCAGCTGCCACGACTGAGTCATGAACACCGTCAGCCCGGCGCCCGCCGCGACGAGCACCAGCGCGCCCGACACCACCTTGCGGATGCCGAACCGGTCCATCAGCGCCGCGGCGAACGGCGAAATCAGCCCGTACAGCAGCAGATTCAGCGACACGGCCGCCCCGATGGTGCCGTGCGACCAGCCGAACTCCTCGTGCAGCGGATCCATCAGCACGCTCGGCACCGAGCGGAACGCGGCCGCGCCGAGCAGCGCGACGAAACCGACGCCTGCGACGATCCACGCGGGATGCGGACCCCGCCTGGCCAGGGTGTCGCTGGGCGATGCGGTCGGCGGGGATTGCAGTTCGGTCACCCGCTGAGCGTGCCGGAAAACCGCCTCCCCAACGAGTGGCCGGAATGCCACAAAACACCAAGATCATGCCATAACGGACGACACGCCAATGCGCTCGACACCGCGCGCGGCGTTCCCTATGGTGTCTCGGGGAACAAGACAGGAGCCAACATGATTCGGTGGATCTGGGCCTTCCTGGACCGCCCCGCACAGCGATTCGACGACTGTGCGAAGTTCTGGTCCACGGTCACCGGTACCGAGCTCTCCGCCCGACGCGGCGAACACGACGAATTCCTCACGCTGCTCCCCGATCCCGCGCTCTTCGCCACCGCGGGCGTGAAGATGCAGTCGGTCACCGGCCTCGGCGGCGTCCATCTCGACCTCGACGTCGACCACATCCCCAGCGCCGTGCGCACCGCGCTCGACCTCGGCGCCGACCTGGTCGCGAACCACCCCGACTACGCCGTCCTACGCTCGCCCGGCGGCCAAATCTTCTGTCTCACACCGAGTCGCCGGGGCAATGGCACACCCGCCCCCGCCGCAGCCGCGCCCGACGGCACCCTCAGCCGCCTCGACCAGGTGTGCCTCGACATCGGCCCCACCGACCACGCCGCCGAGACCGAGTTCTGGAAGACCTTGACCGGCTGGGTGTTTCGCGAGGGCCGCCGCCCCGAGTTCGCCTCCCTCCGTTCGGAAACCGCGCTCCCAGTTCACCTCCTGCTCCAGCGCCTCGACGAAGACCGCCCCACCAGCGCCCACATAGATCTGGCCTCCGCCGACATCGAAGCGACCGCGGCATGGCACGAATCCCTCGGCGCCACAGTCGTGGAGCGCTTCGAACACTGGATAGTGATGAATGACCCGGCGGGCGCCACCTACTGCATCACCGCACGAGATCCCAACGCGGGCTGAGGAATTGTGCTGGGGATCGCGCAGTGCGGCGAAGTCGAGCCGCGCTGCGCGGGACGATTCCGGCCCGATCGAAAACGCTTCCGGCACAATCGAAATCGGCCCAGGTAGAGTCCGGCAGCCGAGATGGGCCCGACGTTGATTTCGGGGCCGGCAGGCGAGTCACCGCTCGAGCCGACGAACCCATCGGCATCAGGCTAGGCATTTGACAGCGCCTGGGCTCGAGCCGAGCAGCCTGGATCAGTAAGACTATCGACCAGGCCGAACTGGTCTTCTTTAGCCCGTCGGCCCAGGCCAGGTACGAGCCGGGTGAGCCGAGCGCACGCCGGCTCGGGCGGAGGCACGGTGTCGGGACTACGCGTAAGCGTTCGGGGTGCGGACCGGGTGAGGATTTGTGACACGGCGGACACGTGGCGGGGGTTGGCGGGGTGCGGTGGCAGAGTACCGATGTGCCTACGAAGCGATCGATGACCACTGGATCTCTGCTGACCGCGTTGTGCCCGGAGTTGCGGGAGGCGCTGACTCGGGTGGGGTATGACGCGGACACGTTGCTGGCGGTGCTCGGGGAGGACGTGCACGCGGCGTTGGGGCGGTCGGAGCCGGTGCCGGTGCGACGGGCCGCGCGGGAGGCGGGGGAAGTGGGAACGCTGATTCTGTTGCTGCTGCTGGGGGACGCGCTGCCCGAGCGGGAGGTGGCCGCGGCGCTCGCGCCGGTCGATGTCGAGCGTGCGGTGGCGGCTGGTCTGTTGGAGCGCGACGGGGACGCGGTGCGGGCGGCGCTGGATCTGCGGCCGTTGGACGCGGGGGCGGGCACACGGTGGATTCTGTCCGATCTCGATGACTCGATGCGTCGGCGCACGCTCACCGAAGACCACGTGCTCGGTGTCGGCCACGCGTCGCTGTCGCTGCTGCGCGCCACACCGACGGGCCGGGTCGGCTCCGTGCTCGACCTCGGCACCGGCTGCGGTGTGCAGGCCGTGCACGCTGCCTCCTACGCCGACCGGGTGACCGCGACCGACGTGAACCCCCGCGCGCTGTGGCTCGCCGAGGCGACCGCCGCGCTCAACGGACTCGACATCGAACTTCTCGAGGGCTCCTGGTTCGAGCCGGTCGCGGGCCGCCGCTTCGATCAAATCGTGGCGAACCCACCGTTCGTGGTCGGCCCGGCGAGGATCGAGCACACCTATCGCGACTCCGGGCTCGCCCTCGATGGCGCGAGCGAACTCGTCATCGGACAGGCCGCGGATCTGCTCGCGCCCGGCGGCACCGCGGCGATGCTGGCGGCGTGGGTGCACGTCGACGGCGAGGACTGGCGTCACCGGGTGTCGTCCTGGCTGCCCGCGCACGGCGTCGACGCCTGGGTGGTGCAGCGTGACGTCGCCGACCCGGCCCTCTATGTCGGCACCTGGTTGCGCGACGCCGGCCTCGACCCGCGCGACCCCGCCGCACAGGCGCGTGCCGACCAGTGGCTCGACGCGTTCGCCGCGGCCGATGTCGAAGGCGTCGGCTTCGGCTTCGTCTACCTGCGCGCCATCGACGGCCCGACCGAACTGCTCGCCGAGGACCTCACCCACGGTTTCGACGATCCGCTCGGCGACGAGGCCACCCGCTACTTCGAGCGGTCCGCGTGGTTGCGCGCCGTCGCGGGCGACGAAAACCTCGCCTGGCGTTCACGATTCGTGGTGGATCCGGCGACCGCACTCGAACGCGTCGCACTTCCCGGTCCCGATGGCTGGGCACAGCACGTGGCGCGCGTGCACCGCGGCGACGGCCCGCGCTGGCAGCACGAGGTGGACGAGACCACCATCTCGCTGCTCGCGGGAATGCGCGCGGACGGCCTCCCGTTATACGAGTTGATCGAACTGCTGGCGGTTGCCCACGGATCTAGCGAAGTGACCACGGAGTTCGCGGCCGACGCCCTGTCGGTGGTAACCGGACTGGTTCGCCACGGATTGGTACGGCCCGTGTAAATCCGGCGATCGCGGGTAGGTCGGTGCAGGCACCGGACGACAGGCAGTTCCCGACTGAGCGCTTCTCAGGAACTTCTCAGACGAGAGTGATGAAAACCGCACGTCAGAGCGGTTTATCTGAGCCACGACGGGGAACTTTCTCTCTGTCGGGTCCGTTGTTCGGAGTGAGACACCACCGACAGGAGGCAAGTCATGACAAGCCCCGCCACCACTCGTGTGCGCATCAGCGATTCGGACCTCGACGCCCAGAGCCCCGCAGCCGATTTGGTACGTGTGTACCTGAATGGGATCGGCCGCACCGCGCTGCTCACGGCCGCCGACGAGGTCGAATTGGCCAAGCGTATCGAGGCGGGCCTCTATGCCCAGCACCTGCTGGAGACCGGCAAGCGTCTGTCGGCCACCCGCAAGCGTGATCTGGCCCTCATCGTTCGTGAAGGCCAGGCCGCCCGGTCGCACCTGCTGGAAGCCAACCTCCGCCTCGTCGTCTCGCTCGCCAAGCGCTACACCGGCCGCGGCATGCCGCTGCTCGATCTCATCCAGGAAGGCAACCTGGGTCTGATCCGCGCGATGGAGAAGTTCGACTACGCCAAGGGTTTCAAGTTCTCCACCTACGCCACCTGGTGGATTCGGCAAGCCATCACCCGTGGCATGGCTGACCAGAGCCGCACCATCCGGCTGCCCGTGCACCTGGTCGAGCAGGTGAACAAGCTCGCCAGGATCAAGCGCGAACTGCACCAGCAGCTCGGCCGCGAGGCCACCGACGCGGAACTGGCCAACGAGTCCGGCATCCCCGTCGAGAAGATCTCCGATCTGCTCGATCACAGCCGCGACCCGGTAAGCCTGGACATGCCGGTCGGCAACGACGAAGAGGCTCCGCTCGGCGACTTCATCGAGGACTCCGAGGCCACCTCCGCCGAGTCCGCGGTCATCGCCGGACTGCTGCACCACGACGTCCGCAGTGTTTTGGCCACCCTCGACGAGCGCGAGCAGCAGGTCATCCGCCTGCGTTTCGGCCTCGACGACGGCCAGCCGCGCACCCTCGACCAGATCGGCAAGCTCTTCGGTCTGTCCCGTGAGCGCGTCCGTCAAATCGAGCGCGAGGTCATGTCCAAGCTGCGCAAGGGCGAGCGGGCCGACCGGCTCCGCGCCTACGCCAGCTGATTCCTTGCCGTAGCTGATCCTCCGCCGGTTCAGTCCGGCACTCCCCCCGACGCCGGACCTCCCCGAGATCGGTCCGGCGTGCGATCTGGTGACCCCTGGGGTCACCTGCCAACGCCGGCCGGTGCCGCGCTCTCCGCCCCCTCCGGAAGGCTGCGAGCCGGTCGGCGTGATTCTCCGGCGTTGAAAATGTCAGCGGGACATAAGCTTCCATTAGCCGGCTAGGCCCCTTTCTTCACGTCCCGCATGGTAAGGGGCTGGCGCGACCGAGCAGAGTCATATGGTCGCGTTGCAAGATCAAGTCGCGACCATATGACTCTGCTCGACCTCATACTGCCCGCACCTCGTACCCCCGCACCCCCCGCACGTTGCACCCCCCGCACCGTCCCGCGCCTCGCACCT
>NZ_BAGH01000269.1 GCF_000308715.1 Nocardia tenerifensis NBRC 101015
TCACCCTCGCAGACTTGGGCGCGAACCCAGCCATCCTCGGCCACACAGGTTTTGCCGCTTTGCCGCATCTCTGAAGCACGGCTGCTCGGGCTCAGTGGGCCCGACGCACGACTGAGCGATCAGCGAACCGCGTTTCCTCGACCCGCATGGCGACAAACGGCTGTGGTGCCTTGTGAGACAAGCTGATTGGCAATCCCCAGTAACCGCCTCCGTGAACTGGCTCGACGCGCGGCCGATCCGCCAGAATGCGTGGGGGGGTAGTCGCCATCGAACCGCTGCCATCCGGCACAGCCCGGCTCGCGGACGCCGAACTCGTTGCCGGACGGTCGGCCCGAACCCTCAAGAGAATTTTTTACCGCGTCGGTCGCCGCATCGCTGAGCGCGATGAGCCTTCGGCGACGTCGCCGGTCGCGGGCCGGCGCCGGGATGCTGATGCGGCGTTCGCTGCGGGAGCGCGGTGTGTCGAAATGCTTGCCGCGCGGCACGATTGGGTAGCGCGCGGCTCAGCGGAGTGCTAGCCGGTCAGTTCAAGCCGAGCTGTTGCATGGCGGAACCGTCCGCGCCTCGGCGGGGGCCTTCGGGCATGCGCGGGACGGCGGGTTGGGCGCCTGTTTGCGCGGCGGCCTGGGCCGCGGCTTGCTGGGCCTGAGCCTGAGCTTGGGCCTGGTGGGCCGCGGCGAGCTGTTCGGCCAGTTCCTGTGGGAGCACCACGGGTAGAGGCTCGCGGACGGGCAACGGGTCGTCGCCGCGGCGAACCACGGTCTCGCGCAGGATGGCTCGGGCCGCCGTGACCAGCGGGCTGCCGTCGTTGGACGCGCCCGAGGGGCCCGCCGCGACCAGCCGCACCATCCAACGCGGGCCGTCGACCCCGATGAACCGCAGGTCGGCACCCTCGGTGACGGCGAGCAACTCGCGGCCCCACGGCCCGGTCTCCACCGCGACCCGCGCGCCGTCGTTGCGCAGCGAATCGGCGAGATCGGCGGCCACCGTGCGCCATTGGCCCGCCGACTTCGGGGCCGCGTAGGCCGCGACGGTGAGCCTGCCGTGCTCGGTGGCCAGGTGCACGGCCTGGGGCGTGCCGTCCGGCGTCATCTCGACCTGCAGCTGACCGCCCTGCGGCACCGGCAGGATCACCGAGCCGAGGTCGAGGCGCTGATCGGTGACCCGCTCGAGCAGGTCGGCGACGTCCTTGAAGTCGTACGGGCCCGAGCCCGCACCCGCGTCGTCGTAGTTCGCGCCGACCACCGGATGTTCATCGGTGTCGTAATCGTCTTCGTCGTACTCGTCGACCGAATCGTAGTCGTCGTCCGCGTACCGGTCTTCGTCGACGGACCGCTTCTTCTTACCGAAAATTCCCATCACCCCTCCTCGGCGGCGGTCAAACTCGCGTGGCCGCCGCTAGAGCCGTAACCGCCCGCACCGCGCGCGGTTTCGTCGAGCGTGTCGACCTCGACGAAGTCGACCAGTTCCACCCGTTGCACCAGCAGTTGCGCGATCCGGTCGCCCCGGCGCAGCTCGATCGGCGTGCGCGGATCGTGGTTGATCAGGCACACCTTGATCTCGCCCCGGTATCCGGCGTCGACCGTGCCGGGAGTGTTCACCACCGAGAGCCCGGTCTTGGCCGCCAGCCCCGATCGCGGATGGATCAGGCCGACCGTGCCGACCGGCAGCGCCACGGCGACACCGGTGCCGACCAGCACCCGCTCGCCCGGCTCCAGGATGACGTCTTCGGTGGTGCACAGATCGACGCCCGCGTCGCCGTGATGGGCGCGCGCGGGTACGGGGATGCCGGGATCGAGCCGCAGCAACGGAATGGGCGCCGGCGCGTTCACGACCGCACCGCACAGGCGCTCGGCCTCGCCGTGAGCGTGGCTGCTGTCTCCATGGTTCGCTCCCTCACGTTGGTCGAGCCTACGCGTTGACCAGTCGGTGTCGTGAATTAGTGTTGAACCGTGTCGGACCAGCCCAACCCCGTGACGATGGACGAGAAGAAACAGACCGCGCGGCCGTACCGCGAGCGCCTCTGGGTGCCGCTGTGGTGGTGGCCGGTGGCCTTCGCCATCACCGGGTTGCTGGCCG
The DNA here is from genome assembly GCF_000308715.1 of Nocardia tenerifensis NBRC 101015. Lineage (GTDB taxonomy): Bacteria > Actinomycetota > Actinomycetes > Mycobacteriales > Mycobacteriaceae > Nocardia > Nocardia tenerifensis. The sequence goes on from NZ_BAGH01000269.1 coordinate 2,080, forward strand.
CCGAAATTCACATGGGCGCACCGGGTTTGCGGGCCTGGCTGCCCTACGTGCTGCTGTTCCCGGTGCCGGTGTGGGTGCTGCTGTGGCTCAGCAGGCACCGCGTGGAGGTCGCGCCGGACGCGTCGGGCACGCCGGAACTGCGCGTCGACCGCGCCCACCTGCCGGTGAATTTCGTGGCCCGGGCGGCCGTCGTCGCCCACACGGCGAAGAGCGCGGCGCTGGGTCGCCAGCTCGACCCCGCCGCGTATGTGCAGCATCGACCGTGGATCGGGCCGATGGTTCTGCTCGTCCTCGACGACCCGGACGATCCGACGCCGTACTGGCTGGTCAGTACGCGCCATCCCGAACGGGTCCTGGCCGCGCTGGGGCTGCCCAGCGCGGGCTGATCATCTCGCGAACCAGCTCAAGCCGCGCAGTCCATGCAGATCAGCTGGCCGCCCTGCTCGCTGGCCAGTCTGCTGCGATGGTGCACGAGGAAGCAGCTGGAGCATGTGAACTCGTCGGCCTGCTTCGGGATCACCCGAACGCTCAGCACTTCCTCGGACAGATCCGCGCCGGGAAGCTCGAACGACTCCGCGGTATCGGATTCGTCGATGTCCACGACGGCGGACTGTGCCTCGTTACGACGAGCCTTCAGCTCCTCCAGCGAATCTTCCGACACATCGTCGGTTTCGGTGCGCCTCGGTGCGTCATAGTCGGTTGCCATGTCGTCTTCCCCTCGTCCTTACTTCAAATATCCCGGACCGGCTCGCTCACACCGATTCCTTCCGGAACCGCCGTGACTTGCGCCGCCCCGCCGGTGGTGCACGTCACACGTACACCGCTCGCCCATCAGGTCGGATCGAGCTGATCCACTCCGGATAGCGCTCGGTAAACGCAGGACATGCCCTTCTTGTTCCCGCGACCGACCACCAATTTCGCCACCGGCGATTCGATCTGGGCCGCCAGACAATAGCGGACCCCCGGACAAAAGTCGCAATCAAAACACAGACGATTCGAAACCGACGGGTAATCGACACCATCCGTCGAACACACCGAGACCTCCTGCGGACATTCACCGCCCGTGACGGGCAGCCAGAGCCGACGGGAACTGGTGGCCGGACGCTTCTCGGACGATGCCGTCACCGGTTCGTCATGATCGTCCGACCAGCTCCCGCGGCCCGCACACCACGGGATTCGCGCACCACGGCTCGCCCGGCTGGCCTGGCGTCCGCGAGAGGCGCCACTCTTTCGTAGAGTGTGCTGGTGGTTTCACTGATCACCGAAGGCCGCTCCGTGGATTCCCAGGGCAGGCCCTTCCTCCGACGGCGCCCGCAGCCCTGGCTCATCATGCTCGGCATCGTCACGCTGATCTGCACGATCGTGTGGGTCAAGGCGTTGACGACGACCGAACACGACAGCAGCGCGATGGCGTGCAACTCGCCGAGCCCGGCCACCGAGCCGGGCGCGCAACCGGCGGCGACGCTGGGCCAGCGGGTCGGCCCCAGCCGCCTGCAGGACGTGGAACCGGCCCCGCTCTCGGCCAGCAGAGTGCGCGTGCTCAACGCCAACAACCAACGCGGCCAGGCCGCGCACGTCGCCGCGCAGTTCGGCGACCTCGGGTTCGCCAGCGCACCCGGGACGCAATACGGCAACGATTCGGTATACGTCAACGGCGACCTCGAGTGCATGGGCCAGATCCGCTTCGGCGTGAACGGCCGCCCGGCCGCGGCGTCGGTGCAACTGGTCGTGCCGTGCGCGGAACTGATCGAGGATCAGCGCGCCGACGAGACGGTCGACATGGTGCTCGGGTCGCTGTTCCGCGATATTCGGCCGAGCAACGACGCCGAGGAGGTGCTGCGGTCGCTGAAGAACCCGGCGCCGGGCGGGAGCACCTCGATCGACATCAAACTCTTGGAAGCCGCCAGACAAGCCCACTGCTAACCCGCCTCTCCGCGTATTCAGGCCAGATCTAGGTGGGCTGTGCGGTGACGTTGGCGGCCGGCGGTTCGGTTGGGGGCGGGTTAGCCCGTGCCCGGGGAGTTACCCATGTTCTTGCGAGATCAGTTGTCTCGCAAGAACATGGGGTGGTTTCGTCGCCGTTTGAGGGCTAGTAGCCGCTCGGGTGACTCGTAGCGGCTTGGGGTCCCTCGTGTGCACTTTGGGGTGGCTCGTAGCGGGCTTAGTCCCTGGTCTGCACTCGGAGTGGCTTGTAGCGGGATTGGCCCCTCGTCTGCACTTGAGCTAGCACGTATGGGCTTGGGTCCGTTGGGCTTGGGGCCGTTGGGCTTTGGGTCGGTCGGAAGTTGTCGGCGGTTCCCCGAGTTGTCAGCGGTCGGGAATGGGGTCAGTGGCGCCTACTCGATGGAGTAGGGCGAAGAGTTCGTCGGCGATGCCGGGGGCGGCGGCTATGACGAGGTCGCCGGCTGAGCCGGGGGCGGTGGCGGGTGGGAGGGTCAGGTGGGCGCCGGCTTCGGCGGCTATGAGGGCGCCCGCGCCCCAGTCCCAGGCGTTGAGGCCGTGTTCGAAGTAGGCGTCTACTCGGCCCGCGGCTACGTGGCAGAGGTCGAGGGCGGCGGCGCCGAAGCGGCGGATGTCGCGGATGTGCGGCAGGATCTCGCCGATCAGCTCCGCTTGCCGGGCGCGGCGATGCTTGCCGTAGGCGAAACCGGTGGCCACGAGGGACATGGCGACCGTTTCGACGGGGGTGCAGCTCAGGTGCTCCACCGCGCCCTCCGAGTCGACACGGATGGCGCCGAGGCCCAGTCCGGCGCTGTAGGTGGCACGCCGCGCGACGTCGACCACCGCGCCCGCGACGGGGCGGCCGCCGCGCATCGCGGCCACCGAGACCGCGTAGCCGGGGATGCCATACAGGAAATTCACCGTGCCGTCGATTGGGTCTATTACCCAGTGCACGACGTCGGCGGCGGAGTCGGCGAGGCTGCCGCCGCCCTCCTCGCCGAGGATGGGGTCGCCGGGGCGTTGCTCGGCGAGCAGGCCGCGGATCAGGTCTTCGGTCTCGGTGTCGACGACGGTCACCGGGTCGGTCGGGTGGCCCTTGGCCTGCACGGCGCCTTCGGCGGGTCCACCGGCCTGACCGAAGACCTCGGGGCGGCGGGCGCGCACGTGCGCCGCGGCGGTTTCGGCTAGATCGACGGCGACTCTGCGCAGTTCGGCCTCGTCGCCGCGGGCGACGATGATCTCGGAGGTGTAGTCGGACACGGGTGATGAGGTTTCCGGCACGCCCCCATCGCATCACAGATCCTCGCGAACGCGCAGCATCGATCGCGCATTACTCTTGTCGTGCACGACACAACGCCGTCGTCGGGCACACCACCGCATCGCTGCTCGCGACACCGGGGGAAGCCTTGTGCCGGTGTTGTGCTCCACACCGGCCAGCACAGGAACGAGGGCTCAAGTCATGTCCGCTCGGGGGCACGCATTCGGCATCGATATCGGCGGCAGCGGCGTCAAGGGCGGCGCGGTCGATCTGGCGACCGGCGAGCTGGTCCACGACCGCATCAAGATCGCCACACCGCAGCCCTCGACCCCGCAGGCCGTCGCCGACGCGGTGGCGAAACTGGTCGCCCAGGCCCAGTGGGACGGACCGGTCGGCATCACCCTGCCCTCGGTGGTGCTCGACGGCGTCGCGCGCACCGCGGCCAACATCGACAAGGCCTGGGTCGGCACCGACGCGCGGGCGCTGTTCACCACCGCGCTGGACGGCCGCCCGGTCACCGTGCTCAACGACGCGGACGCGGCGGGCCTCGCCGAGGACCGCTACGGCGCGGCAAAGGATTTCGACGGGCTCGTGCTGTTGCTGACCTTCGGGACCGGCATCGGCTCGGCCCTGCTCTACCAGGGCACGCTGGTGGCCAACAGCGAACTCGGCCACCTGGAGGTCGGCGGCATGGAGACCGAGCACCGCGCCGCCGCCTCGATCAAGGAGCGCGACGGACTGTCGTTCGAGCAGTGGGCCGCGGAAGTCAGCACCGTGCTGATCGGCCTGGAAAACCTCTTCTGGCCGAAGGTGTTCGTCGCGGGCGGCGGCATCAGCCGCGACGCAGACCTGTGGATTCCGTTGCTGACCAACCGAACTCAGGTGATCCCGGCGCATCTGCGCAACACCGCGGGCATCGTCGGCGCGGCGATGGCCATCGACGCGGGCATCGCGCCGTGACGGTGCCCCGCCACCGCGCGACACCGGACGGTATACGGTGTTGAACTTGCGGCATGCATGGGGCCTGCGCCGGTTACACGGTGCTGCCACCTCCGGCCCTGACATGCATGCCGCGGTGGTCGCGCGGCGAGCGAGCGCTTCCGGCGTTGCTCGTATGTGGCGACGCCGAACTCGCGAAGCGCCGCCTCATGCAAGGTGGCCATAGGTACCCTGGTTAGATCGTTACAATGGAACGTGCCCGGCTCGTTCACGACCGGAGAAACCCGACCGGCCCTCCGCCGGTGAAACCCGACAGACCGCTCCGCCGGAAGACCACTCTGGCGTGACGCCGCACGAGACCGTCACGAAAGGGCGTACGTGGTAGCCACGAATACCCGTCAGACCGCCGATTCGGCCGAGGCCGACTCCGCAGATGTAACCGAAGCCCGGCCGGTGCGCAAGGCGGCTGCCGCGAAGAAGGCCCCGGCCAAGAAGGCCGCCGCCAAGAAGGCGCCTGCCAAGAAGGCGGCCGCCAAGGCGACGAAGGGTCCCGCCAAGAAGGCCGCCACCAAGAAGGCGGGTCCGGACGGCGAGCCCGGGGCCGACGACGCCCTCGACGACGAGGCCGTCGATATCGAGGATCTGGGCGATCTCGAGGTCTCCGAGGACGATCTCACCGAGGACGCCGAGGACCTGGTCGTCGAGGAGGTCGCCGAGGCCGCCGAGGAGGAGGTCGAGCCCTCCGCCGCCGACAAGGCCTCCGGCGACTTCGTCTGGGACGAAGAGGAATCCGAGGCGCTACGGCAGGCCCGCAAGGACGCCGAGCTCACCGCCTCGGCCGACTCCGTGCGCGCCTACCTCAAGCAGATCGGCAAGGTCGCGCTCCTCAACGCCGAAGAGGAGGTCGAACTCGCCAAGCGGATCGAGGCCGGCCTCTACGCGGCGGAGAAGGTGCGCGAGTTCACCGAGCAGGGCGAGAAGCTGCCGGTCGCGATGCGCCGCGACTACACCTGGATCGTCCGCGACGGCAACCGCGCCAAGAACCACCTGCTGGAGGCCAACCTCCGACTGGTCGTCTCGCTGGCCAAGCGCTACACCGGCCGCGGCATGGCGTTCCTGGACCTGATCCAGGAGGGCAACCTGGGTCTGATTCGCGCCGTCGAGAAGTTCGACTACACCAAGGGCTACAAGTTCTCCACGTACGCCACCTGGTGGATCCGGCAGGCCATCACCCGCGCCATGGCCGACCAGGCCCGCACCATCCGCATCCCGGTGCACATGGTCGAGGTCATCAACAAGCTCGGCCGCATCCAGCGCGAACTGCTCCAGGATCTGGGCCGCGAGCCCACCCCGGAGGAGCTCGCCAAGGAAATGGACATCACGCCGGAGAAGGTGCTGGAGATCCAGCAGTACGCGCGTGAGCCCATCTCGCTGGACCAGACCATCGGCGACGAGGGCGACAGCCAGCTCGGCGACTTCATCGAAGACTCCGAGGCCGTGGTCGCGGTCGACGCGGTGAGCTTCACGCTGCTGCAGGATCAGCTGCAGTCGGTGCTGGAGACGCTGTCCGAGCGCGAGGCCGGCGTGGTCCGGCTGCGCTTCGGCCTCACCGACGGCCAGCCGCGCACCCTCGACGAGATCGGCCAGGTCTACGGGGTCACCCGCGAACGCATCCGGCAGATCGAGTCCAAGACCATGAGCAAGCTGCGCCACCCCAGCCGCTCCCAGGTCCTGCGCGACTACCTGGACTAGGGTTCGTTTCGACGCCCGCATTCGTCGGACCGCCTCGCGCGGACGACGGATGCGGGCTTTGTCGTTCCGGGGAACGGATGATCTGCGGCGAATGCGAGATTCGTTGTTCCCAGGGAATGGATGATCCGCAGTGGATGCAGGCTTCGGCGTTCCCGAGCAACAGATAGTCTGCGGCGGAGGCGGGCTGCGTCGTTCCTTGGGAGATGAACTGCGGCGGAGGCGGGCTGCGTCGTTCCTTGGGAGATGGACCGCGGCGGAGGCGGGCTTTGTCGTTCTCACGGGCATAATCTGGGGCGGAACGAGGCTTCGTCGTTTTTATCGGCCGGGATGATCTTCGGTGGGCGCGGGCGGGCTGAGGTGAGGCGGCGGCTATTGTGGTTGTGCCACATGGTGTTGTCTCTCGTTTGGTCCGGCTCCACCCCGATCATGCCTGGAGGACAAGTGCGTGTTCTGCGTTCCCTGTTCGTCATCGTCGCGGTCACCGCGGTGCTGGTGGTGGTCGGTTTCGTTGTCCGTGCTCAGGCCGCGCCGACTCCGACGCCCGGAGTGCACGAGGTCGAGGTGACCGACTCCGACGAGAAACTGGTCAAGCAGGCCGCGGCGCGCGCGAAGAGCGCGGCGGCACGCGCCGACGCCGCGATGAAGGCCAGTCGCAACCATCGGTTGTAAACCTCTGTGCCGCAACGTTTTTCACCCAGCCACAGAGGCACAGCCGACGATCGAGCGAGCGGCCCAAACCGTCGTCGGTAACGCTCAGCGGGGCAACGACTTTCGAGCTCCGGCACGCCTGGCGATGAACACCCCGGCATCGGGCCGGTGGCCGTGGTGCCCGCCGATACCGTCGAATGCCAAGGGCGGGTAGCCCCACGGCAGGCGCGCTGATTCCACCGCGCACACGCGCGAAGGCCAGCCAGTAGCCGACCCTCGATTCGGACACGGCAGACTGAACCACTGTGGTTGCCTCCGCCCCGGTCCGGTTTCGGTCACCCTGGACTCAGACCATCGATCTGCGGACCGAACTGCGCGTCGTGTGGCGCTGGCTCCGTCGGCCAGGCCTGGTGCGTCGCGTACTGCCCGCCATCCGCGAACACCTCGGCGCGGCCCCGGCCACCACCGCCTACGCCTTCACCGTCTTCGTCACCTGGTGGACGCTGCGGGGCGTGGGCGACTCCGTGGAACGCCGGCTGATCTTCTCGGCCTCCACCAACCTCTACAACATGCGCCACAACCCGGTGCAGGTGCTGGTCGCCTCGGCGTTCTGGACCGACGGCGGCTTCCCGTGGAGCACCATCGCGGGCTTCCTGATCGTGATGGCCTACGCGGAACGCTGGCTCGGCACCACCCGATGGATCATCCTGTTCGCCACGGGGCACATCGGCGCGACGCTGCTCACCGTCACCGGCATCTCGCACGCTATCGAACGCGGCGTGATCCCGCTCAAGGTGGCCGTGGCCGCGGATGTCGGCACCAGCTACGGCTTTTCGGCGGTGCTGGCCGCGATGGCGTTCCGCTTCCGGGGGCTGGTCCGGGTGGTGTGGGCGGGCACGCTCATCGTGACACTCGCCGCGGCGTTGTGGATCGGTCCGACGTTCACCGACTATGGCCACTTGTGCGCGTGCCTGATCGGCCTCATGGTCGGCGCGCTGGCCACCGTGTTCGGCCGCTGGGTCGAGCGGAAGACCGCCGCGAAACCCGAGGCGGCTGCGGTCAGGGAGTGACGGAGGCCGGTTTGAACCGGCGCTGCACGAGCCCGACGACCGGCTCGACCACGCGCGCCGCGACCGGGCCGAGGACCGCCATCAGTAGCACATACGCCGAGGCGAGCGCCGCGAGTTCACCGTCGACACCGCCCATGGTCACCGCCAGGCCGGCGATGACGATGGAGAACTCGCCGCGCGCGACCAGGGCGGCGCCCGCCCGCGCGCGACCCATCGGCCGGATGCCCTGCCTGCTCGCCGCCCACCAGCCGGTCGCGATCTTGGTCAGCGTGGTGAGCACCGCGAGCGCCACGGCCCAGCCGAGCACGGGCGGGATGGCCTGCGGGTCGGTGGTGAGCCCGAACGCGACGAAGAAGATCGCGGCGAACAGATCGCGCAGCGGTTCCAGGAGTTTCGCGGCCTCGTGCGCGGTC
>NZ_BAGH01000268.1 GCF_000308715.1 Nocardia tenerifensis NBRC 101015
AACCGCTCGCCGAACGCCGCGAGACCGGTCGGGCCCGGCATGGCCGCGGTGATCGCGACGATGTCGTCGCGCCGCTCGGCGTGGGCGATGAGCTCCTGTGAGAACACCGACGTCCACCCGAGCGCCTTCGGGCCGCCCACCGGAACGCCGGTGAGCGGATCGATCGGGTCACAGGCGTGCATCTGGTCGGCGATGTGGTTCTCGGCCGGGGCGTACCCGTGGCCCTTCTGCGTCACCGCGTGCACCACGACCGGCCCGCCGAAGTCCTTGGCCCGGCGCAGCGCCGACTCGAGCGCGGCGATGTCGTGCCCGTCGACCGGGCCGACGTACTTCATGCCGAGGTCGCTGAACAGCTCCTGCGGGCTCACCGCGTCCTTTATCCCGGCCTTCACCGCGTGCATCATCGAGTACGCCGACTCGCCGACCCGCGGGATGCTCTTGATGATGCGCTTGCCCGCGTCGAGCGCGTGCTCGTAGGCGGGCTGGGTGCGCAGCGCGGTCAGCCGGTCGGCCAGGCCGCCGATGGTCGGCGCGTAGGAGCGGCCGTTGTCGTTGACCACGATCACCACCGGCCGGTCGGGCGCGCCCGCGATGTTGTTGAGCGCCTCCCAGCACATGCCGCCGGTGAGCGCGCCGTCGCCGACCACGGCGACCACGTGCCGGTCCTGGCCGGTCAGCGCGAACGCCTTGGCCAGGCCGTCGGCGTAGGACAGCGACGCCGAGGCGTGCGAAGACTCCACCCAGTCGTGCGCGCTCTCCGAGCGGCTCGGGTAGCCGGACAGTCCGCCCTGCTTGCGCAGGGTGTCGAACTCGTCCTTGCGGCCGGTCAGGATCTTGTGCACGTAGGCCTGATGGCCGGTGTCGAAGATCAACGGGTCGGCCGGCGAGTCGAAGATCCGGTGCAGGGCGATGGTCAGCTCGACCACGCCCAGGTTCGGGCCGAGGTGCCCGCCGGTCGCGGCGACCTTCTGCACGAGGAACTCGCGGATCTCGTCCGCCAGCTCACGCAGTTGCGGCGCGGTGAGCGGACGAAGACCTTCGGGCGTGTCGACCCGGGAAAGCACTCCCACCTGAACTCGCTCCCTCCGGATAGCGCTTCTGATCCGATCAGTCTACGGAGCGGCGAGCGGTGCCCTGGAACGAGAACCGAACCGCCGCGCCTGGCAACGACCACCACCAGCCGACATCGGGCCGAAATGTGAGCCTCGGCATACGGTACTCGGCCTACAGTGATCAGGTGGCCAAGGCCGGAGAGGCGATCGAGCGGACAATCGGACCGGGCGTGGTGTCCAGGATCGTCGGCGACGTGTATCGGCTGTGTCTGCCCGACGATTCGGGTACACTCGCCGACTACATTCCGGAACTGGCTGCCGTGCAACCGGATTCATTCGCGTTGTGCCTGGCCACCGCCGACGGGCGGGTCTACGGCACCGGCGACCTGGACGCCTCGTTCACCATCCAGTCCATCTCCAAGCCGTTCACCTACGCGCTCGCGCTCGCCGATCGCGGCACCGAGTTCGTCGACGCGCGCATCGATGTGGAGCCGTCCGGGGAGGCGTTCAACGAGATCAGCCTGGATCCGGTGACCGAGCGTCCGCGCAATCCGATGATCAACGCGGGCGCGATCACCGCCGCGTCGCTGATCACCGGCGCGGACGCGGCCGAGCGATTCGAGCGCGTCCGGCGCTGCTACTCGCGCTTCGCCGGGCGGGAGCTGCGCATGAACGAGGCGGTGTACGCCTCGGAGGCGCGCACCGGTTTCCGCAATCGCGCCATCGGGTACATGCTGCGCTCGTTCGGCATCATCGACTCCGACCCGGACGAGGCGGTCGACCGCTACTTCCGGCAGTGCTCGCTCGACGTGACCTGCCACGATCTCGCGCTGATGGCCGCGACGCTGGCCAACAACGGGCGCAACCCGGTGACCGGCGAGCGCGCGCTGTCGACGGCGCTGACCGAGCGGGTGCTCAGCGTGATGACCACCTGCGGCATGTACAACGCCGCGGGCGACTGGGTGACCAGCGTCGGACTGCCGGCGAAGAGCGGGGTCGGCGGCGGCATCGTCGCGGTGCTGCCGGGCCAGATCGGCCTCGCGGTGTACTCCCCCCGGCTGGACGCACACGGCAACAGCGTGCGCGGCGTCGCGGCGTGTCGCGAGCTGTCGCGGCGGCTCGAACTGCACTTCCTGCATGTCACACGGTCGGCGCGGACCGCGATCCGGGCCGGCTACTCGGTGGCCGAGGTGCCGTCGCGGCTGCGCAGGACGACCGAGGAGATCGCCGTGCTCGCCGAGCACGGGCACCGGGCGCGAGTCTACGAACTGCACGGCGACCTGCTGTTCGCCGGCGCGGAGAGCGCGGTGCGGACCATCGAGGCGCAGGCGGGCGAGCTGGCCGCGCTGGTGGTGGATCTGCGCCGGGTCGGCGAGGTGAGCGCGATCGCCGTGCGGATGATCGACGATCTGCAGGCCGAGCTCGCGGCGATCGGCGTGCGGGTTGCGCTGGTCGACCCGGATGCCAAGCTCGGGCACACCGTGTCGAGCCTGAACCCCGACGATCCGCGCGGGCGGGTGTTCATCGATCGGGACACCGCGACCGAATGGTGCGAGGACATCGTGCTCGACCAGCACCGGCCGGACGACGAGCCGGTGTGCACGTCGATCGCGATCGAGGAGCACCCGGTGCTCGCCGCGCTGGAGAGCGAGGATCGAGCGCGGCTGGTCAAGGAGTTCGAGGTGCGCACCTTCGCGCGCGGCGAGGTGATCGCGCACCGCGGCAGCGCGCGTTCGGGGCTGTATCTGATTCTCGAAGGGCGGGTACGGATCACGTTCGAGGGTGGCGACGGCCGGACGCATCGGCTGGTGAGTCTGTCCTCGGAGATGTCGTTCGGGGAGATCCCGATGCTGGTGGGCACGCCGTTCGTCAACGAGGCGCGGGCGGAGACCGGGGTGCGGGTGGCGGTGCTGAGCCCTGCGCGCTTCGATCAGCTCACCTCGCGCGAGCCGCGGCTGAAGCTGGCGTTGCTCGAGCGCTTGGCGGCGGGGGCGTACGCGCAGATGGACGCGGCGGTGCGCGCGATCGCCGTGCGCGGGGGCGATTATTGAGTTCTCGGGGACGATCGGGGGCGGTGCGCCGTTGTCCACTCGAGAGCTCACCATCGACCGATCGAGGAGTATGCCGTGACCGAGTCCGCGCGTCCTGGAACCATCACGATCTTCGGCAGCGGCACCGCGCGGGCCACGCCGGATCTGATGCGCGTCACCATCTCCGTCGAGTGCCGGGCGAGCAAGGTCGCGGTCGCCTACAGCAGGGCGGGTGAGCGGGTGGCCGGTGTCACGCGATCGCTGCGGTCCGACGGCGTCGCGGGCAAGGACATCGCGACCAGCGGGCTGTCGGTGCACACCGAGACCGTCTGGACCGAGGGCCAGGGCAATCGCATCACCGGCTATCTCGCGAGTACCTCGCTGACCGTGGCGCTGCGCGAACTCGGCGACGACGCCGACCCTGGCCCCGCGACGATCATCGCCAACGCCGTAGAGGCCGGCGGCGACGACGTGCGTCTCGGCGGACTGAATCTGACCTTCGCCGATCAGGACTCGCTGCTCGAGCGGGCGCGGGACGCGGCGTGGGAGAACGCGGTCGCCAAGGCCGAGCAGTTCGCCGGCCGGGCGGGGCGGGCGCTGGGCACGGTGCTCGAGATCACCGAGAACACCTCCGCCGCACCGCCTTCGATTCCCCAGGTGAAGGCGGTGTCGTTCGCGATGGAATACTCCGGCGCCGCGCCCGTTCCGGTCGAGCTCGGTGAGAGCGAGATCTCGGCCGGGATCCGCGTCACCTGGCAACTGGACTAGACGTTCACGATCGGTGTCCGAGGCCCTTGACGACCAGCGTCACGGTGTCGGCGCCCGCGTGCCGATCCTTGGCGATCTCCAGGTACTCCGGCGACTCCGCCCAGGCGCGGAACGCGGGCTCGTCGGGGAACGACAGCAGCACCACCTTCTCACGATCGCTGGAACCCTCGTAGACCTGCGGTGATTCGTCGGCGGCGAGCACCGTGCCGGAGTAACGGGTGAAGACGCCCAGGAAGGCCGCCTGGTATCGGTCGTAGGCGGAGCGGTCGGTGAACTTCAGCTGCGCGATCACGTACACGGTCATGGCAGTGACTCTAAGTCGCGCGGCGCGGCCACGACTTCGCGTCTCGACGAAGAACTTTCGACATCGATGGAACCGGAGGGGCTAGCGTCGCGTCCGAGTAGGTAAGGCAGCACGCCGTCCTAAGGATGCCGGATGATCGCTCGTCGCAACGATTTCGTTCTGTTCCTGCTCGTCGCGTTCGGCGCGGCCTGGGTTCTGGCGTGCGGACCGTGGCTCGATGGCGAGGGCCTGCAATCGGGGCTGTGGCTGCACACCGGCGCCGCGCTGATGATGCTCTCGCCTGCCCTCGGCGTGCTCGCCGTGTGGCGGTACCGGCGGCTGCCCTGGTCTTCGTTGGCGCAGAACGGATTACGGCTGGGCGCGCGACCTCGGCGGACGGTGTGGTTGACCGCGGTCGCCTGGTTCGCCGCGCCGCTGTACCTGTGGGTCGCCTTCGGGGTGAGCGTGCTGTTCGGCGTGTACGTCTTCGAGTTCCCGAGCGGCGACATCGTGGCCGCCTCCGTCCTCGACGCGGTCACCGTCGCCACCCTGGGCACCCTTCCGTTCGCGCTCGGCGAGGAGATCGGCTGGCGCGGTTGGCTGATGCCGCAGCTCACCGGCCGGCTCGGCCTCGCGGGCGCCATCGGCGCCACCGGCGTGATCTGGGCGCTGTGGCACGCGCCGCTCACGCTGCTCGGCTACAACTATCCGAGCCTGGGCGCGTGGGCGGCCTTGGCGTTCATCGGTTTCTGCGTGCCGTTCGGCGCGGTGCTCGGCTGGCTGCGGATGTACACCGGCAGCATCTGGCCGTGCGTCGTCGCGCACGCCGCGTTCAACGGCAGCGCGATGCTGTTCGGGATCTTCGACTCCACCGCGCGGGCGTCGACCCCGCTGCTGGCCGGGTACGGGTTCGTCGGCTGGGGTGTGCTGACGGTCGTCGCGGTGATGCTGTTCGTCTGCTTCCCGGTCCGGCCGGCCGCCGCGCGAACGAAAACCTTTGCCTCCCCGGTGCATCCACGGCCCTCGTTCGGCTGACGCGACGTTGCGTCAAACCCGCGAGCGCGGGCCGCGCGCCGCCTATATTGAGAAGTCGGTCACCGGTTAGGGGTTCGTATGTCGTTCGTGCTTATCGACACACCGCGGCCGCACGTCGCCTTGATCACGCTCAATCGCCCGGATCGCATGAACGCCATGGCCTTCGACGTGATGATCCCGCTGCGCGAGGCGCTCGAGGAGGTGAGCGCCGACAACGACATCCGGGTCGTGGTGCTCACCGGAGCCGGGCAGGGCTTCTGCTCCGGCGCCGACCTCCAGAACTCGGGCAAGGTGCCCAATGTCGAGGGACTCACAACAACCAGCGTCGCGCGCCGCTCGATGGACCTGCTCAATGACGTGATGCTCGCCCTGCGGCGGATGAACCAGCCGGTGATCGGCGCGATCAACGGGGCGGCCATCGGCGGCGGCTTCTGCCTCAGCGTCGCCACCGACATCCGAATCGCGGCCGAGGAGGCCTACTTTCGCGCCGCGGGCATCAACAACGGCCTCACCTCCACCGAACTCGGCATCAGCTACCTGCTGCCGCGCGCCATCGGCTCCTCGCGCGCCTTCGAGATCATGCTGTCCGGCCGCGACGTCGACGCCGCCGAGGCCGAACGCATCGGCCTGGTCACCCGCACCGTCCCCGCCGCCAAACTCCTCGACACCTGCTACGACGTCGCCGAGCGCATCATCAGCTTCAGCCGCGTCGGCACCGAACTCACCAAGCGCATGCTGTGGAGCGGCATGGAGGCGGGCGGCTTCGAATCCCATATGCAGCACGAGGGAATGGCTCAGCTATACGTCCGTCTCACCACCGGCAACTTCGACGAGGCCATGCGCGCCCGCCGCGACCGCAGGCCCCCTATCTACGACGACTGAGCCCGTAATCGTCTATCCAGCAGGACTTTCCACGCAGCCTTAGACGGCCTCCAGGACGAAGAACAGGAAGCACAGGAAACTCGGCTTGTCGCCGATCAGGTCCGGGAACCGCTCGTGCGCGCCCGGCGCCGGGGGCGGTTCGCTGACGACGGCGGTGCGGAAGCCGGTCGCGGTGAACGCGTCGGTCATCGCGTGCAGCGGCCGATGCCAGTAGGTGAGCACCGCCTGCTGGCCGCTGAAGGTGTACTCCTCGGAGTACACGGTGATCGCGAAGTAGTCGCGGTCGGGGTAGACCAGCTTGTAGACGAGTGGATGGTTGACGCACAGGATCAACCTGCCGCCCGGCTTCAGCACGCGCCGCAACTCGGTCAGCGGTGCGATCCAGTCCCGGAAGTAGTGCAGGACAAGGGACGCGATCACATCGTCGAACGCGCCGTCGGCGAACGGCAAGGGGGCGGTGAGGTCGGCGACGCGCAGGTCCGCGTCCGCGCCGAGCCGCCGCTTGGCCAGCTCCACCATCGTGACGCTGGCATCGAATCCGGTCACCGTCGCACCCCGGTCACGCAGCGTCGCGGCGATGGGACCGGAGCCGCACGCCGCGTCGAGAACGTGCCTGCCCGCCACATCCCCGGCCAGATTCACGATCGCGGGTCGCGCGTAGTAGGCATTGAAGAGGTTGGCCTCCGATTCGGAGGTGTACGCCTCGCCGAAGGTGTCGTAGTCGTTGACCACGGCGGAGCCGGCTGAACCTTCTTCAGGAGCGGACATGCGGTCCATACTTGCGGGATTCAGCCTGTCCCGCAACGGATTCGGGCACCCCGGTCAGTCGGCAGCTATCCAAGCAAGCGCTTGGTTGTACGCTGAGGCGACTGCTGACAGTGGGGAAGGTGGCGGCTTGCGAACTCTCGAATGTGATGTCGACGCGGCATGGATCGATATCAACAACCACATGAACGCCCAGTACTACGGGATCGTGGTCTATCGCGCGCATGCCGCGTTCACCGACGCCCTCGGCCTCGGTGACGACTACGTCCGGACAACAGGTTTCGGGAAAGTTGTCGTGCAGACCGCCATGACCTACGAACGAGAGGTGCTGTACGGGTCACGGCTGGCCGTGGATTCCTGGTTGCTGGGCGTGGACGCCAAGCGGCTGCACTTCTTCCACGAGGTACACAATCTCGGCGACCAGATGCGGGTGGCCGTGTCCGAACAGTTGGACCTGCACGTCGATCTCGGGACGAGAAGAACCGCGCCGATGCCCGCCGACGTCCTCACCCGGCTTACCGACTTCGTGGCCGAACAGCGGGAGGCGGGTCGTCCCGAAGGCGTGGGGCGCACGATCAGATTCCCGCGTAGCTGAGGATCGGCGAATGGGGATGTCACCGAGAACTGCTTTGGCCACTCGCTCCTGATGGGCAGCCAGTGCGCAAGCGTTGCAGACCTTTCCAGCGAATGCCTGCACGACGCAGTGTTGCACGGCCGCCTGGCAAGCACTCCCCGGCCATCAGGCGAATGTTGCACGACACCACCGGCGGACCAGCCAGAAGCACAATCGAATCCGTACCTCTTCCCGAATCAGCACCCGGGCGGAGCCAGGGGTCGGAGGCGTGCGGATCCCGGGAAACAGTGCGGACCCCTGTCCAGCGCCGCATTGCCTACGCCCGCCGATCGTGCGGGCCCGGCAAGCGATGCGCGAGGGACAGCAGGCGTTCCCGCTCGGCGAATGGTGCGCGGAGCCAGCAAGCATGCGCAGCTGCTCGCGCCTATTGCGCAGGTGCTGAGCAAGCATCACCCGGCTCCCCGGCGCAGGGTTGCGCCCGCGCGTCAAGTCTTGCGCGGGGGCAGGGCAAGCGATGCGCGGGTACCCGGCAAGCGCCCGCACGGGAAGCGGTGCACGGCCGCTCGCGTGTAGTGGGCTGGAGCACAGGGCGGATGGCGCGGCTGCCGGCGCAGTATTGCGGGAGGACTGGAGACATGCGTGCACGGTGCAGTGCCGCCGGCCGCTCGGCTGAAGTTGTTGTGGCGCTATGGGTTCGGGCGTTCGAGCAAGGCGAGGCATTCTACGTGGTGGGTGGCGGGGAAGGCGTCGAAGGCGCGGAGGTCGGTGAGGTGGTAGCCGGCGGCGCGGTAGAGGGCTAGGTCGCGGGCGAAAGAGGCTGGGTCGCAGCCGATGTGGATGATGCGGAGGGGGCCGGTGGCGGTGAGTGCGGTGATGACGTCCTTGCCCGCGCCCGCGCGTGGGGGGTCCAGGACGATGGTGTCGGGGGCCGCGCCGCCGACTTGGCCGGCGACCCAACGCTCCACTCGCTGGGCGTGCAGGTCCAGCCATGGGAGGTCGCGCAGTGCCGCGGTGCCGTCGGCGACCGCGGAGCGGGCCGACTCCACCGCGAGGACCGCGCCGGTCGGCCCGACCTGTTCGGCCAGCCGAGACCCGAAAACCCCTACCCCGCTGTACAAGTCCCAGGCGAGGCCGCCGGGGCGCAGGCCCGACCACTCCGCCACCAGGTCCGAATAGCATTGCGCCGCACCGCGATGCGCCTGCCAGAACCCGGTCGCCGAGACCTCCCACCGCCGCCCCGCGACATACTCGACCGCCCGCCCCGACCCGGCGACCACCCACTCGTCCCGCGCCGCATGCGTAGCCGCCCGCCGCGCCGAAGCACTCCGCCGCTCCCCTTCCCCTCGCCCCTCGCCGTCGAACCGCTCCGCCGCACGCCCACCACTAGGGTCGGCAGCTCGGTGATCGGCCTGCGCCCGAGCCGGAGGCGCACTCTCGTCGCGCCCGCGCGAACCGCCACGCGCACCGCCGAACTCGTCGCCGCCACGCTCGTCCCGATCAGCGCCACCACCCTCATCGGACATCGGCGACTCGCCTCGCCCACGCGGACCTACCCCGTCAGCACCGCGCCGACCGACTTCGTCACGACCGCGACGGCCCGCACCGCCGCGCGACTCCGCGCGGCCGGCCGACGTCTGGTCGCCACCGTCGGCCCCAACACGACCATCGCCGCCACGGTCATCGCACCCGGCACTGCGCCGACCACGGTCGCTCATGTCGCCGGACCACCGGCCCTCGTTCATATCGACGCCGCGATCGTCTGGTCCCACATCGCGACGGCTGGCACCGCCACGCGACTCTGCGCGGCCGGCCGACAGCCGGTCATCACCGCCGGGCAACTCCGCGCGGCCGGCCGACATCTGGTCGCCACCGTCGGCCCCAACACGACCATCGCCGCCACGGTCATCGCACCCGGCACTGCGCCGACCACAGTCGCTCATGTCGCCGGACCACCCGCCGTCGCTCTCATCGACGCCGCGATCGCTCGGGTCCCCATCACGACGTGTGGCACCTCCGCGCCGCACGCCACCGATTTCACCGGGACGGCGTCGATCGGCGCGGCCGAAGTTGACTCCGGGCATGTCGATGGCCGGCTTGCCGCCTGGACGGCGGTTGTCGCGTTCGGAACCGCCGGGAGTGTCGCCGCCACGCACCTCGCCGCCGGGCTTGCCCGCTGGACGGCGCTGGCCTCGCTCGGAACCGCCGCGTTCGTCGGGTCCGCGCACCTCCTGATCGTCGGCGCGGAATCGGCGACCGCGCGCCCCAGGCCCGTCGGTCCGTCCACGGCGATCGCGCTGGTTTCCGCGACGTCCATCGCGCGGCTCGGCGCGCTGCCACTGTCCCCCTTGCGATTTGCGGCGTTCTCCCTCGAGCGCGGGTGACAGTTCTACGATGTGCCGCACCCCGTCACCGTCGACGGCGATCACGAGATCGGCTCCGGGGGTCCACAATCGATCCCCCACCCCGTCGAGCGCGCCTGAAACGGGTTGGGGGCAGCGGAGATCCGGGATGACCTCGGTGCTGCGGTAGCGGTGGACGCCCGCTCGCCCCTCGGCGTCGACGGCCAGCCGGATGCGGGTGCGCCAACCGCCGGTGGCGTCGCCCGCGCCGGTGATCGGCTCGACGACCACCTCACGATCGATCCCCGCGAGCCGGCGCAGCTGCTCGGCGACCACCGAAGCCTTCAGCGCCCGTTGCGCTTTCGGGGTGGCGTAGGAGAAATCACAGCAGCCCGCGCCGCCTGGGCCGGAGACCGGGCAGGTCGCGGGCACACGGTCGGGAGACGGCTCGAGGATCTCCACCGCGTCGGCGCGACAGAACGACCCGCCGCGATCCTCGGTGACCCGCACTCGCACCAGTTCACCGGGCAGTCCGTGCCGGACGAACACCACGCGACCCTCGTGCCTGCCGACACAGAACCCGCCGTGGCCGGGCGGCCCGAGGCGCACCTCGAAAGTGCTGTCGCGCCAATCGGTCATGAGCGGTCGTCGAAACCGCGACGCACCGCACCCGGCGCGTTCACCATGCCGGGCGTGCGCGCCCGCGTCGACGAGCTCAGCTGCCACGGCACGCTGGTCACCATCACGCCCGGCTCGAAAAGCAGCCGCCCCTTCAGCCGCAACGCACTCTGGTTGTGCAACACCTGTTCCCACCAGTGCCCCACCACGTACTCGGGGATGAACACGGTCACCACGTCGCGCGGCGAATCCTTGCGCACCCGCTTCACGTAATCCAGTACGGGCTTGGTGATCTCACGGTAGGGCGACTCGATCACCTTGAGCGGCACGGTGACATCGCTCTGCTCCCACTCGCGCACGAGCGCCCGCGTATCGGCCTCGTCGACATTCACGGTGATCGCCTCCAGAGTGTCCGGCCGGGTGGCGCGGGCATAGGCGAGCGCGCGCCGAGTCGGCAGATGCAGCTTGGACACCAGCACGATCGAGTGCGACCGGCTCGGCAGCACGCCGTCCCACTCCTGCTCCTCCAGCTCGCGCGAGACCGAATCGTAGTGCCGGTGAATCATTTTCATCACGATGAAGATCGCCACCATGGTGCAGATGGCGATGTAGGCGCCGGCGAAGAACTTGGTGATGAGCACGATGATCAGCACCGTGCCGGTCGCGCTGAGCCCCACCGCGTTGATCACCCTGGACCGCTTCATCCGCGAGCGCTGCGCCGGGTCGGCCTCGGTGCGCAGCAACCGGGTCCAGTGCCGCAGCATGCCGGTCTGGCTCAGTACGAAGGAGACGAACACGCCGACGATGTAAAGCTGGATCAGCTTGGTGACCTCGGCGCCGAACAGCACCACGAACGCGATCGCGGCGCCGGAGAGGAACAGGATGCCGTTGCTGAACGCCAGCCGATCGCCGCGGGTGTGCAGCTGCCGGGGCAGGTAACGGTCCTGCGCCAGAATCGAACCGAGCACCGGGAAGCCGTTGAACGCGGTGTTCGCGGCGAGCACGAGGATCAGCGCGGTCACCGTCGTGATGAAGAAGAACCCGATCGGGAACCCGTGGAACACCGTCTCGGCGAGCTGCGCGATCAGCGTCTTCTGGTGGTAGCCGGGCGGCGCGCCGATCAGGTCGTCCTCGTTGTGCGCGTAGACGATCCCGATCTTCTGGGCCAGGATGATGATGCCCATGAGCAGCACGATCGCGATCGTGCCGAGCATCAGCAGGGTCGTGGCGGCATTGCGCGACTTCGGCTTACGGAACGCGGGCACGCCGTTGCTGATCGCCTCGACGCCGGTCAGCGCGGCACAGCCGGAGGAGAACGAGCGGGCGATCAAGAAGGCGAAGGCGAGTCCGTACAGGTGCTCGTCCTCGGCCTTCAACCCGAACCCGGCCGACTCGGCCCGCAGATCGTCGCCGAGGACGAAAATTCGGAACAGTCCCCAGCCGAGCATGACGAACATGCCGACGATGAACGCGTAGGTCGGAATCGCGAAGGTGGTACCCGACTCGCGGATGCCGCGCAGATTGATCGCGGTGAGGATGCCGATCGCGACCACGGCGAACAGCACCTTGTGCGTGGCGACGAACGGTATGGCCGACCCGATATTGGACGCGGCCGAGGAGATCGAGACGGCCACCGTGAGCACATAGTCGACGAGCAGCGCGCTGCCGACGGTCAGGCCTGCGGTCGGCCCGAGATTCGTCGTCGCCACCTCGTAGTCGCCGCCGCCGGACGGGTACGCGTGCACGTTTTGCCGATAGCTTGCTACGACCACCGCCATGACCACGGCGACGGCCAGACCGACCCAGGGGGCGTAGACGTAGGCGGAGATGCCGGCGGCGGAGAGGACCAGGAAGATCTCCTCCGGCGCGTAGGCGACCGAGGACATGGCGTCGGAGGCGAACACGGGGAGGGCGATGCGCTTCGGCAGCAGGGTATGGCCAAGCGAATCACTACGGAATGGCCTGCCCAGCAGCATTCGTTTAGCTGCCGTCGTCAACTTGGACACTGGAGCGAGCATAGCGGCATGCATGTCAGGGCTGGAGACGGCAGCGCCGTATAACGGACGCAGGCCCCATGCATGCCGCAGATCCAACACAGCGGCATGCATGTCAGGGGCGGGCGCGGCGGCACCGTTTGACCTCGGGTCCCCCGCGGGGTTTGGTCGGGTGGCGGAGGGGGAACGTGGCCGATGGAATGATTCGGCGGGTACCGTTCCACCGAATAATAAGCAGACCGAACGCTTGGTCCAGGAACGAGGTTGCACGGGTGTACGTAGTGATCATGGGTTGTGGGCGCGTCGGGTCGGCGCTGGCCCGTGCCCTGGTCCGGGTCGGCCACGAGGTCACTGTGATCGATCGGGACCAGGCCGCCTTTCTGCGCCTCGGTCCCGACTTCACCGGCGAGCGCGTGACCGGCGTCGGTTTCGATCGAGATGTGCTGGTACGGGCGGGAATCGAGCGGGCCGACGCGTTCGCCGCGGTCTCCTCCGGCGACAACTCCAACATCATCTCCGCGCGGGTGGCCCGCGAGATGTTCGGCGTCGAGCGGGTGGTCGCCCGCATCTACGACGCGAAGCGCGCCGCGGTCTACGAGCGGCTGGGCATCCCCACCATCGCCACCGTGCCGTGGACGACCGACCGGTTCCTGCGCGCGCTCATCGGCGACAACAGCACCACCACCTGGCGCGACCCCACGGGCGAGGTCGCTGTGACACAGCTGACGCTGCACGAGGATTGGTATGGCCGGACGGTGCGCGATCTGGAACGCGATGTGCACGTGCGCGTCGCGTTCATCATTCGATTCGGCCAGGGCCTGCTGCCCGACAGCAAGACCATCGTGCAGGCCGACGACGTCGTCTACGTCGCCGCGACCTCCGGTTCCGTGGGTGAGGCCATCGCGTTGGCCGGCAAGCCCCCCGTGAGCGAGGACTGAACATGAAAGTGGCCATCGCCGGGGCCGGCGCCGTCGGCCGATCCATCGCCAGGGAGTTGCTGCGCGGCGGACACAGCGTCATGCTGCTCGAGCGGCAACTCGACCACATCGAGCCGGACGCGATCCCGGACGCGGTGTGGGTGCACGCCGACGCCTGCGAGCTCGCGCTGCTCGAGGACGCCGGTCTGGAGACCTACGAGGTGGTCATCGCGGCCACCGGCGACGACAAGGCCAATCTGGTGCACAGCCTGCTTGCCAAGACCGAGTTCGGCGTGCGCCGGGTGGTGGCGCGGGTGAACGATCCGCGCAACGAGTGGCTCTTCGACTCCTCCTGGGGCATCGACGTCGCCGTGTCGACGCCGCGGCTGCTCGCCTCGCTCGTCGAGGAGGCGGTCACCGTCGGCGATCTGGTGCGGTTGATGACGCTGCGGCAGGGTCAGGCCAACCTGGTCGAGATCACGCTGCCCGGCGACACCGGGCTGGCCGGAAAGCCGGTCCGCACGCTCACCCTTCCGCGCGACGCCGCCCTGGTGACGATCCTGCGCGGCGGCCGGGTGATCGTGCCGCAGCCCGACGATCCGTTCGAGGGCGACGACGAGCTGCTGTTCGTGACCTCGGTGGAGGCCGAGGAGGACCTGCGGGTCGAACTCGCCAACCACGGCATCAAGCCTTGACTCCCCGACAGGGCTGATGCGCAGGCCGGCGAGTTTCACGCCGCCTTCAGTTCGGCGCGCAGCTTGTTCAGCGCGCGGTGCTGCATCACCCGGACGACGCCGGGGCTCGTGCCGATCGCCTCGGCGGTCTGCGCCGCCGACCAGCCGAGCACGATGCGCATGACCAGCACCTCGCGGTGCGCGGGCGCCAGGACCTTCATGAGTTCTTTGGTGGCCGCGCGCCGTTCGAGCGCCAGCGCCCACTCCTCGGGCCCGGCCTCGGTGGACGGTGCGTCCGGCATCTCCGCCATCGGGTAGGTGGGGTGCAGCTGGGAGCGCCGGAACGCGTCGGCGACCTTGTTCGAGGCGATGCCGTACACGAAGGCGAGGAAGGACTTGCCCTGGTCGCGGTAGCGCGGGATGGCGTTGACGGTGGCGATCAGGATCTCCTGCACCACGTCGTCGGCGGTGACCTGCAGATGGCCCGTATTCCCCAGGCGCGCACCGCAATACCGGCGCACCAGCGGGTGGATGACGCGAACGATGTCGGTCACGGCGTTGCGATCGCCCGACGCGGCCGGGCCGATCAGCCGGTCCAGCTCGGCGGCCACGCGGCGGCTCTCCGACAGGGCCGGATTGTGCTTCTTCGACAGTGCTGCGGTGTTGTGCTCGGTAGCCACGTCCGAGTCCTTCCTACGATCGTTTTCGCCTACGCAACGATCGTCTGATGAACTCGGCTCACCCTCCAGACACCCCAGGGTGGGTAACCACCCACCTAGACGGTGAAAATCGCACCACCCCTGAGTGTTTTCGCGGTGGAGATCCGCGCGGTTAACGCCCTACGCGGGCTCGGCGGCCACCGAGGACTTGGTGGGCAGGTGACCCGCCCGGCGCACGGCCCACACGGTGACCGCCAGCGCGACCGCGGTCAACGGCCAGCCCATGGCGATGCGGGTGAACGCGAGCCAGCCGGTGCGGTCGGTGTCGTAGAGCTGCGACTGCACCAGGTAGCGGGCGCCGAAGACGACCACCCAGGCGGCGGTCGCGAGGTAGTACAGGCGCTGCACGCGCCGATCGGCGCGCCAGTCGGTGCCGTGGCCGTTCAGCACGCCCCAGATCACGCCGACCAGCGGCCAGCGCACCAGCATGGAGACGAGGAAGACGCCCGCGTAGACGAGGCTGGTGTAGATGCCGAACAGGAAGAAGCCCTTGGCCTCACCCATCCGGTAGGCGATGAACGCGCAGATGCCGACGCCGAGGAAGCCGGAGATGGCGGGCTGGATGGGGCTGCGCCGGATGAGACGCCAGACCAGGATGAGCGCGGCGGCGGCGAGGGCCGCCCAGATCGCAGCGGTCAGGCCGGCGAAGCTGTTGACCGGGACGAAGACGACGACTGGAACCGTCGAATAGATCAGGCCGCTGAAGCCGCCCAACTGTTCGAGCAACGTCTGTTCGGCCGCTACCTCGTCAGGGTCTGGAGCCGCACCGGGCTCGAGCTGTTCGGCCGAGGGGGTGTGTGCGCCCGAAGGGGCGTTGTCGTTGCTCGATGGCATACGTCAGCTGTTCCCGCGCAGTTCGTAGTAGGGGTTGTAGATCACCTTGCGGCCGTCTCGATCGCCGACGCGGCCGCGAACCAAGATACGCCGACCCGGTTCGATGCCCGGGATGCGCCGACGGCCGATCCACACCAGGGTGATGGCATCGGTTCCGTCGAAGAACTCCGCCTGCACAGTGGCGCCCGCGGACTTCGAACACGCTTCGACGCTGCGCAGCTTACCGAGCATCGTCGCTTCGTCGCCGCGGCGACACTCCGACGCGCGGCACGCCCCGGAGGCCTCCGATTTCTCGGCGAGCTCCTCGGCGTCCAACTGGTCGAGATCCTCGGTCAGTCTGCGGCCCAGACGTCGAAAATACCCTGAGGCAGCGGATGACATTTCGCACGCTCTCCTGCATAGAGCAGACAGTGTGGATCGCACACCATCGTGGATTTCCAGCACGACCGGCGTTGGACGTACACACGCCACTGTAGATGCACCCACACACCCCCGCTACGCTCGGACCGGTGTTCGACTCCCCACACCCCGTGTCGGCCGCCCACACCGTCGTGGCGTTGCCCGGCACCGGATCCGACGCGGATTTCGCCCGTCGCGCGTTCGAGCCCGCCTGCATAGCGCGCCGTCTCGGCGTGGTCGCGGTGGAGCCGGACCCCACCGCGGTGGTCGCGAGTTATCGGGCCGCGCTCGACGCGGCGGCCGCCGCCGGACCGATTGTTGTGGCGGGAATCTCGTTGGGCGCGGCGGTCGCGATCGAGTGGGCGGCCGAGCATCCGGACCGGACCGTCGGGGTGGTCGCGGCGCTGCCCGCGTGGACCGGACCCGACACCGCCGCCTGCCCCGCCGCGCTCAGTGCGTCGGCGACGGCGTCGCAGTTGCGGGCCGACGGACTGGACGCGGTGATCGAGCGGATGCGGGCGGGCAGTCCCCCATGGCTCGCCGACGCGCTCACCCAGTCGTGGCGCTCGCAGTGGCCGAATCTGCCTGCGGCACTGGAGGAAGCGGCCGACTACAAATGGCCGGGCACCGAGCGACTCGGCACCCTGGAGGCTCCGACGGCGGTCATCACCGCCGTCGACGACCCCGTCCACCC
>NZ_BAGH01000267.1 GCF_000308715.1 Nocardia tenerifensis NBRC 101015
CGCGATTGAGGAAGGTCGAGTAGAGCGCGACCACGGGGTGTCTGCCGCCGAGCGCGAGCCCAGCGGCCGAGGTCACGGCGTGCTGCTCGGCGATGCCGACGTCGAACATCCGCTCGGGG
>NZ_BAGH01000266.1 GCF_000308715.1 Nocardia tenerifensis NBRC 101015
AACTTCCGCACGGCCGCTATCCGCGCCAAACTGCCGCAGACCCCGGCCGACGCCGCCCCGCTGGTCCTCACCTCCGGCACGGACCGCTCCTCGACCGCCACCCTCGCCGGGCTGGCCGCCGGGCCGGCGAGCGCGCTGCTGGCCGCGCGCCCGATCGTGGCGGTGGACCGGCGCGGGATCGGCAGCTCGCAGCCGATCGACTGCCTGCCGCCCGAGGTCCGCAAGGGACTCGCCGACAACGCCCAATTCGGCCCCGGCGCAAACGATCCCGTCGAGGCGATGACCGCCCTCAGCCAGGACGGCACCATCGCCTGCCGCGACTTCCTCCAGCCCTACGAGGGCGCCTTCGACGCCCAGCACGCCGCCGACGACCTCGAGCAGCTGCGCAGGCAGTGGCAGGTCGACCACATCGCGCTGCTCGGCACCGGCAACGGTGCGAAGGTCGCGCTCAGCTACGCCCGCAAATACGGCGATCATCTGGCCAGGCTCGTCGTCGACTCCCCCGAGGCCGTCAACGCCGACGCCATTACCCGCGCCGAGCAGCGGCTGGCGGGCGCGGAGGCGGCCATGACCGCGTTCGCCCAGCGCTGCACCGCGATCAGCTGCTCGCTCGGCCCCGATCCGCGCGCCGCGGTCATCGACCTGGTGAACCGCGCCGGAACCGGTGGGCTCGGCGACATCTCGGCCGCCGCCCTGCTCACCGCGGTCTCCGGTTTTCTCGGCAGCCCACGCGCCGACCAGGCGAGCCGGGTTCGCGAACTCGCCGACGCGCTGTCCGCGGCCGGGCGCGGCGACCGCGCGGGCCTGGGCACCCTCATCCAGCGCGAGACCTCGGCCACCGGTGGCGACGGCCAATTCGTCAACCGCTGCACCGACACTCAGCAACCGCCGACCCCGACCAAGGCCAAGGAGCTGATGGGCACCTGGGGCGCGAAGTACCCGGTGTTCGGCAAGAACACGGCGATCGAGCTGATGGAGTGCGCGGCCTGGCCGGTGTCCACCGCGCCCGCGATGCCCGAGAAACTCACCATCCCGGTGCTGGTGCTCGGCGGCATCGCCGATCCGGTGGTCGGCAACGCCGGACAGGCCTCGGTCTCCGGCGCGCTCGGCGCGGCCGGGGCGCGGCACGCGGGACTCACCTGGCAGGGCTGGGGACACCCGGTCTCGACCCACTCGAGCTGTGCGCAGCGGGCGATGGTCGACTATCTGAAGGACGCGAAACTGCCCGCCGACGGGACCGCCTGCCCGGCGTGATCCCGCGGTCGGAACAGCGTCCCCAGCGGCGAGTCGAAGAGGTCCGGACAACCGCGACAAGCTGATCCGGTGTACCGTGCCCCAGTGTTACTTCGACAGCTCGAGCCCCGCAGTGCTCGCACCACCGCCGAGGTGATCAAGTTCGCACTCTGGCCCATCGCGGTCATGACTGTGCTGAACCGGGTTTTCATCAAGGCTGTCAATGGTTTCATCACCGACGACTTCCGGCCGGTCTACCAGGCCTCGCTCGACTTTCTCAACGGGCGGCCGGTGTACACGGCCAACTTCGACTCCGTCGACCCGCACTACCTGTACTACCCGAGCGGCACGCTGCTCATCGCGCCCGTGGCCTGGATCCACGACTACGAGAAGGCGCGCTGGCTGTTCATCCTGCTGAACGCCGTGGCGATCATCGTCGCCTGGTATCTGCTGCTGCGGCTGTTCCGGTTCACGCTGAGTTCCGTTGTCGCGCCGGTGTTGCTGTTCGCCATGTTCATGTCGGAGACGGTCACGAACACGCTGGTGTTCACCAACGTCAACGGCTGCGTTCTGCTGGCCGAGATGCTCTTCCTGCACTTGCTGTTGCAGCGAAAAGATCTGTGGGCCGGTGTGGCGCTCGGGCTCAGCATCGCGATCAAACCGACGTTGGCGCCGCTGCTGCTGGTCGCGCTGGTGCGCGGGCAGTGGAAGGTTTTCATCACCGCCCTGGGCGTGCCGGTGGTGCTGACCGCGATCGCGTGGCCGTTGTCGAAGGATCCGGAGAAGTTCTTCAGCCACACCGCGCCCTATCTCTTCGAGACCCGCGACTACTTCAACAGCGCGATATCGGGCAACGGCGAGTACTACGGGCTGCCGCCGTGGCTGATCTGGTTCATGCGGCTCGGCATGGGCGTGCTGGTCGCCGTCTCGCTGTGGTTGCTGTGGCGCTACTACCGGCACGATGAGCTGTTCTTCGTGTGCACGGCGTCCGGGGTGCTGCTCACCGCGGAGTTCCTGCTGTCCTCGCTGGGGCAGATGTACTACTCGATGATGCTGTTCCCGTTCCTGATGACGGTGGTGCTGCGCAACTCCGTGCTGCGCAACTGGCCGGCGTGGCTGGCGATCTTCGGGTTCATGAGTTACGACAAGTGGCTCTCGGAGCGGCCCGGCTGGCAGCACTTCGGCCGCGACCTCGAGTACCTGCGCATTACCTTCGGCTGGGGACTGCTGCTCGTCGTGGTGTTCTGTGTGCTCGGTGACCGGTATCTGGCCGCGAAGCGCGAGGGACGTCTGCAGTTCGGCATCGACCCCACCTGGATCAAGCCGGTACCCGGTGACGTCGCGGCGGACTCGTCCAGGTCGGCCGAGGGTTCCGCGCCGATCGTCGCGAAACCTATTAGCGTGGAGTGATGAGTTCCGAAGCCGATACCTCCCTGCCCGCGCCGCGCATCCAGCTGACGCCCCAGGAGTGGCGGGCCAAGCTGAACCCCGAGGAGTACGCGGTGCTGCGCGAGGCCGCGACCGAACGCCCCTTCGTCGGCGAGTACACCGACACCAAGACCGAAGGCGTCTACGCATGCCGGGCCTGCGGAGCCGAATTGTTCCGCAGCACCGAGAAATTCGACTCGCACTGCGGTTGGCCGTCGTTCTTCGACCCCGCCCAGTCCGACGCGGTGATCCTCAAATCCGACGACACCCTCGGCATGCACCGGGTCGAGGTGCTGTGCGCCAACTGCCACAGCCACCTCGGGCACGTGTTCGAGGGCGAGGGATACAACACGCCCACCGACAAGCGGTACTGCATCAACTCCATCTCGTTGCGGTTGCAGCCTGCGGAGGGGTCTGCCGGCTGATATCGGCACCTCCTACATCGAAACGGCGGGCCGCCTAGCACCCTCGCCGTGGTGAGGACCTGACGCGCCGCCCTCTGGACGCCGAACGGTCGGCGACCTCCGGGTAGTTGGGACGCGTCGTTGCGGTAGCCCTATCCGGCCGTGCATACAGATGCGACGCCTCGGTCAACGACGGCGATAACGATCTGGTTGCGGAGGGCCTGTGCGGGCCGCGCAGTGGTACCCGTTCGATCGCTCAGGTCAACAACCTGTCGATCGAGGAGGTGCTAATTGGTCATCATCGCGATTCACGACGCTCTGCTCGCTCAGATCGGCGATCCGAACCCGGAGGCACCGCCGATCTCGGACCAGCTTCTGCAGATCTTTCGCTACTTCACCTGGTTCGTGCTCCTGTCCGGGGTCACCGGAATCACCTACGCCGGTGGCAGATTCGCCTGGGAGAAATGGAACGGCGGCCCGCTCGCCTCGCCGAAGATGCTCGCCGGAGCCATGGCCGGCGGCCTCATCGCCACCAGCGCCGGCACGATCCTCAACGCCGTGCTCGGCTGAGCGCGGCAGGCCCCGCGCCGGACCGCGAAAAG
Organism: Nocardia tenerifensis NBRC 101015; assembly: GCF_000308715.1. GTDB lineage: Bacteria > Actinomycetota > Actinomycetes > Mycobacteriales > Mycobacteriaceae > Nocardia > Nocardia tenerifensis. Next base: position 3,668 of record NZ_BAGH01000266.1, read on the forward strand.
GCACCGTCGGATCGGCCGCCACGCGCAGCGGTGTCGCGTGCGGGGCGCTGTCGTCCGGTCAGTCTTCGGCGAGCAGTGTGCGAAGGAACTGCTCGCTCCTGGCCGGTGTCAAGGCTTGGACGCTCACGCGGTCCATGACCGATTTATAGAACTCTACGTCGCGTCGCTTCTCGAAGTAGAGCGAGCTGGCGATCTGCTCGGTGTAGACGATGTCGGGCAGTTCCGGCTCCGGGAATCGGAGGATGCTGAAGGAGCCGCCCATCGCGGCGTGGCCGCCGACCGAGAAGGGCAGCACCTGGATGCGCACCTTGGGATGCTCCGCCATCGTGATCAGGTGTTTGATCTGATCCTCGAGTACTCGTTCGCCGCCCACCGGCCGACGCAGCGCGCTCTCGTCGAGCACCGCCCACAGCGTGGGCGCGGAAGCGCGATGGAATATCTCCTGTCGCCGCATCCGGACGGCGACTCGCCGCTCGGTCGGTTCGTCGGTGCCGATTTCGATCACCGAGCGGGCATAGTCGGCGGTCTGGAGCAGTCCCGGCACGAATTGGCCCTCATAGGTGCGAATGGTGGTCGCGGCCTGCTCGAGGCCGATATAGGTTTCGAACCAGCTCGGCAGCAGGTCGCTGTAGCGGTGCCACCAGCCGGGGTCATTGGCTCGGCGGCACAATTCGAAGTACGTCTCGCGCTTGTCCTCGTCGACCACCTTGTACAGCGTCAGCAGGTCGCGTAGATCGCGCTCTTTGACACCCGTGCGACCCAGCTCCATGCGGCTGATCTTGGCGTGGGAGCCGCGGATCCAGTCACCCGCGGCCTCTCGGGTGACCCCGCAATCTTCCCGCAATTGACGCAATCTGCTACCGAGCGCTATGCGCAGGACTGTCGGACCCCGTTCCGCCGCAGGGAATTCCGAGCCGCCGCTGCCCACATCGTTCGCCACGAACCACCTCCCAGCAGAAGAACCATGCAGCGGGAAGCGTGTCGAGCAACACCACAACGCCGCATCGGCAACCGACCTTACCGGCGACCGGCGTGACCACCGCACGGGATGGTCACATGTGACGGTACCGCTGCGGAACGTTCCAACTCCGCGAACGCGCCTCCACTGTGGATCCATAAGGGCTACAACACAATAGTTGTGAGTAATCCGGGCGGGTCGCGCGCCATCGTGCGTACAGTCGCAGCTGACGGTGGCCGAGCGGGACGAAGGGAGCAGCCATGACGTCAGCCGAGGAGAAGGCCCGTCTCGGAAATGTAGACCCCGATACCCCTAGCATCGCCCGCGTATACGACTATGCCCTCGGCGGGAAGGACTGGTTCCCGGTCGACCGCGCCGCGTTCGAGCACCTGCGCACCGTAGTACCCCATCAGGCCGATGTCGGGAAGACCAATCGGCGCTGGCTGGAGCGGGTGGTGCGTTATGTCACCCAGATCGGCGGTGTCCGGCAGATCCTGGACCTGGGCAGCGGTCTGCCGACGCAGAAGAACACCCACGAGGTGGCCCAGGAGTTCGGCGCCGAGGTGGAGGTCGTCTATGTGGACAACGACCCGATGTGCGTCACCCGGAGCCGGGAATTGTTGCAGGCCAACGAGTTCACCCACTTTCTCGATCTCGACCTCACCGAGCCGGCCCGCGTCATGACCGACGCCGGGGTCAACCGCTACCTCGACCTGGACCAGCCGCTGTTGCTGATGCAATGCGGGACACTGCACCACCTCGACGACGATCGTGATCCCGCCGGCATCATGGCCGAGTACATTCGGCGCCTCCCATCCGGTTCCTACGTGATGATCAGCCACTTCTTCGATCCCGGCGCGGCCGACCCGGAACTGCACACGCTGGCGCGGCGAGCCGAGCAGGCTCTGCACGACGAGGGTCTCGGCACCGGCCGCTGGCGCACGCGCGAGGAATTGACCCCCTTGTTCGACGGAGTCGAGTTGCTCGCGCCGGGGCTGGTGCAGCTGCACCAGTGGTGGCCGGGCGGTCCGGGGCATCGCGCACCGTGGCCGGAGGAGCTACTCATCGTCGGCGGCCTCGGCCGCAAGCCGTAATCCCCTCCGTCCCAAAGGAGTTCGACATGACAACAGCCGACACGTCGAGCACTGACATCCGCGACAAACTCGCCGGCATCCTCACCCGCACCAGTATCGATCTCGCCACCTCCAAGGACGGCGTCAACTGGTGTTCGAACGCGTTCTTCACCGCCCTGGACGACGACCCGTTCCGGCTCACCATCGTGCTGGAAGACGGTGGCAGAACCCTGGACTGCCTGAAGGCCAACCCGAATGTCGGGGTGAAGGTAGTGCCGGGCGGACTGCTCGATCCGTTCGCACAGGGTTCGGCGACCGTGACGATCCGTGACACCGACGCGGACCGGAAGGAGACGTTCGACGCCCTGCTCCGCAAGGAACCGCAGATCGAGCCGTTCTTGGCCACGCCGATCCAAGCGTTGATCGTGAACGTCGACTGGTGGCGGGTGACGCACGTACAGGGCGGCTGGCTACCGGGGCGCGTGCTCCGGCGCCCCGGCGCGTGAGACATCGCTCGCGCCGAGCGGTAGGCTTGCCTCGCGCATGCTCGAAACACGCACTGGCGCATTGCTTTCCGCTTTCCCATGGCTGACGACCGGATCCCGGCACGTCGCCGACGAACAGAGAGGTCGTCATGTCCGATACCACTCCACAGACCGGTGTGCGGGCGCCGGTCGGTGTGGACACCACACGCGCGAGCATCGCCCGTGTCTACGACGCCACGCTCGGCGGCAAGGACAACTATCCGGTCGATCGCTATGTCCGTGACAAGGTCGCCGAGGTGGCGCCGCGGCAGGGCGACGTCGCGCGGATGAACCGGCGCTGGCTGCACCGGGTGGTGAGGTATCTGTCCGGCACCGTCGGCATCGACCAATTCCTCGACATCGGTGCGGGATTGCCGACCGTCGGCAATACGCACGAGATCGCGCAGCAGCAGAACCCCGAGGCCTGCGTGGTGTATGTCGACAACGACCCGGTCTGCAATATCCACGGCCGGGTGCTGCTCGAAAGCAACGATTACACCCATTTCGTGCCCGCCGATCTGACCGAGCCGAATACCCTGCTGACGCACTCGGAGGTCACCGAGCATCTGGACCTCACCCGTCCGATCGCGTTGATCCTGTGCGGGATACTCCATCACGTCGACGACGATCTCGATCCGGCCCGGATCATGCGCGAGTACATCGACGCGCTGCCATTCGGCTCCTACGTCGCCATCACGCATTTCTACGACCCCGACGACGGCTCCGAAGCCCACGACATGGCGATCGAACTCCAACGTCGTTTCACCGAAATGGGTTTGGGCTCGGGCTGGTACCGCACCCGTGCGCAAATCGCCTCGTATTTCGGGGATTTGGTGCTGGTCGAGCCGGGCCTGGTGGAACTCGACGACTGGTGGCCGATGGGGCCTGCGCTGCGTCCTCGGCTGACCGAGGAGCGCCTGCTGCTCGGCGGACTCGGTCACAAACCCGAGCCGGCCGACGGCGTGGTGACCGCCCTCCATCGCGCGAAGATCGATCGCGAGAACGCTTCGGCGTCCGACGACACCGAGCAGGAGTGAACGCACCGGTGCAGACATACGACGACTTCGACGGCCCGCAGCTTCGCGAGGATCGCTGGAGGTACCTGGAGGTCCCGCTCAGCGACACCGAAACCTGGCGTTACGCGGACCCCGCGACAAGAATCGACGTCGGTGACGGCGTCGCGAGCCTGCGCATCGAGGCATTCACCCGATCCCACTCGCAGGTCCAGATTCTCGACAATCCGAAGCATCTCCTGGTGTCGGTCGAGGAATTCGATCTCACCACCGGACCGCGTACGTTCGCGGTGGAGATGGCCGCCGAGAATATCGGGGTCAGCGGCGCGGATTACCGAGACGGCTTCGCCGCCTTCAACGTTCTCGATATGAGCAGCGCCCAGGTCTTCGATCTGATCGCCACGAGCAGGCAGGCGTTCGCGATCCACGAACGGCTCTTCGTGCCGGGGATGGTCGACAAGGACGACGCGTTCAGCCACGTCGTGCACGCACCGCTGGCCGAGGTGGCGTTCGAGTCCGGCGAGTTCCATCGATACGCCGTCATCATCGACCGAGACAACGCGACGGTGCGGTGGCAGATCGAGGGCGCGACGGTCTTCACCGCCCACGCACCGCAACTACCGCGCACGGTGCAGATCGGATTCGGCATCATCACCCTGCACCCCATCCGCGACGGACACAGCACCTCGGTACGCGGGCAAGGGTTACACGGCCGGTGGCGAAACTTCACCGTCGACTGATTATTCGGCCCTGCGGACTTTCCGCACCGGAATACCGGCCCGCGGCGAGAACCTGCTGTCCGCGGATCTGCTCCAGCCGGTCGCGCACGCCTGCGAATATCAACAGCCACAACACTTCTCGTTCGTTGCCGGATCACCTACGTCCGGCCCCGATCACGGATTGTGGTTGGTGCCCAATGTCGCCCGCGCCCGCGACGCGGTGCGTGACCGCCCCGACGCGGCGACCGTCGACGACCTCGTTCGCGACCTTCAGGTCACCAAAGTGCTGCGCGGCCAGGTGAACATCGTCGCCGAGCACGCCACGAACGGCTGCGGGCGATCCTCGGTCCCGGCGGCAGCGGAAAGTCCACCGCGGTCGCCATGCTGGTGCGCCCAGATCTGCTCGGCGCGGAAACCGCGATCAGCGCAGCACATATCGGCGCGGCCGTCCGCGCTGCGCGCGATGCCCTCGGCGGCACTGCCCGACCGGATCGCGCTGTGGCAGGCGTGGCTGCCCGACTTCGTCGCGCGGCTCGGGCCGGACCACCCCGAGACCCAGCGGGTCCGCGACACCATCGCCGAGTGGCAGGCCCGGCTCGTCCCACCCGAACGCGCAGGCCCGCCGCAACGCCCCGATCCGCCTGGGCGCCAGTGGATTCCGCGCACCCTGGTCGGTGCGGTGATCGTCGCCATCCTGCTCGGCTTGTGGGGCAGCTGTGCTCGGGCGACGCCGCCACCGGCGAGGAACGCCGCGAGCGAGACGGCCTTGGCCACCACGTCGCCGGAGCCGACTTCAGAAGCGACACAACCCTACTCGGCGCCGCCGGTCTCGACCACGGCCCAGCGACCACGGTCGAGCGCCCCGACGTCCAAACCCTCCGTCGCCGCGCCGATCACCGAGTCCAGCGAACCGCCGATCGTCACAACCGACGTCATCTCGCTCCCCGTGGTCACATCGCCCAAGAACGGTGTACCGACGCCGTGCAGCGTGATCGACAGTGAACGGGACCGGTCACACCACCACGAGCGTCACCGTCTCGACCACGCACACCGGTTTGTCGCCGCCCTCGCGCTCGATGACGACCTCGGCGGTGACCAGATGCCCGCCTTTGCCCGGCGCCACGGACCGCAACTCGATTCCGGCCCTGACCCGGGCGCCGACGGGAACGGGCGCGGGGAAGCGGAGCTTGTTGGCACCGTAGTTGACGCCCATCGCGATGCCCTCGATCCGGTACACCTCCGACGCCAGCGTCGGCACCAGCGACAAGGTGAGATAGCCGTGCGCGATGGTGGTGCCGAACGGGCCGTGGGCCGCCTTCTCGGTGTCGACGTGGATCCACTGATGGTCGCCGGTCGCGTCGGCGAAGGTGTTCACCCGATCCTGGGTGATCTCATGCCACTCGGAGTACCCCAGATGCGTGCCGACCGCCGCTTCGAGTTCGGCGATGCCGTGGAAGATTCTCATGCCTTCGGACCGCCCGCGACGTAGAGCACCTGGCCGGAGACGAAACCCGCGCCCTCGCTGACGAAGAACGATACGGCGTGCGCGATATCGGCCGGGACACCGGTGCGGGCCACCGGAATCTCCTTGGCCGCACCGGCTTTGAAGTCCTCGAACGGGATGCCGACGCGGGCGGCGGTGGCGGCGGTCATCTCGGTCTCGATGAAGCCGGGGGCGATGGCGTTGGCGGTGATGCCGAACTTGCCGAGTTCCAGGGCGAGGGTCTTGGTGAAGCCCTGCACTCCGGCCTTGGCGGCCGCGTAGTTGGCCTGGCCGCGGTTGCCGAGCGCCGAGGTGCTCGACAGGTTGACGATGCGACCGAAACCGGCTGCGGTCATGTGCTTCTGGGCCGCGCGAGTCATCAGGAACGCGCCGCGCAGGTGCACGTTCATCACCAGGTCCCAGTCGTCGGTGGTCATCTTGAACAGCAGGTTGTCGCGGATCACGCCGGCATTGTTGACCAGCACGGTGGGCGGCCCGAGCTCGGCGACGACGCGCTCGACGGCGGCCGCCACCGCGGCCTCGTCGGCGACGTCGGCGCCGATCGCGACGGCCCGGCCACCGGCGCCCTCGATCTCGGCGACGACCGGCTCGCAGGCCGCCTCATCGAGATCCAGCACGGCGACGGCCATTCCGTCGGCGGCCAGGCGCAGGGCCACGCCCCTGCCGATGCCGCGGGCCGCACCGGTGACGATGGCGGTTCTCGTGGTGCTCATGAAGTGCTCCTCTTCGGGGTGTGGTTCAGACGCCGGTCAGCGTGCGCCCGCGTCGACGGCGGAGTAACTAAGCGCTTGCTTAGTAGGATGGTGCCCGAGTTCACAGACGACCGTCAATAGACCTCGACTTCCGATGCTCTGTTAGCCACGTCACCCCGCCCACGACCAGTGTGTTTTCCACCGAGACGAGATAATGGCGATCCCATGACCGAGACCTCCGAGCCCCGCGGCGACGCCACCCGCGCACGACTTCTCGAAGCCGCCACCGCGGCGTTCGCCGACAAGGGCTTCAACGGGACCACAACACGCGATATCGCCGCGGCCGCGGGGATGAGCCCCGCCGCCGTCTACGTGCATCACAAATCCAAAGAAGAACTGCTCTATCTGATCTCGCGAGCAGGCCACGACCGAACCCTCGCGCTGGTGCGCAAGGCGGCGGTCTCCTCGGACGATCCAGCGAGCGCGCTGCGCACCATGATCCACGATTTCGCGGTGCACCACGCCCGCGGGCACACCCGCGCGCGGATCGTGAATTATGAACTGGGCTCGCTGAATTCGGAACACCGGGCGGAGATTCGCGGCATCCGCAGGCAGATCGATCAGGCGGTGCGCGCATTGATCGAGCGGGGGATCCGCGACGGTGTGTTTCATATCCCCGACGCCAGGATCGCCACGGTGGCCCTGCTCTCGCTCGGTGTCGATATCGCTCGGTGGTATCGCGATGACGGGGATTGGTCACCTGAAGATATTGCGATGGCCTACGCGGACATGGCGTTACGGATCGTCGGGGCCGGGTAGCGACGCGTTCCTCGATTTCGGGGCCGGGAGTTCTAGCTTCTTGCTATAAATCTAGGACGATTTCTACCTTCAGGGGTGGGCGATGGGCCGACGTGAGAGTCCGTACAAGGTTCGGCCGCGAGGTGAGCGGGTTCGGCTCGGATACTTGATCGAGCCCGTCGCTCCCGTGTGGGCGATCAAGCTGAACTTGCGGACCGCGAGCCTGCTGGGCGTCGACGATGTGTGGTTCTCCGACCACACCAAGTCGGCGTTTCCGGCTGCCGCGTGGAACGCTCGGTTCTCGCCGATGGCGCGCTTCGTCTCCACGCTGGACGCGTACCTGGATCCAACCGTCGCGCTGGCCCGATGGGCTCGCCCGCGCGGGCCGGTGATGGGTGTCGCGGTCACCGATGTGGTCCGGCGCAGTCCGGCCGATCTGGCGCGGGCGTGGATGTCGCTGCATCATCTGACGCGCGGCAAGGTGGTGCTGGGGATCGGGTCGGGCGAGTACGAGAACACGGTGCCCTACGGGTTGACGCTGGAGCCGCGCGCCAGGCGGCTGGCCGACGCTTTGACCGCGGTGCGCGCCGCATGGTCCTCCCCCGGCGATCTGCTCACCCACGAAGGGCCGTTCCACGCCTGGCGCGACGCCAGATTCGGGCTGCCGCCGCTCAACGGCACGACTCCGCCGATATGGGTGGCCGCGCAGGGACCTCGTGCGTGCCGGATCGCCGGGCAGCACGGCGACGGCTGGATGTTCATCCTCAACGACACGACCACCTCCTGGCACACCGCCGCCACCCACTTCGCGCGCGCCGCCCAGGACTCCGGACGCGACCCGGAAACCTTGCACCGCAGCGTTTTACTGGCCCCACTGCTGGCACCCGACCAGCGTGTCCTCGACGAACTGTGCCGCGCGCCCTTCATCCGAGCCATGGCCCTGGCCATGCCGGGAGCGAGCTGGACCGCGGCCGGAGCGACGCACCCGCTCGGCGCCGACAACCTCGGTTACTCGCAGGTGGACCCCGCCGTCTTCGAAGGCGAGCGCTTCGCCGAATACAGCAGGCACGTCACACCCGAGGTGGTGCGCGGTCTCATGCCCTCCGGCACCGCGGCCGACGTCGAGCGCTGGTTGGATCCCTATCTCGACGCGGGTCTGAATCACATCCTCTTCTACGCCTTCGCCGCCGCGGTCACGCCGAGATTGGCCGCGGCCGGGCTCGTAGAGCAGCGCCGGCTGATCAACAGGCTGAAGAAGCGGCGGCCGGGTCCGTTTCCGGGGGCGTGATGTACCGGCTTCGAAGCTGGTAACCAACTACGTTCGGATACCAAGGATTCAGGGTGGTGCGTCAGCGGATACGCGCTCTTACAGTGTGATTGAGCAAGATATCCACTGCCACGACCGTGGGCGTCGCGACAGTCGGGCGAGGACTGGTGAGGCGATATGCCGCGGACGATTCGGTTTCTCCTCCTGTGGTCGGTGCCGCCGCTGCTGATCGGCGCCTACTGGCTGCTGTGGGCGGTGGTCGCGCCCGGTTTCGGCAGGCAGAACAGCGTGCGGGCGTGGGTGTTCAACGTCGTCCTGCACGGCAGCGGACTGTGGTGGGTGGTCATCTACTACGTCGTCGGGCTGACCGTCTACTGCGCGCGGGTGTACCGGGACAGGCCCAAGGGGCACGCCGTCCATCGGGCCGTCGCCGTCGGCGGTGCCCTGCTGTTCGTCGTAACGCTCTCCGTACCAATCTTTTTCGCGGTCAACCTCGACAAGAACGAGGGCCGCTTCTACGCCGGCGCCACCACGTTCTACGCCCGCGATCCCGGGCGGGTCCCGTCGTCGCTGCACCTGCTCGCCGACGGCGGCACGAAGAACTCCGGCGGCTGCGCGATCCGCGGCGGCCACGATGTCTACGGCTGCGTCGAGCAGGGCGACCTGTCGCCGGCGGGCTGGGAACCCCGCGTCGGGTCGCTCGACGGCGCCACCATCGCCCTCGGGCGGGCGATCGGGGACGTACAGGCGGTCAGCCTGCGTCCGGAAACCATCACCTACCTCAACGGGCGAGGCGGCACCCTCGGTTCGTGGAGCGGGGTGCTCGACGGCAGCGGCATCACCGTCTCGCTGGGCGGGGTGGCCGAGTGGACCGGCGAGGGCAACGTCACCGCCTGCACGTTCACCGGCGACTACGCCATCGACCGGGCCTTCGGCGGCGCCCGAATGAACAGCCTGACGAACCTGCTGCGCGAGCGTTTTCCGCTGATCGGCTTCGAGATGAGCGACGTGTGGGGCTACTGCGACGGCAAACAACCGGTCGTGGTCATCCCCGTCACGACGCCGATCCCGTGGACGCATCGGACGGTCGACGCTCCCGCGGGTGTCATCATCGTGCGCGGCGATCACGGTCACGTGAGCACGGACTACCGAGCCGACGTCGCCGCCGGCACACTCCCGGGCCCCGTCTACCCGAAATCCCTTGTCGCCCGGCAGCGTACGGAGACCAAGTGGGCGGCGGGCCGAGAAAACCTGAACCGCAACCACTTCGGCTTCGATCCCGCGCATTCGCAGGCGCAGAGCGGCAATGTCGCCGAGTACCTGTTACGCGACAAGCGCACCGGCCGGCTCCAGTGGGTGACGCCGATGACGCTGCGCGGCAGCACCTCCGAGCTGTTCGTCGCGTATTCGGTGACCCCCGCCGACGAGGTGCATCGGCGCGAGCTGAATCCGCAGTCGGTGTTCGTGTTCGACGACACCGATCCGCGCCGGATCAACATCGACAACCTCGACGCCGACGCCCGCTCATGGCTGGCGACCAACGCGGGCACGGTGATGTCCAACGGCGGCAAACTGGTCGAGTTCACCCCGATCGATGGCGACACTTGGCGTGGCTTCGTCGAATTCAACGGCCGCGTCGCCTACCGGATAGACATCAGCGCCACCCACAAGATTCCGGTCCAGCTGACCGAGCTGGACGCCACCGGCCAAACGCAGCCTGCCCAGCCCGCCGCCTCCCGTAATGCGGACTGCGGCAAGGTTTTAGGCTCGCTCACGCCAGCGCAGTTGACGCAGTGTGCCAAGGTTTTCGTCGATGAACTGGCGAACCGGCAGCCACCTCCCCGGTAGTCGTCCGCATCGGCTCATCCGCCTTCCCCGCCACCAGGCCCATCGTGGCGGCGATGGGCCTGGTGTTCGAGACGGGTGTGCTCAGTCGTCCGAGCGATCAGTTTCGAGATCGGCCGAAACCTGTTCGGCCCGAAACGAATCGCCGCGGGCTCAGCCGAGCGTGAACGTCGCGCGGCCCCCGAGGTGCTCCAAATCCACATTCTGCGGATAGACCTGGGAGTACGTGTCGATCCACGCCTCCACCTTCCCGGCGCCCGGCGCCATGCCGATGCCCGTGATCACGTTGTCCGGCATGCCGACCACCGACGTGCCTTCGACACGTTGTGACTGTCCGCCGGTCGCGCCGGTATCGACGTTGCGCCAATGCACGGTGAGGTAGTAGGCCCCGCAGAACTCCCCGGTCTGCGTGATCTTCGCCCGGACACCGATCACACCGGACCGCTCCTGAGGCACCGTCTCGGCATTGACGATCGCGGCACAGTTCGGCCCCGGCACCCGCGTGAGCGTCGGCGTGAACTGGGCCACCGGATCAGTAGGGTTGGCACCGGCACTCCCCCCGAACCCGCTCGCCGCGGCCGCCATCGCCACCGCGACCACCCCCGTGCGTACCATAAACCGTTGTAAGGAAACGTTTTTCAGACTCATACCCATTTGTCGTCCCACGCACGAACATCGTTATCCCCACCCGCCCCCTCAAACTCGAGGGCTGGACAACCCCCCGTCCCTCGTAACCTCCGCCGAGACCACGACCCGATCGACACCCTCGCCGAACAGGGCATCACCTACGTCCCCTTCTTCGGTTCGGACAAGAAGCCGTTGACCGCCCGGCGAATCTCCGAGATGCCAGCGTCCTCGGGTTCCACGATCAAGGCATCCGCCCGCTGCGCGACACGCCGGGCTCGGTCCAACAGAGCGCTATCGGCCGACCAGTGTTCGGACCCAAGCCGCAGCACCGCTACAAGAAGATCACCCGGATAGAAGTCGCCCGAAGCAAGTGGGTCTCGTTCCAGCACCTCCAGCGCCCGAGGCAAGAGCACCGCGGTTCCGACACTCTGTGACAACATGATCCGCAGGTCTTCGACGCCGAACTCGGAGACGGGGACCCGGCGCAGCTCGTGAACTCTCCGGATCAGGTGAGTCGTCTCCGGCGGCGACGCACCCCAGGCGACGCCCTCGACATCCTCCACGGAACGCATGTCGCCGGAACCATCGGTTCCATGACTCATAGCAGTGCGCAACTCCCAATCCCTTGTCTCCCAGAGACTCTAATCGGCAAGCGCATGCTTGACCTCGATCATGGTTTAGGTTTCACAATCTGAGGTATGGACGATGACAGTGTGGCGATACGGGAACTGTTCGATCGTTATACCGAGCTGTGGGTTCGGCACGAGATGTGGGAGTGGGGGAAGTTGTTCACCGAGGACTGCGACTTCATTACGCACCGGGGGATGTGGTGGCGGTCGCGGGAGGAGAATGTGCGGGGACATCTGGATGTGCCGGAATCTGTTCTGGCGCAGAAGAAGAACTACAGCCAGACGGTCATCGACGTCCAGCCGCTCACTCCGGGAGTGATGCTGGTGCACACCGAGTGGGCGTGGCCCGATCACGTACTGCCGGGCGCCCCGGCGGCCGAAGATCGTCGTGGACTCATCACCGCGGTCCTCGTGCGCCGCGAAGGGAACTGGCTGATCCGTTCGGCACACAACACACGCCTCAACGGACTCGACGACTTCGCCCCGCGAAGCGCGGGTTCGTAAAGCCCGATCGGGGCTCGGCGAGCACCGAGCGTTCGGGGCTACTGGAATGGGCAGCCCGGATTCGGGGCGTCCTCGGCCGGCGGGGCGCCGACCGGCAGCCTGTACAGGACGTCGAGCACGAGCGGTTCACTGCCTTGATTGCGGCCGATGTGGGTGTACCCGACTCCGCTGCGCTCGTTGATCGTCTCGCCCGGCCGGTACGTGCCGTCGACGGCGCAACTCGAATCGTAGTGAGTCAGTACGCCTTTGCGCACGACCGCGATCAGCGGGCCGTCGTGATAGTGCCATCCGGTGGTCCCGCCGGGCTGCACGGTCAGCTCGCGCAGGATGTAGTGCGTGTCGGCGACCGTGGTCTCGGCCAGCGTCGTCGCCTCGACCCCTGCGATCGGGGTCGCGTCCGCGACGGGCGCGACGAGCAGGCACGCGACGGTAGCGCCGATGCTCAGAACAAGCTCTCGTGCAATGGTTCTCATGACTTTCCTTCTCGATTCTCCGGTGCACCGGACGCAGCCGCTCGTCAGGTCACGGCACATGCGTGCCGGGCACAGTCCAGTCCATGCCGCTGCGGCAGAGTCAAGGTCGGTGTCGAGGCTAGCCGCGCAGATAGCGTTGCGCACCCCAATAGTCCGGGCCGAACCGGACCGGGGTGATACGCACCGGCGTGGCCGAGTCGAAGGCCTCGATCATCCGGCCGTCACCGAAGTACATCGCCACGTGATAGATCGAGTCGGGGTCCTTCAGATCATGCGCATAGAACAGCAGGTCACCAGGTCGTAGCTCATCTCGGTCGACCGGGCGGCCGTGCCCCTCGACGGCTTGCGGTCCGGCGTCCCTGGGCAGGGTGATCCCGTGGACCTGATAGACGATCGAGGTGAATCCGGAGCAGTCCACGCCGAATCCGGCGCGTCCGCCCCACAGATAGGGGCGATCGACGAACTCGGCCGCGTACCGCACCAGATCGGCGGCGGTGGGATACGGGATGTCCGTGGGCTTTCGATAGACGTCGACGCTGCCGGCGTCCAGCCATTTCGGACCGCTGCGCGGGGTGGCGACCATGATGCGGTCACCGGTGCGGCCCAGCACGGGAAGGCGGGTGTTCGCGCTGATCTCGATGTCCCGGCGAGCCAGCGCGGGGTCGCTGTACAGCCAGGTGGTCGCGCCGTGATCGGCGAGGGCGAACGGTGCGACGGCCTTCAGCGCGGCGAAATCCGGGCTGGTGGTCAGCTGAACGCTGGGTATCCAGCCGGGATAGCCGAGAGCGTTCTTCGGGGTGGGCTGCCCGGGCACCACCACCTCGGCCCAATCACCTTGGCGCTGAAGAACATAGACGCGATCTCCGTACAGCGCCTGGGTCTGGGTCAGGTTGTCGGAGGTGAGGGCCTCCTCCTGCTCCAACGTCATGTCCGCGAGCCAGCGGGGGATGTCGACCGGGTTGGTCAGGGCGGGCCGATCGACCGGGCGGGGACTCTGCGGCGAGGTCCACACCGTGGCCGCGGCGACGTCGACATAGGCGCTGGGCGGTTCCGGCGCGGGCTCCGCACGAGCCGGGAGCGACAGTGCGACAACAACACTCAGCGCGCATAACAAAATGCCTGGACAGCTCAGTCGGCGATGAGAATAGCCCATGGACATCATTGTCGCACCGCCGTGCGCCTATCGTGGGCAACGTCCGGCGGGCAATCGTCGGAGATGAGCGGCGACCCACTCGGTGAGCCGGTCGAGCAAGGCGACTCCGTCGGCGAACGATCCCGACGCCGGTCGCGCACCCAATACCACTGCCGTCCAGCCGGATCCGTTCGAAACCACGCCCAGTTGCCTGACCAGGTGCGCTCCCTCCGCATCGGGTCCCCATCCACCCTTCGCGGCCGCCCCCGCCAACCGCGCCAATCCCCACCGGTGCCCGGGATCGAGGGTTCGCATCAGCGCGAGAACCTCGACGCCCGCCTCGAGACACGGGAGGTGCGCGGTGAACAGGGCTTGACGAGCGGTACTCCATTCGGTCTGACCGAAGGCGGTGTACTCCGGCCGGACACGTCGCGACTGCACCCGGGTGCCGGTGTCACCCGCCTCCCCGAGCACGGCCGCCACCGCCGCGGCGGCGACGGCCGGCGATCCGAGCATGGACCACAGCCGCTCCGCCGCGGCGTTGTCAGAGCGGGTAATAGCCTGCACCACATCGCTTTTCGCGGCTTCCGGCGCCGCGCGCAACGCGGCGATCGCGAGCGGCACCTTGCTGGTCGACCAGGCGACGCCGCCGGTCCAGTCGCCGAGCGCGACGACCCGCGCTCCCCCGACGGGCGCATAGGCGAGCCCGACGGTTCCGCGCAGCGTCGCGCCGTACGAGGCGAAACTCGAGGCCAGGGAGCGGGTTTCATCGGCGGACATACCCCGAGCATGACCCTCGCGCGACAGTCCGGACACCGGAAAACAGCGATTCGAGCACGCGAAAGCGGGGGCGGCCGCATCATCGAAGACGGGAGACGAAGGGGGTGGGTATGGCACCCGCTGATTCCACCGGAACCCCGGGCCTGGCGCGCGGCGCCATCGGCCTGCGTGAAGTTCTGTTCCAGTCCGTCACCTCCATGGCGCCGGCGGGCGCGGTCGCGCTGTCGATCGCGGTCGGCGCCACCTATGCGGGCGGCGCGCTGCCGCTCGCGGTCCTGCTCGCGCTGGCCGCCTGCCTGCTCGTCGCGAGTTCGATCGGGCAACTGGCCAGACACCTCCCGTCGGCGGGCAGCATCTACACGTATCCGGCCGAGGCGCTGCATCCGGTGATCGGATTCCTGGTCGGCTGGGGTTACGCGCTCGTCGAGGCGCTGCTCGGCCCGACAACGACGGTCCTCGTCGGCTACCTGGTCGGCTCGGTGATGCACAGCGAGTTCGACTGGCCGTTCACCGCCACGTGGGTCGTGGTCATGATCGTCTCGGCCGTGCTGATCGCCCTGCTGAACTACCGCGGTGTCCGGGTCAGCGCGCAGGTGGGCACCGTTCTCGGACTGTTCGAGATCCTCGTGTTCCTCGTGCTGGCCGGCTGGCTCGTGATCAAGGCCGGAACCGGAAACACCGCAACGGTTTTCACCCTGCATTTCGCCACAGTGGAGGGCTACCAAGGGTTTTCGGGCGTCGCCGCGGCATCGATCTACACCATCCTCGCCTTCATCGGCTTCGAGGCCTCGGCCCCGCTCGCCGAGGAGGCCCGCAATCCGCGCCGCACCATTCCGATCGCCGTCGTGGCGTCCTGCGGCGCCATCGGCGTGTTCTACGTCTTCACCACCTACGCGGGCGACGTGTTCTTCGGACCGCACCGGTATGTGAGCTTCGGCGAGCTCGGCGACGGAAGCCCGTGGATAACCCTGGCCCGGGACGTGTGGGGAGTCGGCTGGGTGGTGGCGTTGTTCGCCATCCTGAACTCGACGTTCGCCAACGGGAACGCCGCCACCCTGGCGACGACCCGCACCTGGTACGCCATGTCCCGGATCGGGCTGCTGCCCGCCGCACTGTCGCGCACACATCCGAAGTGGAACTCGCCGCACGTCGGCGTGGTCGTCCAGTTGCTGGTATCGCTCGGCATCGGTCTGCCGCTCGGCCTCTACTTCGGCCCGACCGAGGCCTTCGTGCTGCTCGCCACGGTCCTGGCGGGCGTCATGATCGCCGTGTACATGGTGTTCAACCTGTCGTGCACGATGTTCTACCTGCGACGGCAGCGCGCCGAGTTCAATTGGCTACTCCACCTGGTGATTCCGATCCTCGGCATCGCCGCCTTCGTCCCCGCCTGGCTCACCGCGATGGGAATCGGCACCTCGGTCCTGAAATTCGTCACCCCACTGAGCTATCCCTCGAGTCAGGCAGGCCTGATCATCGGAGCCTGGTACCTGATCGGCATCGCCGTCCTCATATACCTCTACCGACGACACCCGGCCCGACTGTCGGAGATGCGGCGGGTATTCGCCGACGATCCGCGTTGACGGCGGGTTGCGGCAGGCACGGTTCTCGACAGCGTCCGGCGAGCTGATCGCGCCGTGACGCTGCCGAGGACAGCACGTAGTCAGCCGACGATCAGCAGACCGTCTCGGCGTTCGCTCCGGCGGTATAGGTTTCGGCGTAGTGCTGCCCGTTCGGGTACTTCAGGTGAACCTGGAAGTGAATGCACGTGCTGCCCGGCGCATACACCTGCATGCTGTAGCTGGAACCCGAGCCGTAGTCGGTCTCGGGCGGCAGGCCAGGTTGCCCATCCGCCCAGATGTCCTTGATCGCGGCGCCGCCGGCGGGGTTGCTGCGCACCCGGATCCAGTTGGTCTGGCAACTATTGGAGTAGTAGACATCCACGTAGCTCACGACCTGACCGGATTCGGTCTGGATTCCTCGGGTGGCCGCGAGGTATGCATTCTGATTGCAGCCGGTCGCCGCAGGGTCGGTGCCGTGGTGCTGGGGACCCGCGGCGGCGGTGCCGGTTCCGGCGACCATCGCGGCGAACGCTGTGGCCGCCAAGAGCATCGCGGCCTTCGAGACACGTCCTCTGGACGTGCCGGATGCGGTGTGGGAAGAGGTAATGGCGAACATCGAACAGCTCCGATCTCAGAGGGTGATCGCCGGGTCCAAAGCCGGCGACATGCCCACCGTCGCGCAGGTCAGGCGGAATACCTGAGGATCCAATCGGTCCAATCGGCTGTGCCACACTGAGATATGGGCGCGCACGTCCCAGGCCCGGCGGATCCGGCATGCATCACCAGTCGAGAACTGTTCTCCGAGACGCTCCGGACCCTCGCGCTGTGTGCCGGGCTCTCGGTTCGACAGGTAGCGCAAGCGGCCGGCGAGCACCTGCCATCCGGACAGACGGTTCCTTACGGCACCATCCAAGGCTGGTTCTCCGGCACCGCGACACCCGATGCGAACTCTCCGTTTCTCACCCCTGTGCTCTTGGCGCTCGGCATTGCGCCGCAACAGATTTCTTCCTGGCATGCCGCGGCCGCACGCGTGCGGCGGATACCTCGCCCCGCGGCGGCGACACGCTCGCCGTATCGGGGACTGGATCCGTTCGAGCTCGAACACGCCGCCGACTTCTTCGGCCGTTCCGAGCTCACCCGACAGCTGTGTGAACATGTCGAATCCGTGCTCGCCTCCGCGACCGGGCCAAGTGTTGTCGTAGTGCTGGGATCATCGGGAGCAGGAAAAAGTTCGTTGCTTCGTGCGGGACTTGCCGCCCATTTCGATTGCCGAATTCTCACGCCGGGTCCGGAACCTGTTGCGGCATTGAAGAAAACGACCGAGGGATACCGCGTCGACGGCGCCGACGAGATGGTGCTGGTGGTCGACCAATGCGAAGAGTTGTGGGCGTTGAGCCCGCCGGACAACGGCGACCACGATCAGATCAGGACACACTGGAATCGGCAGCGCCGTCAGTTCTTCGGCGAACTGTCCAGCTGGGCCGACCGCCGCCGAACCGCGGTGGTCGTCGGGTTGCGCGCCGACCACTTCAGCTTCGCCACCAATGAGCCACTGCTACGGACCGCGCTCACCAACGGCCATCAGATCGTCGTAACACCGATGAACAAGCGCCAACTGAGCCAGGTCATCGAAGCCCCCGCCGCGCGACGCGACATTCAGGTCGACCCAGTACTGGTACAACGACTGCTGGAAGAACTCGCCGTCACCGACTCGGACTCGGAGCCGGGTGCGCTGCCGCTGCTGTCCTACGCACTGAAACAGTCCTGGGCAAATCTGCGCCCGCCGCGCAAGGTGTTGAAGTACGACGACTATCACAAAACCGGCGGAATTCGCGGAGCCATCGAGAAGTCAGCCGAAGGTGTGTACGCAAGTCTGAGCCCACGTGCACAACTCGCCGCGAAACGCGTGTTGATGCGTTGCGTGGCTGTCACCGAGGAATCGACCGCGCGCCGCACCGCGATCCGCTCCGAACTGCAATGGGATGACCTGCGCCGAATTGATATCGACACCGCCATCGGCCGGTTCGCCGAAGAACGCCTGATCACGGTCTCGGCCGTTGGCGTCCAAGCCAGCCACGAGGCCTTGCTGTCGGCGTGGCAACGCCTGGCACAGTGGATCGATACCGACCGCGCAAGCCTGTTGCAGCACAGGCGCTTCAGCGTCGAGAGCCGCGAATGGGAACGCGGCGGCCGCGCGCAGAAGGATCTGCTCAGCCCGGGACGCACCGAGGAGTTCACGCAGTGGGCCGCCGACGAAGTACACGGTCGCGAACTCAATCCGCTCGAACAACAGTTCCTGGCCGCCAACGTCGCCTTCCATGCCGAGCAGGCCGCCAAGGAACGACGCCGGGTGGCCGAACTGAACGAAACCGTCCACCGATTGAGGATTTCACGCACGCAGCTTCGCCGACGCGCACGAGTGCTGCTGTGGGTCGCTTTTCTTCTGACCATCGTGACCGTCGTGGCCTCAGCCGCGGTGGTCGAGGCGGTCGACAGCCGCAACCGTGCCCGCACATCGGCCCAAGTCGCGCGAACAGCCCGGAACGAAGCGTTTTCCCGCCTCGCCGCGGTCCAGTCCGGGCTCCTGCGCAACCGTGATTCCGCCCTCGCACAGCAACTCGCACTGGTCGGATGGGACAGCGCGGCAACGGTGGAAGCACGCTCGGCCTTACTGGACAGCACCGCGGTAGCCACGCCCCGACGCACACCGACCGTGCCGGGAACAGTCGTGATAGCCGTCTCCCCCGGCAGCAAGTGGCTCGCGGTAGGCAACTCGGATGGGAACGTACGGTTACTCGATCGGGCGGACACGAACGCGGCACCCACCCTCCTGGCGGCATCGACCGACCCACTTTATGCGGTCGCTTTCACCCCCGATGGACGACGACTCGCGGTCGGTGGAGTATCCGGAGCGACGCTGTGGGACGTATCGACCCCCCGTCGGCCACGCAAACTCACTTCTCTGAGCGGGATCACCGGCCCGGTCTACGACCTGTCGTGGTCCCCGGACGGGCGCGAAGTCGCCGCAGCCACCACCGTGGGCGCGCTGCGATGGTCGGTCGACGCCGACGGCTCCACCACAGCACTCACTTCCAACTCGACCACAGTGATCAAGGCCGTCGCCTACAGCCCGGGAGGGCAGTATCTGGCCACAGGCACCGAGACCGGAGCGGTGCAACTATGGATCCGGACTCCCGGCGAACCCGACACGCCCGCAGGAACCGTGACGATGCCGCGGGCCACCGACGGGATCCTGGATTTGCAGTTCGACCCGAGTTCCACCCGGCTCGCGGTCGGATCGCAAGCCAACGAATGCACCCTCCTCGACGTCACACAGCCGGAAAAGCCCTCGGCCACCATGCATCTCGGTGGATTCACCAGCTACGTCAACTCTGTCGCCTTCCGGAACAACGGCACCGCGGTCGCTGCCGGCAGCTCGGACAACTCGGTGCGCCTCTTCGACCTCAGCGCGGGGACCACCGCACAGGTCCTACCGGGATCGGCTATCGTCACCTCGGTTGCGAACGCCGGAGACACCGTAATCAGCGCTGCCACAGACGGCTTCATCCGCGAATGGCCCCTCCCCGGGCCGGTGAGCGCCAACCTCGGCGGCCGGATCTACACCCTTCCCACCAGCGCCGACGGTTTCCTCGCCGCCGTGGGACTGGTCGCCCCCGTCAACAGCGAATTCAACCTCGTACATCGCTACGACCTCACCGATTCAGCCGGTGTCCACGAACTGCTTCCTGCGCTGCTCTTCGAAGGCGGCGGCAAAATGTCCGGAGTAGCGGCCGTCTCCGGCGACGGCCGCATCGTCGCCGCCGGAACGGCCGACGGCGAACTGTATACCTGGGATGTCAGCGAAGCCGAACGACCACACCGATTCGCACCACCCGTGCGCGTTCTCGATCGTGTCATCGCCACCGCCGTGCTGTCTCACGACGGCCGACACGCCTACGCGGCCGCCGCCGGGGACGCCGCCAACCGAATTGCCGTGGTGGACTTCGCGGACCCAGCCAACCCGCGCACTCTGGAAACCCTCACCGCCAACGGCCTGGTTCAACTACTCACCGTCAGCAGCGACGGAACTCTGCTGGCCGCGAGCACTGCCAATGGGGTCAGCGTATGGGATGTCTCCGGTACCCGAATCACACCGGTAGCCGACCTGCGCGGCGTCTTCGACTCGACCGTCACCGCCGCCAAGTTCGGAGCCGGCCGACTACTCGCGGCCGGCAGCGACGACCGCACTGTCAAACTGTGGGACTTCACCGATCCCCGGACACCGGCACCGATGGCCACTCTCACCGGCCCCTCCGGCGCGATCATGTCGCTGACCTTCGACCCGTCCGGTCACCGGCTCGCGGCCGGAACAGGCGACAACCAGGTATGGGTGTGGGATGTGGGCCGCCCGGCAAGCCCCCAGCCCTACGCTGCGCTCAACGCCTACCCCGGGCGCGTCAACGACGTCGCGTTCAGCCCCGACGGATCTCGTCTCATCGCCGCCGGTTTCGACGGTACCTTGCGAACCTGGCACACCGATCCGGTCGACATTGCCCAAACACTCTGCCACACACCGGCATCGACCATCTCGGCTGCGGAATGGAAGCAGTACTTCCCGGAAACGACCTATACCGATCCGTGCAAGTAACACAGGTGTCGAAGGCAAGGGCACCCAAGCGGTTTGCTCCCTCGACCGGTAGCTCGCCTGGACGGATCGCAGCGGACGACCGGTGGACGTTAGGGGTGCTACTGCAGCAACTCCGGCTCGCTGCGACTGCACCCCTCGGACAGCGCAGCGGAGTAATCCGCGGTCAGCACTGGACCGAATGGTACGTTTTCCGCCGCCGAGTCGCACGCCCCGAAAAGCGGGGGCCTGCCGGTCGGTTGCTGCAAGCGGTCATGGGACCAGCGTGAAACTGGGAACATGCGTCGGGCGAACGACAGAGAAATGGCGGCGATCAGTTGTCGCAATGGTGTGCAGGTCACGTCGTTCCGCTACGGCAATCACAGATGCATCAGCCGTGCCGAGCGGCAGGTCCCGATATTTCGCGACCAATTCCGCAATGCGCACCCAATCCGCAGCGTGTACCGGTTCGACGGTGAACAGACCTTCGGCGAAGTCGCCCAAGAATTGCACCTCCGCTTCAGCTCCCAACCGAGTGCCGATCAGGTAGGCCGCTTCGGTGATCACCAGGGTGGGCACGACAAGCGGCCCGCGGTGTGTTTGAAGGAGATTCAGACAATCGACATGATGCGCGTCATCGGCATCGACGTAGGCATACAGTGGCCCGGCGTCCACTACCAGCGCGGTTATCGGCCCCACTCCTTACGCAAGATCTCCTTGATCCGACTGGAGACGTCGGATCGGCCGCTGTGTCCGGCGGCCGCCGCGCCGAATCTCCGACCGCCTCCATCCGGGGCGGTCTCGAAAAATGCCGCGAGAACCATGCGAGTCAAGTCGGAAACTGTGACACCCCGACGCTCTGCCTCATGGCGGAGCTTGTCGTCCAGCTCATCGGGTAGCTTCACAGTTGTGCGCCTCATGGTATGCCAGCATACCTAACGCGACGCTAGCGGGTGCGGCTCAGGGCAGGGCGTTGATGAGCTTTTCGACGTCCACACGGGGGCCGGTGAAGAAGGGGACCTCTTCGCGGACGTGCAGGCGCGCCTCGGTGGCGCGCAGGTCGCGCATGAGGTCGACGATGCGGTGCAGTTCGGGGGCCTCGAAGGCGAGGATCCACTCGTAGTCGCCGAGGGCGAACGAGCTGACCGTGTTGGCGCGCACGTCGGGGTAGCCGCGGGCGGCCTTGCCGTGGTCGGCGAGCATCTTGCGGCGCTCGTCGTCGGGCAGCAGGTACCACTCGTAGGAGCGGACGAACGGGTACACGCAGATGTAGTTGCCCGGGTCCTCGCCCGCGAGGAAGGCCGGCACGTGACTCTTGTTGAACTCCGCCGGGCGATGCAGCGCCACATTGCTCCACACCGGCGCGCTGGCCCGGCCGAGCTCGGTGGTGCGGCGGAAGTCGGCGTACGCGGCCTGCAGGTCCTCGACGCGCTCGGCGTGGGTCCAGATCATGAAGTCCGCGTCCGCGCGCATCCCCGCCACGTCGTAAACCCCGCGCACCACCACGTCCCGATCGGCCAGGCCCTCGAAGAACGCCCGAGCCTCTTTGATCGCCGCAGCCCGATCATCCCCCAGCACCCCCGGCTGCACCTGAAACACCGAGAACATCAGGTAACGAATGGTCGAGTTGAGTTCCTGATAATCGAGTCGCGCCATACCACCCATCGTGCCACTCGCCGAAACCACGCACTCCTGCGGTCCGGTTCCAGATCGCACCTCCGGCATGCTCAGCACGGCGGAGCGGATGCCGTCGAATGCATCAGCCCGAGCGGGGACTTGTGGCGGACGCTTCTCGGGCGGATTCAGCCGGGCGATGCCGCCACCAGTTCCTCATGATCGTTCGACCAGCTCCGATGGTGCGCGTTTGATCGGAGGAGTCATGGATTGCGAGGCGTCCTGGCAGCTCGCGGTTTCCGGGGATCGCTTGGTCGCCTGCCGGAGGCGGCGGGTGGACTCGAGACAGGATCTGGTTGGAGCACCGACGTCCGGTAGGTACCGCGGAGCGGGGATCAGGCAGTGGCGGCTATACGGTGGGCGGCGCTGGTGGCGGCGGCTACACAGGCGGGCACGCCGACGCCGTGCAGGTAGGGGCCGGCCAGGGCTAGGCCGGGGAGCGTGGCGATGGCGGATTCGAGGGTGGCGACGCGGGTGGTGTGGCCGGAGGCGTACTGGGTGAGTCCGCCGCGCCAGCGTTGGACGACGGCGGAGCGGGGGGTGATGGGGACGCCGGTGACGGTGGCGAGGTCCTCGACGGCGGCGGTGACGAGGTCGGCGTCAGTCCAGGAGAGGGTGGAGTCGTCGCCGAATTTGCCGAATGATGCTCGCACCAGCGCGGTTTCGCGTTCGGCGAGGTGGGTCCATTTGCGACTGGACAGGGTGAAAGCCTTGGCGCGCAGCGGTTCTCCGGTCGCGACCAGGATGCCGGAGTTCTGCGGGAGCGCGGTCTCACACGGAAGCGCAAGCGCGACAACGACGGACGAGGACAGCTCCATCTCGGCCAGCACCGCGGTGGCCTCGGGCGCGACCGCGCCGAGCAGTCGCGCGGTCACGGGCGCCTGCGTGGCGAGCACGACCGCGTCGACGGCGCCGATCGGGTCCACGACCCAGCCGCGCAGTCCACGGGCGAGCCGCGTGGCCGGCGTCGCGGTGACGAACTTCGCCCCCGACCGTGCCGCCAACGCCTCCAACAGCACTTGGTAACCATCCCTGAGCCCGCCGAACACGGGCGCGCTCGACGGCGGCGGCAGCGCGACGGACACCGCGTGCGTGAGGCTCGGCGCGCCGTCGTCCAATGCCGCGGCCAAGGTCGGCAGCGCCGCACGCACCCCGATCGAGCGAGAACTGCCCGCGTACACCCCGCCGAGCAGCGGATCCACGCTCCGCTCGGCGACCTGCGCGCCGAACCGGTCCGCGACCAGGCTGTACACGTCGATGTCCGTGCCGGGGTCCCAGCTCAGCGGCCGCCGCGGCTCCTCCTCGATCCGCGTCACCGTCTCGGCGTCGACCAGCCCCCGCATCGACTCGGCGTCCGACGGTATCCCCATCAGCGTCCGCTCCGGCAGCGCGTGCGCCGCTCCGCCCGACCACACCAGTGGCCGCAGCCCGGCGGGCGTCACCAACTGCGTCTCCAGCCCCAATTCGCGCAGCAGCTCCGGCACCTCGGGCCGACGCCCGACGAACGCCTCCGCCCCGAGATCCAAAGGGCCCCCGGCGACTTCGCCGGTGTAGAGAATCCCGCCGACCCGTTCGGCGCGGTCGAGCACCAGAATGTCGGCCCCGGCCCCCACCAGTGTCCGCAACCGATACGCGGCGACCAATCCGCTGATCCCGCCGCCGACCACCGCGATCCTCATACCCCGACGTTATCCCCCACGCCACCGCCCTCGAGTGCCGCCCCCGAGCAGGCTGATCGCCGTGCCCGAGCAGCGTCGTCGAGGCCGCCATAGAGGGCTTTCCCACAGCGTGAGCGGGTTCACAGCGCCCACGCGGCGCGGATAAGTAGGTTCATGAACATGGAGAACGACGGACCCAGCCGCACGGCGCTCGTGACCGCGTATGCCCGCGCCTATCACCAGATCGCCGATCGACCCCCGATCTTCATCGACCCCCTTGCGGCGCCGATGCTGGGCGTCACCACGGACGATCTGAACGAATTGGGCACGCGCACAAGCGATCAACCCGGCAACGCCGTCCGCGATCCGGCACGCCGCCTGTTCTTCGCCGCGCGTTCCCGCTTCGCCGAGGACTGCGTGGCCGCGGCCGTCGAGTCCGGCGTGCGCCAGGTCGTGATCCTCGGCGCGGGCCTGGACACCTTCGCCTACCGCAATCCGCATCCGGACCTGCGCGTATACGAGGTCGACCACCCCGCGACCCAGGCGTGGAAACGGCAACGCCTGGCCGAAGCCGGCATCGACCACCCCGAGACGTTGACCTTCGTGCCGGTCGACTTCGAAACCGACACGCTCGCAGCAGGATTGGAGTCAGCGGGATTCGACCGGAGCGACGCGGCGGTATTCGTGTGGCTCGGCGTCGTCTTCTACCTGACCCGCGACGCCGCCCGCGCCACCCTCGAGTACATCGCGGGCCAGGCCCGGCCGGCCACGGTGGTCTTCGACTATCTGCGACCCGGAGACACCGACGAGGAGCGCGCGCACATGCGGGCGCGCGCCGAGCGGCTGGCCGCCATCGGCGAGCCCGTGTTCAGCTACTTCGCGCCCGACGAGATCGCAGGCCACCTGCGCTCCCTGGGATTCACCGACATCGAAGACCACTCCGCTCCGGAACTCGTCGCCGGTTACCTCGACGGATCCACGCAAGTCGAGCTCGAATCGGCCGACGCACTGCGCGCGCTCCGCATCCTGCGCGCGAGCCGATAGCCCACTCAACCGAGTTCGGCGGTCCCGCTGACGATCACGTCTGCGCTGGAACGCGTTTCGTCGTTCGCGAAGTGGACGTCTTCATCGGCCATCCACCGATCCCAGAGCGCACGAGCAGCGGAACCGTCGCGCTCGAGCCCGCGGTCCAAACGCAAGTCCCGGGGTGTGTCGACCCAGACGGAGAGGGAGAGCCGGGACCGAACGATGGCGCGGGCCGACGAAACACCCTCCAGCACAACGACTCCGCCGGGCTCGATGTCATGCCATTCGGCGAGGACTCGACGGTCCCAGTCGTAACGCTGGTAGCGCGCGGCCTCGTCGCGCCCCAGTGGTTGCAGCACTTGGGTTTCCAGCCGAGGCCACCAATTCAGCGGGTTGTCCCACGAGGCGAAGCTGTCGGTGGGGACGACAACCGCGTCGCACTCACGCGCGAGTCGCCCGGCGAGCGTTGACTTTCCGGCACCGCCCGGCCCGTCGATCGCGACGAGCCGGGTCGAACCGAGCCGCGGCTCGCTCCCCATCACCCGCGCGACGAGCTCCCCGAGCACTACAGCTCGTGCACCAACTCGACCAACGCCGTCAGCACACCGGGATCGGTATCGGGGAGCACACCATGCCCCAGATTGAAGATATGTCCGTTGGCGCCCAACGTGATCGCCTCATCGGCCTCGGCCGCGATGCGCCGCGCCTCGGTCTCCACCGCGCCCGCCCCCGCGAAGAGCACGGCGGGATCGAGGTTGCCCTGCAACGCTTTTCCGGGCCCGACGCGCCGCACGGCGTC
The DNA here is from genome assembly GCF_000308715.1 of Nocardia tenerifensis NBRC 101015. Classification (GTDB taxonomy): domain Bacteria; phylum Actinomycetota; class Actinomycetes; order Mycobacteriales; family Mycobacteriaceae; genus Nocardia; species Nocardia tenerifensis. The sequence continues at coordinate 29,546 of NZ_BAGH01000266.1, forward strand.
GGTGAGCGGCACCCGCCAGTCGACGCCGACCACATCGGCGCCCGCCTCGCCCATCGCCCCCAGCAGCTCGCCGGTGCCGACGCCGAAGTGGATGCGCGGCACGCCCGCCTCGGCGACCTCGGCGAAGACGCGCTCGGAGTGCGGCAGCACGAACCGCCGGTAGTCGGCGAGGGACAGCGCGCCGGCCCACGAGTCGAACAGCTGCACGGCGTCGACCCCGGCGGCCAGCTGAGCCTGCAGGAACGCGACGGTGATGTCGGTGAGCACGCCGAGCAGCGCGTGCCAGGTCTGCGGGTCGGCGTACATCATCGCCTTGGTGCGCTCGTGGTTCTTGCTCGGCCCGCCCTCGACCAGGTACGACGCGAGGGTGAACGGCGCACCCGCGAAGCCGATGAGCGGCGTCTCGCCGAGCGCGTCCACCAGCAGCCGCACCCCGTCCGCGACCGCGCCGACCTCCTCCGGCCGCAGCCGAGGCAGCGCGCGCACATCGTCGGCGGTGCGCACCGGCGAGGCGATGACCGGCCCGACGCCCGGCACGATGTCGAGGTCGATCCCGGCCGCCTTCAGCGGAACGACGATGTCGGAGAACAGGATCGCCGCGTCGACGCCGTGCCTGCGGATCGGCTGCATGGTGATCTCGCACACCAGCTCCGGATCGAAGCAGGACTCCAGCATGCCGACGCCCTTGCGCAGCTCGCGGTACTCGGGCAACGACCGTCCGGCTTGCCGCATGAACCACACCGGGCGCCTGCTCGGCGTGGCCCCGGTGGCGGCGGCCAGGAACGGGGCATCGGTCAGGCGGCGGCGAGTATGAGTGCTCATCGCTGCCAATCGTAAAGGGCCGCCACCACGCCCCGACCAGTCCGGGCACGAGCCGGAAAGAGGAGCACATCACGCCCCGCCATTTCCCGGGACGGACCGGCCCACCACTCCCTCGAGCGCGACACGCCGAAGCGCGCAACGCGCGGAAGCGGCGAATGGCCCGTGGACGCGGCGGCGATACAGCGGCGCGCCTCCGACTGTGCCGGGTGCACACGGTCTACCGTCCCCTTCGTGACACCGCTCGACTTCCGCGACGGCGCCGCAGCGACCGAGGGACCCCATGGCGAGCCAGCTCCATTTCGCGCCGCGGTCGAGGCGATGGGCACCGCTACCGTGCATCCTCGGATCGAGCTTGCGCCGATCCGGCCGCCGCAACGTCTGGCGCCTTACTCCTACGCGCTCGGCGCCGAGGTAAAACATCCGGAAACCGGTGTGGTGCCGGTCGATTCGGAGGGCGACGCGTTCGGCAGGTTGATCCTGCTGCACGATCCGGACGGGGACGACGCCTGGCACGGCACCTTGCGCCTGGTCGCCTACATCCAGGCCGACATCGACGCCGCGCTGGCCGCCGACCCGCTGCTGCCGGAGGTGGCATGGAGCTGGCTGGTCGACGCGCTGGAGTCGCGCTCGGAGCCGTTCACCGCCCTCGGCGGCACCGTGACCTCGACGAGCTCGGTGCGCTACGGCGACATCGCGGGCCCGCCGCGGGCCCATCAACTCGAGCTGCGCGCGTCGTGGACGGCGATGACCGAGGACATGCGCCCGCATGTCGAGGGCTTCTGCGAGGTCCTCGCCTACGCCGCCGGCCTCCCGCCCGCGGGCATCACCGAGCTGATCCGGCCCGACCTCTCCAACGATCAGCGGTAGCGCCTGGGAAGACCAGTCGCCGGCGCGGCGTTGTGTAGAACGAAAGCTCCCATCGATTCCGCTGTTGTTCGTCTTTTCGACACACGGAAGCCCGATAGGACGACGACCGCCGCGACACTGCACGTAAAGTTCAACAACATGTCCGTACCCGACGAATCCGAACCCACCGGCGCGCCACCCCTGCTCGCGCCGGTGGATGGCGTGCCCGCGGTACTGGACACCGCCGCCGAGGTCGCCGCGGCCGCCGCTCTACTCGCCGCGGGCACCGGCCCGCTCGCCGTCGATGCCGAACGGGCCTCGGGCTTCCGGTATTCGGCGCGCGCCTACCTGATTCAGCTGCGCCGCAAGGGCGCGGGCACCTTCCTCATCGATCCGATCCCGGTCGCCGACGCGCTCGAACCGCTGGCCGACGCGATCAACGATCTCGAATGGGTACTGCACTCGGCGGACCAGGACCTACCGGGTCTGGCCGAACTCGGCCTGCGCCCCGAGCGCCTGTTCGACACCGAATTGGGCGGCAGGCTGGCCGGTTTCGAGCGCGTCGGCTTGGCGGCGATGGTGGAGAACCTGCTCGGACACGCGCTACGCAAGGGCCACGGCGCGGCCGACTGGTCGACCCGGCCGCTGCCCGCCGAGTGGCTCAACTACGCGGCCCTGGATGTCGAACTGCTGCTGGAGCTGCGCGACGCGGTCGCCGCCGACCTTGCGGCACAGGGTAAAACCGATTGGGCGGCACAGGAATTCGAGCACGTCAGGACCACGGAGCCGCCCGCGCCGAAGGCGGACCGCTGGCGGCGCACCTCGGGCATCCACAACCTACGCCGGACCAGACAGCTGGCCGTGGTCCGCGAACTGTGGACCACTCGCGACGCCCTGGCCCGCGCTCGCGACGTCGCGCCCGCGCGCATCCTGCCCGACGCCGCCATCATCGCGGCCGTCACCGCCGACCCGAAGACCATCGCGCAGTTGCGGGCGCTACCGGTGTTCGGCGGCCCCCGCCAGCGGCGGTACTCCAGAGAGTGGCTGGCCGCCATCGATCGCGGCCGGACCATGCCCGACAGCGAGCTACCCCCGCTGACCCAGCCGTTCGACGGCCCGCCGCCGGTGAACCGCTGGGAACGTCGCGACCCGGCCGCCGCCGCCCGCCTGTCCCGCGCGCGCACCGCGATGGGCGAGCTGTCCACCGCGCACAAGATCCCCGTCGAGAACCTGCTCTCCCCCGACCTGGTCCGCCGCCTGTGCTGGGACGGACTGCCGGACTACGATCGCATCCCCGACTCCCCTGACGACCTGGCCGCCGCCATCGACGGCTTCCTGAAGTCCGGCGGCGCCAGGCCGTGGCAGCGTGAACTGGCCGTGCCGCACCTGACCGCGGCGCTCACCCCGGAGCCCGCCGAATAGGGCTCTTATCGCGGCGGATGCTCCGAACCGAAGTCGTAGGCCGCCTCCAGCCACCCCTCGTTCACCACATGCTCGACGACCGTGTCGTCGAGCACGCGAATCTGGTGGGTCCACTTGCCGGGGTAGGTCTCCTGCACGCCGAGGATCAGCGGGTCCGACAGCGGCTTGCGCAGATCGAGGGTGAGCATGAGGACGTCGTCGGGCGCCTTCTTGCCCTGCGGCGTCGGCCATAACCACGCGAACTTGCGATCGGCGCCGAAGGAGACCTGGCTCTTCGTGACCGCGGTGGTGACCTCACCGAGTGCCTCGATCCGCGGCGCGAGACTGCGGAACAGGCGCAGTGCGTCCGGGCGATCGGCGAACAGTTTCTCGACCGTGTGCTCGTCCATCCCTCGCATTATTGCCGAAACACGCGCTCGCACAAGGGCACAGGGCTCCTGCCCTGCCCGAGCCTCACCGTGCGGCGAGCCACCCGCCGATCCGCCGGGCGATATCCGGCCCGGTCAAACCCAGCTCCTCGTGCACCGCGCCCCGCGACGCGTGATCCAGGAACTGCTGCGGCACACCGAGATCCCGCGTGGGGATGTCCAGCCCGGAGTTGCGCAGCCGCGCCGACACGGTGGAGCCGATGCCGCCGTGCAGCCCGCCGTCCTCCAAAGTCACTACGAGACGGTAGTTTTCGGCCAGCTTGAGCAGGGTGTCGGAGACCGGGAGCACCCAGCGCGGATCGATCACGGTGACCGAAACCCCTTCGGCCTCCAGCAGATCCGCGGCCTGCAGCGCGACCTCGGCGAACGGGCCGACCGCGACCAGCAGCACGTCACCGCGCACCGCCTGCACCGATCCCCCGTCCGGCGCCAGGTCGTCGTCGGCGCGCTCGCCGGCCGCGAGGCGGAGCACATCCACCCCGTCGAGCCGTTCGACGGCCGAGATGTCCTCGGCGACACTGCCTTTGGGGAACCGGATGGCGGTGGGCCCGTCGTTGACGGCGAGCGCCTCGGCCAGCTCCTCGCGCAGCGTCGCCGCGTCGCGCGGGGCCGCGACCCGGATGCCGGGGATGATGCCGAGCACCGAGAGGTCCCACATGCCGTGGTGGCTGGCGCCGTCGGGGCCGGTGATGCCGGAGCGATCCAGCACCACGGTCACCGGCTGCTTCAACAGCGCGACGTCCATCAGCAGCTGATCGAACG
>NZ_BAGH01000265.1 GCF_000308715.1 Nocardia tenerifensis NBRC 101015
GCATCCGCAGCACGGCCAGCCTCACACCGGCGACCACCGCGACCAACACCGCTCACGTCGGCGGTGCTGCCGCCAGTCGAAGCCGCAGCACTGGCAACGAATTTCCCCGGCCGGATCACTGCCCCAGGCCAACCCCACACGCGGCTCAGCAGCTTGCGCAGGCTGCCGCAGCCGCACCGATGCGTCGGCTGCACTGTCAGATTCACATCGGCGACCGCGACCACCGCGACCGCCGCCGCTCACGTCGGCAGTGCTGCCGCCAGTCGAATCCGCAACACGGGTGGGGTCCCTGCTGGATCCCGGCCCCAGGCCAACCCCACGCGCGGCTCGGCAACTCGCGCAGGACATCGCAGCCGCACCGAGCGCGTCCGCAGCACGGCCAGACTCACGCCGGCAACCGCAATGCCCGCGACCACCGCCGCTCACGTCGGCAGTGCTGCCGCCAGCCGAACCGCACCGGCGAGGAATTTCCCCGGCCGGATTACTGCATCCCGGGCACGCCTGCGCTGAGGTCGTGCGTCCTCGGCATTCCCGGGCCGGACGCGTGCGCCTGCTGCACGCCAGGAGCAGGCTCATGCGCCCGCGGCATGCCGGGACCGGAGACGTGTGTCTGCGGCATCCCGGCACCAGACGCCTGCGGCTGCGGCATCCCCGGACCAGACCCATGTGCCTGCTGCACGCCAGGAGCAGGCTCATGCGCCCGCGGCACGCCGGGACCGGAGACGTGTGTCTGCGGCATCCCGGCACCAGACGCCTGCGGCATCCCCGGACCAGACGTGGGTGCCTGCCGCATCCCGGGGCCGGGCTCGGGCGCTTGCGACATCGCAGGGCCGGGCTCAGGCGTCCGCGGCGCGCCGAGACTCGGCCCGGCGAGATCCGCGTGGTCGACCACCGACTGCGTCGGCGGTGCGGGGTCCGTCGACTCGTGCCGGCCGTTCAACCCGCGGTAAGACTCCGGCCGTACCGTGCGGAACCATTGCGCCGCACGGGTTCGCAAGGGCAGCCGGAACTTCAGATCGGCCAGCATCTCGTCGATATTGCGGATCGAGAAGGGCGTGATGGCGGTGCCGTGCGCGTGGTGGCCGCCGGTGCGCTCCTCCATCCAGCGCAGCCGGGCATCGATGCGCTCGCTCGCCTCGTCGTGCGGGGGCAGGTCGAGCTGACCGGCGAGCAGTGCGGCGATCCAGTGGGCGCCGACCTCGGCGTTGAGGGTGCTGATGACCGACGAGTTGTAGCCGGCGAAGGTCAGATTCGGCACGTCGAGCGGCAGGATCTGGCGGTGCAGGCGGAAGTTGCCGTGCTCGTCGGTGAGCCTGCGCTGGACGTACGGCGTCAGGAACGGCACACGCTGCTGAAAACCGGTGGCGCACACAACGATATCGGCGGGGATGACCTGCCCGTTGGACAGTTGCACGGCCGGCTGCTCCCCGCCGCCGCCGCGCATCTCGGTGATCGTGGTGTCGCGCTGCACGACGATGCGCCCGTTCGCGACCTGCTCGTAGAAGTTCTCGGTGGCGAGGCTGATGGTGCTCTCGGCGATCTGCTCGAACCGTCCCTCGGGTACCAGACCCAGCTCGCGCAGGTTCATGTGCTTGGTCGCGAGTTCCTGAATCAGGTCGAGATTGCTGATCCGGAAGGAACGTCCGGGGCCGTCGAGGTATCGGTCCATCCGGCCGGGCTCGAGGTGGTGGAAATGCGCCTCGCCGAAGCGGGTCAGCATCAGCCGCTCGTAGTCGAGCACCCGGGCCATCTTTCGCGGCATCTTCCAGAGCAGTCGCCGCGCGACCACGGTGGTCGAGCCGGCGACGTCGCTCACCGCCTCGGCGATGTCGCAGGCCGACTTGCCGTAGCCGACGACCACGACGGACCTGCCGCGCACCGCCTCGACGTCCAGGAACTCCGACACGTGTCCGAGCTGGCCGCCCGCGGCGCGGAACAGTTCGATGCCGCGGAAGTCCGGGATCGCGGGCTCGCTGAACACACCGTTGGCGATCACCAGGTGATCGCAGGAGCTCCGATGTATACCGCCCTGATCACGGATCTCCAGCAGCCATCCGCTGTCCACCGGGTCCGCGGCGACGACCTCGGTGCCGAGCCGCAGGTGCTCGCGCAGGCCGAAGTGGTCCGCGTAGGCGGACAGGTACGCCTGCATCTGCTCGCCGTCGAGCACCTTCGGGTAATCCGAGGGCATCGGGAAGTCGGAGAAGTGATAGGTGTTTTTGGAATTCTGGGTTCGCAGCCCCGGGTACCTGCGGGTCGCACTCCACACGCCACCGACATCGGGCGCACGGTCGAAGATCTCGACCGGAAAACCCTTCTGGATCAGCACTTTCGCGCAGGCAAGACCTGCGATACCCGCACCAACGATCGCGATGCGGTTTCCGCTCGTCATGCGCAGGAGATTACGTCGCTTGCGCCGCACAGCAAAGTCGGTCGCCCTAATCGCCCCTCCGGCGCCGCGGCACCGACGGTTCCATCGGGAGATCCCACAGTCGGCGAAGGAGATTGCTCTCACGCTGGCACAGTCGGTGGTCGAGGACGGCGAGGACCGACTCGGGCGCGCGTGAGGCGAGGGCTGATCCGGACTCGCGTCGATGCGCGCTCGGGCATGCGCTCGGCGAGATGCGGTTCAGGTCACAACCGCGACGAGACACGGTTTCGAACACGTGCGGCAAAGACATGGCCGTGTGAACGCGCAACGAGCTGCGACTCAAAGCAAACACGCGACAAGACGAGCGCAGACACGCGGAGGGCGAGGCGCAGTCCAACCACGGACAGGGCGCCACACAGCGAGACGCGGCTCAGGCCGAACACACGACCAGACGAGCGCAGCGCGTTCATTCGGCCCGCGCGAGCCGGTCCACCCCGCTACCCTGCGCAGATGAGTTCGATCGCGCCCGTTTTGCGGGGTGCCCGGAGGGCGAACTCGTTCGCGTTCGGGTTGCAGGGGTTCTTCTTCGCCGTTGTGTTGACCCAATTGCCGCAGCAGAAGGACAAGTTCGGGTTGTCCGATGGGTTGATCGTGGGGTCGGTGGTGCTGGTCTCGCTGCTCGCGGGCGGCGGGAGCGTGGCGGCGGAGCGGCTGGCGTTGCGGTGGTCCAGCCGGGCGACGGTGCGAATCGGGTTGCTGCTCATCGCGATCACCGGCACGGCGGTGGCGTTCGCACCGAATACGGCGGTGCTGCTGGGCACGCTGGGTTGCTATGGGATCGCGGTCGGCATCGTGGACGCGAGCACCAATATGCAGGCGGTGTTCATTCAGCACGGGTACGGGAAGGTGGTGCTGTCGTCGTTCTACGCCGCGTGGAGCGCGGGCTCGATCACCGGCGCGCTGTTCGTATCGGGTTGCGAGGCGCTGGACGTGACCCTGCGCGAGTCGCTGCTCACGGCGGCGGGGATCGTGCTCGTGATCGGGCTGGTGCTCGGCCCCCGGCTGCTCGGCACGCAGGAGGCGGAGGCCGGTCCGGCCGAGGAGATGGTCGAACCGCCGCCGGTCGCTTTTCGCGCGTACCTCATGTTCGGCATCGCGATGGCGTTGGTGTTCGCGATCGACCTGGCCGTCGGCAACTGGTCGGCGCTGTATCTGACCGACGATCTGCTCGCGAGTTCGGCGACGGCGGCGCTGGGCCTGGCCGCCTATCAGGGCACCTCGCTGGTCGCCCGGCTCACCGGCGATCTGTTCGTCCGGCGGTTCGGGCCGCGGCGCGTCGTGCGAACCGTGGCGTCCATCGGCGCGGTCGGCCTGCTGATCGTGATCGTCGCGCCCGGCCCGATCGTCGCGATGATCGGATTCCTGATCGCCGGCGCCGGCCTGCCGGTGATCGCGCCGCTGTGCTTCAGCGAGGCCGGACGACTGACGAGTGGCCGCGGCCTGGACGCGCTCATCGCACGGCTGAATGTGTTCAACTACGCGGGCACCCTGGTGGGCGGCGGGGTGGTCGGCGCGGTCGCGGCGGGCTTCGGCCATCGGATCGGATTCGTGATTCCGCTGCTGTTCGCCGCGACGCTGATCGGGCTGGCGCGGGTGTTCCACTCGCGGCCCGACGCGCGTAAACATCCCACCTCTCCCGATGATCATGCTCTACTGGACACATGAGCAACATCCCAGTCACCGTCGACCGGGCCGGCCTGTGGGACGCCGAAGAACTCAGTGACGTTGCGGCGGCGACCTTTCCGCTAGCCTGTCCCCCGAACGCCACCACCGACGACATCGGCCTCTTCATCACCGAGGCGCTCTCCGGCGAACGGTTCGGCGAATACCTCAGCGACCCGGCCAGAACCGTCCTCAAGGCCATCGCGGGCGACGACATCGTGGGTTACGCGATGCTCATCGCGGGCGACCCGACGGACGCCGCGACCGCCGCGGCGGTGAACCTGCGGCCCGTGGTGGAGATCAACAAGATGTACGTGCTGCCCGGCCACCACGGCAGCGGGGTGTCGACGGCGCTGATGCTCGCCTGCCTCGAGCGCGCGCGGGAGGACCGGTTCGCCGGGGTGTGGCTGGGCGTCAACCAGGAGAACACCCGCGCCACGCGGTTCTACGGCAAGCACGGGTTCAGCTCGGTCGGCACCAGGACTCACGCCGTCGGCAACCAGCGGCACGACGATTTCGTGATGCGGCTGGCCTTCTAGCTCATTTCACGAAATCCACCAGCGCACTGTGGAAGTCGGGGGCGATCACGGCCATCAGGTGATCGCCGGGGACCACGGTGAGTGTGCCGTCGGGTAGGGCGTCGGCGAGGCGCTCGGGCTCGGCGGCGAACGGATCGTTGTCGCCGGCGAGCACCAGGGTCGGCACGGTGACCTCGGCCAGGCCGCTGATCGGCCGGGCGTCGAGGCCGGTGGCGACCGCCTGGATGGCCTGCCGGTCGGCGTGCACCGCGTCCGCCAAAATCCGGAACATCATGGCGGTCGAGGGCGCGCCCTCGTTGTCCTCGCTCATCGCCTTTTGCAGATCCGTCAGCTCGACAACCCGGCGATCGACGCCGCCGCAGTCGAGCACGCCCGAGCCGACGCCGCCGATCACCAGGCGCTCGACCCGTTCGTCGGCGGCGGCGACCAGCAGCGAGATGATCGCGCCCATCGAATAGCCCACCTGCACAACACGATCGAAGCCGAGCTCGTCGTACAGCGCGCGCACGTCCTCGGCCATGAGCTCCCAGGAGTACCGCGCCGGGTCGTGCGGCTTGGCCGAGCGGCCGTGCCCGCGGGCGTCGAGCGAGACCACGGTGCGGCCGGCGGCCTGCAGCGCGCCGACCACGCCGGTGCTCATCCAGTTCGCGTTGGTGTCCGCGACCACCCCGTGCTGCAGCACGACGGGAACGCCCTCGCCCTCCCACACTCGATAGTTGAGTTCCAGGCCGTCCCGCGTCGTGAACTTCGTCATGACCGGATCGTAGCCGCAGCGATTGACAAGTTCTCTATGTTCAGTCTTTACTGAACACATCGTTCTTTGCTGAACATGTCGCACTCAGGAGCACGTTATGACGGCCATCCGCACCGAGGGACTGACCAAGCACTACGGCAAGCACGTCGCCATCACCGGCCTCGACCTGGAGGTGAACGCGGGCGAGGTGTTCGGCTTCCTCGGGCCCAACGGCGCGGGCAAGTCCACCACGATCCGCATACTGCTCGACCTCATCCGCCCCACCGCCGGCCGCGTCGAGGTGCTCGGCGTCGATCCGCGCACCGGCGGCGCGCAGTTACGCAGGCGAATCGGTTACCTCCCAGGCGAATTGGCGATCGAGGGTCGCCACACCGCCGCGAATCTGCTCCGCTTCCTCGCCGATCAGCACGGCACGGTACCGACGAGCCGGATCGCTGAACTCGCCGACCTGCTCGACCTGGACCTGTCCAGGAAGGTCGGTGCCATGTCCAAGGGCAACAAGCAGAAGGTCGGCATTGTCGCCGCCTTCATGCACCGGCCGGACCTGCTGATCCTGGACGAACCCACCTCCGGGCTGGACCCTCTTCTCCAGCAAAGGTTTTTGGACCTCGTGGCCGAGGCCAAGCGCAACGGGCAGACCGTCTTCATGTCCTCGCACGTGCTGAGCGAGGTGCAGCAGAGCGCCGACCGGGCCGTCATCATGCGCGCCGGGCAGGTGCTGGCCACCGAGAACGTGGACGAACTGCGCCGCCGCTCGCCGCGCTCGGTCGAGCTGGTGTTCGGCACGGAGGTCTTCGCCGACGACTTCGCCAGGCTGCCCAGCGTGCGCGATCTCAGCGTCGACGGAAAAACGTTGCGCTGCACCACCGAAGGCGAGGTGGACGAGCTGTTCAAGACGGCGGCCAAATATCAGTTGGTGAGCGTGTTGTCCACCGAGCCCGATCTCGAACAGATCTTCTTCCGCCGTTACGGCCGCTGAAACACTTACCGCACAGGAGAATTCGCAATGACTCGCTCGGTATTCACCCAGACGCTGAAGGAACAGCGGCGTGGACTCGTCGGCTGGTCGGTCGGCGTCGCCGTCGTCGCGCTGGTGTACCTGCCGTCGTTCCACTCGCTGAAAGAGCAAGGCTCCCTAGACAATATCAAGCAGAACGGCGTCTACGACGCGCTGGGCATCGGCGACTTCGCCAGCGGCACAGGCTTTCTGCACTCGATGATCTACTCCATGATGGGCCTGCTCCTCCTGCTGATCTTCGCGGTCACCTTCGCCGCGCGGTCGGCCGGCCAGGAGGAGAACGGCACGCTGGATCTGCTACTTGCCCAACCGATCAGCCGGATCGGGCTGCTCGGTCAACGGTTCGCCGCGTTGGCCGTGCAGACGGCGGTGGTGACGACGGCCCTCGCGCTGGCGGTCATCGCGGGCGCGGACGCCGGGGAGTTGGGCGTGCCGGTCGGCAACATCGTCGCGGCGAGCGCCGGGCTCGGGCTGCTCGCGCTGGCGGTCGGCACGCTCACGCTGCTGGTCGGTGCCGCTACCGGAAAGCGTTCGCTGACACTGGGTTTCGCGTCGGTCATCGCGCTGGCGGGCTTCCTCGCCAACACCCTCGGCGCCGACTGGGTGCGCAAGATCTCCCCGTTCTACTACGCCATCGGTGACGCGCCGGTGATCAACGGGTGGAACATCGGGCACCTACTCGTGCTGATGGCGGTGTCCGCGATCGCCCTCGCGCTCGCGCTGCGCGCCTTCCAGCGCCGCGACCTCGCGGTCTGACCGACCCGGAACGGGGCGAGCCGACACGGCCCGTCCCGTTTACCGCTATTCGCACCACCGAAGGGATACTCGACCGATGAGCCCCGATGCCGTCGCCCCCACCCGGAACAGCTGGCCTTCGTGGAGGATTTCGCGCTGGTACTCGAGCGCATGGGCCTGGTCCGGATGACCGGCCGGGCCGCGGGCTGGCTGCTCGTGTCCGACCCGCCCGAGCAGACGTTCGGTCAGATCGCCGACGCGCTGCAAGCCTCGAAGGGTTCCATCTCCGGCGCGCTCAAGGCGCTGGTCACCATGCGCTGGGTCGACAAGGTCTCCAAGCCCGGCGACCGCAAGGACTACTACGCCATCCGCCCCGGCATCCTGCCCGAGCTGACCCGTCAGCAGAGCGGCATGTACGACGACCTCACCGTCATGACCAGCCGCGGCCTCGCCCTCTTCGACGACCCCGACGGCGACCAGGCCGCCCGAGTCCGCGACATGCACGAATTCTTCGTCTGGATGGGCAAAGAACTCCCTGCCCTCATCGACCGCTGGTACGCCGAGCAGCGCTCCTGAGCGATCAGGCGAGCAGTTTCGCGCGGAGGGCGGTGCGGTCGTCGTCGGTGAGCTTCAGGCCGTCGCGGACGTAGTCGTCGAAGCTGCCGTAGGTCTTGTTCGCCTGGTCGAAGGCGGCGTCGAGCCAGGACTGCTGGACGCCGTTCATCGGGTCGTCGGCGCGGGCGTTGCGGAACTCGTTGGACAGCAGGTAATCCTGGTTCACGGTGTCGCGGTCGACGCCGAGCAGGGTGAGCAGGACGGCGGCGGTCCAGCCGGTGCGGTCCTTGCCCGCGGTGCAGTGGAACAGGACCGCGCCGTCGGTGTCGATGATGTCGTGCAGCACCGCGGCGAAACCCTCGTTGGCGCCTGGTGCGGTGATGAACGCGCGGTAGAGGCTGTCGCCGCCGGTGAGGGTGCTCGCCAGCACCTCGGGCGGGGCCTGGCCGATGACGTCGTCCCAGTTCGAGATCGCGCCGGCGGGCACCTTGTCGGGGCCGATCGTGCGCTCGAAGACCGTGCGCAGATCGTCGACGACGCGGACCTGACGCCCCGACAGGTCGGCGAGGTCGGCGGGGGTGGCGTTGTTCAGCTGACCGGTGCGGTAGACCAGCCCGGTGCGGACCGTCTGACCGGTGACGGTGCGGTACCCGCCGACGTCGCGGGCGTTCTGCACGCCCTGCAGATTCAGCGCGCGATCGAACGCGACGGCCGACGCGGCGGGTGGTTCGGCAAGCGCGGCGCCGGTCACGGGGCCGAAGGCGACCGCAAGTCCGGCGGCCAACGCGATCGGGGCGCGAAGCGAGCGGGTCATACGAGTGCTCCAATCGTCGGTTCGAGCTTCCGACCACCAGGAAACCAACCGAAATGTTTGCTGGTCAAACTCAGCCGTATCAGGCCGCTACCTCGAACCTCGACAGCGCGAGCAGGCGCGAGATCGCCCGGAGATACTTCTTGCGGTAACCACCGTCCAGCATCTCCTGCGAGAAGATCTGGTCCAGCTTGGCGCCCGAAACGGTGACCGGAATGCTCGCGTCGTAGAGCCGGTCGGCCAGCACGACGATGCGCAACGCCACCGCCTGATCGGCCACCGGGTGCACGTTGGCGATGAACACCGACGACACCCCGGCGATCAGCGCGCCGAACTTCGACGGATGCAGCGTGCTCAGATGCTTCAGCAGCTCGTCGAAGTCGTCGAGCGTGGAACCCTTTGTGGCAGCGGCCCGTTCGGTCAGCGCGGCCGCGGAGGTCGGCTCCGGTGCGGGCGGCAGATCGCGATGCCGGTAGTCCGGGCCGTCGACGCGCACCGGCTCGAAGATCGAGCCGAGCTTCTTGATCTCCCGCAGGAAATCCTGTGCGGCGAAACGACCTTCGCCCAACTGCCCCGGCAGCGTGTTGGAGGTCGCCGCGATCGAGACGCCCTTGGCGGACAGCTCGGTCAGCAGCCGCGAGACCAGCATGGTGTCGCCGGGATCGTCGAGCTCGAACTCGTCGATGCACAGCACGCTGTTCGCCGACAAACGCTCCACCGCGTTCGTGAACCCCAGCGCGCCAACCAGATTGGTGAGCTCGCCGAAGGTGCCGAACGACTTCGGCGCCGGCGCGCTGTGAAAGATGGACGCGAGCAGGTGGGTCTTGCCGACGCCGAATCCGCCGTCCAGGTACAGCCCGGCGCCCGTCACCTGCTTCTTCTTGCCGAACAGGCTCTTCTTGTGCACGGCCTGGTGAATCTTCGCGACCTCGCCCGCGAACTCCTCGGCCTTGCGCACCGCCGCCGCCTGGCTCGGCTCCTTGGGATCGGGAATGTAGGAGTCGAAGCTGACCTCGTCGAACATCGGCGGGGGCACCATCTGGGCGACGAGCTGGTCGGCCGGCACCTCGGGGTGGCGGTCGACGAGGCGTTCCTGCGCCGACGAGCGCAGCGAATCAGCGTTAGACACAGCCGAAGCCTAGTGACGTGGTGAGATCTAGTTTCATGCAGCGTATCCACAATGCGATCCAGCTCACAGACCTGAGACCGGACGACCTCGCGCAGTTGTACGCCTACCCGCCCGACCTGCGCGAACCCTGGGTCCGCGCGAATTTCGTGGCGAGCATCGACGGCGCCGCGACCAGCGACGGACGCTCCGGCGGACTCGGCACGCCCGCCGACAAAGCCGTCTTCCTGATGCTGCGCGAGCTGGCCGACGTGGTCCTCGTCGGCGCGGGCACGGTCCGCGCCGAGAACTACGGCGGCGCGCGCACCGATCCGCGGCGAAGGCGCGCGTTACACGAGCGCGGCATCGGCGGTCATGCCGAGGGCGCGCCGCCGCCGATCGCGGTGGTCACGGCGAGCGCGGCGATCGATCTCGGCTCCCGCTTGCTCACCGACACGGCCGTCGCGCCGTTGATCATCACCACGACCACCGCCCCCGCGGACCGCAAGCAGCAGTTGGCCGACGCGGGTGCGGAGGTGATCGAGGCGGGCGATCTCGCGGTGACGCCGAAGGCGCTGCTTCGCGTGCTCGCCGAGCGCCGGCTGCATCGCGTGCTGTGCGAAGGCGGCCCGCATCTGTTCGGCGAGTTGCTGGCCGCCAACGAAGTGGACGAACTCTGCCTGACCATCGCGCCACTGCTGGTCGGCGGCACGGCGCGGCGAATTTCTTTGTCCGCGCACGAGTTCGACCGTCCCATGACGCGCGCGCATCTGCTGCTCGACGACGACGGCACGATGCTGACCCGATGGGCCCGTGCATGAAACCACCGCCCGAACCTGGCAGGCTGTAGCGCATGCGCTGGACTCGGGCCGTCGTGCTGGCCGCGACACTCTCGATCATGATCGCCGGATGCGGGGCGGGGCCCTCGGATCGTCCCGGCGTCGCCGTCGAGCGCCAACGCGTCGGCGGCGCCGCGCCGACCTCGGTCGCCCCCGCCCCGCCGCCGAGCGCCGAGCTGCCGAAGACCGATCTGGCGTGGCGCGACTGCACGACGCCGACGCTCGACCTGCTCGGCCTC
>NZ_BAGH01000264.1 GCF_000308715.1 Nocardia tenerifensis NBRC 101015
CGACCGTTCGATCAGGACAGGTCCGGCTCACTGCTCGGTGACGGCGCCGTCTTCCTCGTGCTGGAGCGCCGGGACGCTGCCATGGCGCGAGGAGCCCGCTGCTATGCCGAGATCGCCGGTTCCGGCGCTGCCAACGACCGCAAGGTGCTGACGCCGGAATCGTCGGGACACGCGCTGTCGGCGGCGATCACCCGTGCCTTGGACGACGCCGCGTTGCAAGCGGATCGCGTGGATTACATTGCGGCACACGGGTGTGCTACCAGGCTGGGCGATATCGCCGAAGCCAGGGCGATCCGGCGCTCGCTCGGATCGGCGGCGGACTCGGTGGCGGCGAGCAGCGTCAAACCGCAGACCGGTCACCTCGTCGGCGCCGCGGGCGCGTTGAACATCGCGGTCGCCGCGTTGGCGCTGCACCACGGCGTCCTACCGCCGACGCTGCATCTGGAAAATCCCGATCCCGAGTGCGACCTCGACTGGGTGCCGAAGTCCGCGCGGGACACCCGCATCGGTGCGGCGCTGGCGGTGGCGCGCGGGTTGGCCGGTCAGCAGGTCGCGGTGGCGTTGCGCCGCACCGCCTAGGCCGGGTCAGGTATGCCGCGTCGCGCGGGACGGGTCGCGGAAATCGAGAGGAACTTCATGGCTGAACAAGCTGATCGAATCGTGGTCGCGGGAATGGGGGCGGTCACCGCCTTCGGCGTCGGCGTCGGCGAACTCTGGCGCGGCGTGCGGGCCGGCGAGGTCGCGATCCGCCCGGTCACCCGGCTGCCGATGGCGGGGTACCGGACGAAGCTCGCCGGCGAGGTGCCGGTGCCGGTCATTCCGGCCCGCTCGCCGGTTACTGGCGAGTTCCGCGAGCCCACACTGGATTTCGCGCTCGTCGCGGCCGAGGAAGCGCTCACGGCGAGCCGCCTCGACGTAGCCGGTATCGGACCGGAGCGGTGCGGCGTCGTCTTCGCGACCTGCAACGGCGGTTTGATCAGCGGTGAGCACGTGCTGCGCGCGCGATCGCGGGGCGCGACCGCCGAACTCGCGCAGTACCTGTTGGTCGCACCGCAGATGATCGCGGAGGCGGTGGGCACCGCCTTCGGATTCCGCGGCCCGGTCTTGTCGGTGAACACCGCATGCGCGTCCGGCGCCCACGCCATCGCGCACGCGATGGAGCTGCTGCGCGAAGGCCATGCCGACATGATTCTCGCGGGCGGCAGCGACTCGCTCTCCGGGGTCACCCTGGCCGGCTTCAACAGTCTCGAGTCGCTCGCGCCGGAACCGGCCGCACCGTATTCCAAAGACCGAGAGGGCCTTTCGCTCGGCGAGGGAAGCGGCATGCTGGTGCTGACCCGCGCGGCGGTCGCCGAGGCACACGGTGCGCCGATACTCGCCGATGTGCTCGGATACGGCCTGTCCGCGGACGGATACCACGCCACCGCACCACATCCGGAGGGAGCCGGGGCGGCACGTGCGATCACTGCGGCACTCACGACCGGCGGTGTGTCGCCGAGCCTGGTGGGCTATATCAACGGTCACGGCACCGGGACATCGAAGAACGACCCAGCCGAAATCGCCGCTGTCAAAACCGCTTTCGGTGACGCCGCCGCGAAGACGATGATCAGCAGCACCAAATCGATGATCGGGCATTTACTCGGGGCGGCGGGCGCGGTCGAGAGTATCGTCGCGATCCGGGCCCTGTGCGACCAGTTCGCGCCCCCGACAGCGGGTTTCACCGAAATCGATCCACAGTGCGAGATGGATGTCGTACCGCTGCGGGCGAAGCCGCTCGACACGAGCGTCGTGATGTCCAACAATTTCGCCTTCGCGGGCGCCAACGCGAGCGTCCTGTACGGGCTGCCCGACCGGGTGTCCACGCCTGTCGTCCCGACGGAGCCGATCGTGGTCACCGGTCTCGCCGCGCTCGGTCCACGCTGGACGACGATCAACCAGTTACGCTGTGCTGCAGCGGGAGTCGAGCGTGCCGAGCAGTTCGCGGAAGCGATGGCCGACCCGGAGCGGGAACTGTCGCGCAAGGAGCGGCGCAGGATCGATCGCCTGGGACGCTTCGCCGTGATGGCGAGCGCGATGGCGCTGGCCGACGCCGGGCTCGACCCGATCGCGCGGCCCGCGCCGGGCATCGGCGTCGTGCTCGGCACCGGACTCGGCCCGCTGGGCAGCATCGAGGAGTTCCTGGTGCCTTTGCTCGACGAGGGCCCGGCATCGGCGAATCCCGCGGTATTCCCGAACACCGTCTACAACGCCGCGGCCGGTCAGGTCGCCATGAAACTCGGTCTCACCGGCGTCACCTCGACCCTGACCGCGGCGCATGCCGCGGGTGCGGCCGCCCTGTGCGTCGCGCGTGACCTGCTGCGCCGGGCAGCCGCCGACGCGATCGTGGTCCCCGCGGTCGATGTCTTCCCGGCGGCGGCTCGCACCGCCTATACGCAGATGGGATTGTGCCGTGCGGACTCGGCCTACCGGGCGGTCGAAGGCGCGTACGCCATCGTTCTGGAGCCGATGTCGAAGGCCTTGGCCCGCGACGCGGAGGTGCTAGGCGAGTTCGCCGGCTTCGGCATCGGATTCGATGGCCGGGGTCTCGGACGGTCCGATCCAGACGGCCGCGGCAATGCACGCGCGATGCGGACGGCGTTGGCACGGGCGGGGCTGCAGCCGTCGGATATCGGTGTCCTGCACTCGAACGCGGCCGGGATCGCCTCGTTGGACCGAGCGGAGGCCGTCGCGGTCGCCCGCGTCTTCGGCGACCGGCCGCCGCGGATCGAGGCGCCCAAACGGGTGATCGGCGAGCCCGGCGGTGCGGGTGCGCATCTGGCCATCGCCCTCACCGCCGATCGGGCGCTCGACGCGCCGGTACTGATCAACAGCTCGTCGCTGGGCGGGACCCATTTCGCGCTGGTGCTGACCCCACCACGCGCCACCACCGAACGGAGTGCGGGATGACCGCGGTAACGATCGCAAGCACCGGCGCCTATCTACCCGGCGCGCCGCTGACCAACGCCGACTTGGAAAACCTATGCGGCACTTTGCCTTCCGAGGTTCTGGCGGGACTGCAGGTGCAGCGCAGACACTGGGCCATCGATCCGAAGACCGGGCGGCACCTGGTCAGCAACGCCGACATGGCCGAGGCGGCCGCACGGCAGGCGCTCGACCGCGCCGGCCTCGAACCGGGCGAGGTCGAACTGCTGGTGATGTCGACCTCCAGCCCGGAATACCATCTGCCCGCCGAGGTGACCTTCGTCCAGGCGCGCCTCGGACTGGCCCGCTGTGCGGTGATCGAGGTGCGCTCCGGATGCGCGGGCGCGGTGCAAGCCCTAGACATCGCGTGGCGCATGGTGGCCGCCGGTCGTTACGCCAACGCGGTCGTGCTCGGCAGCGAGGTCATCTCGCCGCTGCTCTACCCCTACTTCGATCACGCCGACCCGCAGTCGGTCCGGCTCCGCGATCGCATTGCCATCTACAACTTCGGTGATGGCGCGGGCGCCCTCGTGCTGACCGCCGCCGAAGGACCGGACCGGTGGCACGGCGGCGTCAACGCCTGCATGGGCGGCGACCGCAGGCCGGGCATGCACATCGTCGGTGGCGGGACACACGCGCCCATCGCCGACCAGCTCGCGGCGAAGCGTCTCGTCCAGCTGCATCTCGATGTGGTCGAGTCGGAACGGTTCGGGCCGCGGGTGTTCGCCGAAGCGATCGACCGGCTCCTGGACGAGAGCGGCCTCACCATAGCCGATGTCGCGGCGTGCGTGCTGCCCGAAGGCAATGCGCCGTACTTCACCGCGGAGCTGGAGGCGAGCGGTATGTCGGCGGAAACGTGGAAAACCTTGCAGGCCAAGATCGTCGAGAACCTCACCGATGTCGGCGCGACCGGCTCGGCCGCGGTGCCGCTGGCGTTGGACGACGCGTGGCAACGCGGCCGCATCGGCCCCGGGGATCGAATCCTGTTGCTCGCCATCGAAACCAGTCGCTGGATTTACGCGGGCGCCGCGCTCACCTGGACCGCCCGGAAGGTCGCGCGATGACGATTCAGATCGATGCGAAACGGGACAGTTACGACGTCGTCGTCATCGGCAGCGGACTGGGCGGCCTGACGGCGGCGGCGCTGCTGGCGCAGACCGGGCGCAGTGTGCTCGTCGTCGAGCGGCACAACCGGCTGGGCGGGTACGCGCACTCGTTCAGCCGCAAGCGGCAGGTGTTCGACTCCGCCGTCCATCTCATCGCCGGCGCCGAGCTCTCCGATACCGGGCATCCGAGCATGCTGCCCCTGCTGCTCGACAGCCTCGGCGTAGCCGATCGCTGCGCGTTTCATCGGCTCGATCTGCTGTACCGAGCCGCCTTCCCCGGGCTGACCGTCGATGTGCCCACCGGACCGGACTTCCTCGACGTGCATGCCCGGCTCTTCCCTCGGGAGAAGCTGGGACTGCGGCGCCTGCAGCGACTCTCGACCCAGCTGGCGCGTGAAGTGATGCGCACCCCGCCGGACCTGCCGCCCGGCGAACTGCGCGCCGCGGGGTTGCCGCTCTCGCACGAGTACCGGCATCGGACGGCCGGTTCGGTCTTCGACGATCATCTTCGCGACCCACGGCTCAAGGCTCTGCTCGGCACGCTGTGGCCGTATCTCGGTGTGCCGCCGTCGAAAGCGGGCTTCGACACGTGGGCGCCGATGCTGATGAACTACGTCGATCTCGGCGTCTATTACTGCGCGGGCAGTTTTCAGAACCTCGTCAACGCTATCGGCTCGGGTCTCACCGACGCGGGCGGAGAATTGCTCCTGAAGACCACCGTGCGCCGAATCCTGGTGCAGGACGGCCGGATCGGCGGAGTTGTCCTGGACAACGGGCAGCGGATTCGCGCCGAGACCGTGATCTCGAACGCCGATCCCGTGCAAACCTGCGCGGAGTTGATCGGCACACCCGGCGTGGACACGGCGTACCTGCGAAGTCTGCGTGCGATGCGGCCCTCGTTGTCCGCCGCCGTCGCGTTCCTGTCCACGGATATGGATCTGGAGCAACTGGATATCGCCCACGAAACCTTCCTGTACGACGAGTGGGACCACGACGTGGTCTTCCAGAAAATGGTCAAGGGCGAGGTGCCCGCGCTGGCCGTGACGGTTCCGACGCTGAGCGACCCGACACTGTCCAGAAACGCGCGGCATCTGGTAACCCTCTCCACGTTGCTGCCCTACGACGCCGTCGAATCGTGGCGGGACAACAAGTCTCGCTACGAACGGCTCCTGCTGGACAAGCTGGAACAGGTGATCCCCGGCATCAACGACCACATCGACTTCATCGAGGGCGGCACCCCACGCACGATGGAGCGCTACACGCTGAACCTGCGCGGCGCGATCTACGGATGGGAGCACTCGCCCGAGCAGAGCGGAACCGACCGCATGCCGCACCGCGGGCCGGTGGACGGACTGTACTTCTCCGGCCACTGGACCCAGCCCGGCGGCGGGGTGCTCACCGTCGTCAGCTCCGGCATTCAAACGGCCGAGCTCGTGGCGGGGCACGCGGTTTTCGCGCCGGATTTTCAGCGGGTGGTTCCGCTTCGCCGCTACGGAAGCAAGGGGTAGCGCGGCGCGCGGCCGGGGTAGATGGCTACAGTTCGCGGCCATCTACCCGGCCTTGTTGATCAACCCCGCGCCAGGAAAGACCTCTCGAACTCCTCGAAGCTGATCTGACCGTCGTTGTTCTCGTCCAGCAGGCCGTGGTAGCGAGTGTTGGCCGCCTCGCTGACCTTGCGAGTGCGGTCGAGGTAGGCCTTCAGTTCAGCGACAGAGATGTAGCCGTCGTTGTCGGTGTCGATCTCAGCAAATGTCTCGTTAGCGTCAGCCATGGCAACTCCTTCGTAGTAGTTGTCCGAATCGGCGTTCAACACATCGGCGAGATCCCCGAACCGCAAGGGGAGCCGTGCACATCGTAGGCGAATCTCGAAGCCCCGCGACTCCGATTCGCCCAGGCGGCAGCTCGTCGGCGCACGGACGGCGGCGTGTCACCGATTGACTGAACGGCGCCCTGCTTGCCATGGCGTTTGTCCCGGATGCGCGCGGGTACGCGATGCCAGGGGCTACCCGAGGAGAACGCGTATGCCGAAAACCACGAAGGCAGGTAAGCCGATCAAGAGCGAGCTGCCAAGCACCCTCGCCAGATCCGAGCCCAAAGCGCAGCGCACCTTCGCCGAGACCTATGACTCCGCGATCAAGGAGTACGGCGGCGACGAAGAGCGCGCTCATCGAGTCGCCTACTCCGCGCTCAAACACAGTTACGAGAAGGTCGGCGATCACTGGGAAGCCAAGGAACAACGAGGCCCCTCCGACGCGCGCGCCGAAAGCGGCGGGCCCAACGCCAGCGGCGAGACCGCGGAAGGCGTCGACGCGAACGCCAGCAAGAAACATCTCCAGGACGTGGCACGCAGGCTCGACATCGCAGGGCGTTCGACCATGAACAAAGACGAACTCGTCGACGCCATCATGAAGGCGAATAGGCGCAAAAGCGCGGCAGCACGCTGAGGGGCGCGCTCGACTACGCGGATGTCAACCAGATCGGCCATCTAAAACGAAAGAGCCCCAAACCTTCGTTCGCAGGTCAGGGGCTCTATCTTGTGGTGGTCCCAGCTGGTTTCGAACCAGCGACCTTCCGCGTGTGAGGCGGACGCTCTCCCGCTGAGCTATGGGACCTGAGTAGTGCCACGTGTGGCGGTTCAGGGGGTTTGGGAGGCCCTCCGAACGAGATGGAACATTAGCATGCGGCACCGGCGGTTCACCAAATCGCCACCCGGATAGGGGTGGAAGGTGGTGGGCGGCAGGGTGTCTCGGCGAGAGGGTTCGACGCGATTGCGGTGGGTGCACCCGGCCGGATGGAGGGGTGGCCGGCCTCGCCCACAGGGCGGCTCGGACCGGTCACCGCGAAGGTCCGGGCTCCGACAACTCAGGTCACTCGAGGACCCCTAGGGCTCGAGAACCACATCGACCACCCCCACCACTCTGGCAACCTCGCGGATTTCCCCCGTTCTACCAGCGGATTTGTAGCTTTCACTCGGCGTCCGCTAATGTTCTGTCTCGCACCACGGAGGCCGGAACAGCCGCCGAGATGCATGCGGATGTAGCGCAGTGGTAGCGCATCACCTTGCCAAGGTGAGGGTCGCGGGTTCAAATCCCGTCATCCGCTCGAA
Organism: Nocardia tenerifensis NBRC 101015; assembly: GCF_000308715.1. GTDB lineage: Bacteria > Actinomycetota > Actinomycetes > Mycobacteriales > Mycobacteriaceae > Nocardia > Nocardia tenerifensis. The sequence goes on from NZ_BAGH01000264.1 coordinate 7,174, forward strand.
GAGGTAGGGCCAGGCAAACTAGTTTAGCCGTCCCCCTTCGCACGGTGGAGTGGCCGAGTGGTGAGGCAACGGCCTGCAAAGCCGTGCACACGGGTTCGATTCCCGTCTCCACCTCGCGCGATTAGCTCAGCGGGAGAGCGCTTCCCTGACACGGAAGAGGTCACTGGTTCAATCCCAGTATCGCGCACCACCGTAGTACCAGGTCAGGCCCCCTTTCGAGGGGGTCTGATTTTGTTTGTGCCAATGTGTGCCCATCGCTCCCCGTCGGTCGACTTCAGGCCTGAGCATGCGGCGGGCCCGCGCTGTCGGCTGAGCGTGCGGTTTGAGCCGATCTGTCCCAGGACCAGCCCGCAGTTCGACGCGGAAACCCTAGGTCAGGAAAAGTAGGGCTAGGGCCAGAATCAAGCAAAGAACGGCTTGCGCGAGCATTATGCCGGTGCCGAGGGTGATGCGCAGTTCTCGTTCGGCGAGTTGGGCGGTGAGGTCGGCGATCTCCTGTGCGGCGGCGGCCTGCCGTTGCTCGACAGTCTTGGCGTCCAGGTCGGCGCGGTGGAGTTCGGCGTTCTTGCTGGTGATCGTGGCTTCGAGTTCCTTGCGGTAGGCGAGGGCTTGCTCGTTCACCGCCGCTTGGCGGGCGAGTTTGGCGGCGGTGGTGTGCAGCGTGTTGCGGGTCGTGTCCAGTTCGGCGCGCAACTCGTCACGCTCGGTGAGCGCCGCGGCGAGTTGGCGTGTGCGGGCGGCGAGCTCCTCGGCTTGGGCCGGGGTGTGGTGTTGCCTGTCGGTCACGGCGGCCTTTCTGTGGTCCACATACGCCTGCGCCAGTCGGCGGTCCAGTCGCGCGGGAGCGCATGCACCGGGGCATGCGCGGGTCGGAAGCCGGCGCGGGGCTGGTAGACGAGGGGGCATCCACACCCCCGGAGCAACCACGCGAACGTCAACCACTCTCACGGTAGCGACCCGGGGTGACACAAACCCCGGTTTCAGTGTGTGCGAACGGATTTGATCCTTCGCGAGCAGTAGCCGCGCTAAAAGCTGATGAAGTCCGCCTCCTCGAGCGTACTGAATGCTCTGTTACTCGCACGCTCGAAAGTCACCAGTTGTTTCGTCTTGTCCCCAGTTCATCGATGCTTCAGTATGGAAGGATATTGCGGGGGACGACATCACCGGCGTTAAATGCCATGGGGGGCAATCCAAGTGGCGAACATCGTGCGGATCGGCATTCTTGCCGCGCTGTGGGGCTCGACTTTTCTCTGGATCAAGGTCGCGCTGCGTGGCTTTTCCGCCACCCAGGTGACGTTCGGCCGAATGATCATCGGGGCCGCCTTCTTGTGGTTGGTGGTGTGGCTGATCAAACGAAAACGGCTGCAGGCCAGGTCCGTACCGTGGCGGCATTTGATCGTGTCCGCCGCGTTGGCTAACGCGATTCCGTACCTGTTGTTCGCGCTGGGCGAGGAGGGCATCGACTCGTCCGCCGCCGGCGTGACCAACTCGACGACGCCGATATGGACAATGCTCGTAGCCCTACTGGTCGGCGATCGACGCGGGCACACGCGTCGCCGAGCGAGTGGTCTCGTTCTCGGATTCCTGGGCTGCGTGCTCATCTTCTCGCCGTGGCACACCGGAACCGACATCATGAGCTGGGGCGGCCTCGAATGCCTGATCGGCTCGGCTTTTCTCGCCGTCAGCTACATCTATATGGCGAAGTACCTGACCAACCGGGGGATCCCGCCGCTGATGCTGGCCGCTTACCAACTGTCCGCGGCCGGCCTGCTACTCGCCCCTGTCCTGCTGGTCGACGGCGTCCCCACGCTCACGGCCCATCCTGATGCGCTGGCCGCGCTCGCGATCCTCGGCCTGTTCGGCACCGGCATCGCCTATATCCTGAACTTCCGGATCATCGCCGACGACGGCTCGGTGGCCGCTTCCGTGGTGACCTACCTGCTGCCGGTGGTCTCCATCATCCTGGGTGCCGTGGTACTGCAGGAGCATGTCACCGCGACCATGCTGATCGGCGTCGGCGTCGTACTCGTCGCGGTCGCACTGACCCAGAATTGGCGGGCATCCTCGGCCAACAGCGAACTCGTCGACACCGAGGATGAGCAATGCGCACGCGTACGATGACCAACCGCTGCAAAGCATTTCAGTCGGCGAGGTCGGAACACCGTAGCTACACCGCCTGTTCGGTATTGCGCCGCAGTGCTGAACATATCCATGACAGGAATCGGCACCCCGATTCGCAATGGGGAGAATCGGATCGGTGCCGTTCACGATGAAGTTGCCAGATCGGGAGGCCGGCCGGAACCGGCTCCATGCACGAAACACATTGGGGGAACAATGATTACAAACCAGGTGAACACCAGTGATACCGCCCAGTGGTCCGGGGACGACCAGGAATGGTGGGACTGGTACATGACTCTCGCCAACAACCCACCGATCGACGCCGACACGGCCGAACCCGCGCCGGCGAAGCCGAACACCCGCGCGGCGTCCGACCGCGAAGTGTTCACGGCCCTCGACGATCCCTACGAACTGCCCAGCGCCGCCACCGCGTTCTACCGCCGCAACGGATACGTGCGACTTCCGAAAGTGATTCCCGCCCAGGTGATCGCGGCACTCGCCGCGCGCGCGGACCAACTGCTGTTCGACGCCCACGGCACCGCGCGTCCGGGCCGGTTTCTCGCACTGGAGCAGCTGTGGCGGCGCGATTCGTTGATGCTGATGGTGGCGTTGTCCCGCCGCATCGGCGATATCGCCGCACAGCTGATGGGCGTCGACGCGGTGCGGCTCTACCACGACAACCTGCTCTCCAAGGAGCCCCATTGCGGCCGCACGCCATGGCATCGCGACCGCGACCACTACCCGCTGGCCTCCACGGCCGTGTGCACGTCGTGGATACCGTTGCACGACGTGCCCGCCGGTATGGGGCCGCTCGCGTGTCTGCCTCGCGCGGCGGTGACCGCCGAGCTGCTCTCGATCCCGGTCACGGTCCAGGACCGCTCCTACGACGATCGCGTCGCCGCCGAACTGCGCTCGCGCGGCGTGGCGCCGGATGCCCGCCCCTTCGAGGTCGGCGACGTGTCCTTCCACGCCGCCGACACGTTCCACACCGCCGGTGTCAACCGGACCACCGCACCGCGGCGGGTGCTGTCGTCCACCTACTACGAGGACGGCACCAGGGTGATCGACCAGCCCACCATGTTGAGCGGCAGCTGGCCGGACTTCCTTCCCGGAGTCGAACCGGGCGCGCTCGCGTCCTCACACCTCAACCCCGTGGTCGGGACCGCTCGATGATGGATGCAATAGTCTCCGCGCCCTGAGCTCTCGTCGATACCGGGTGGAGCGATGTCGCAGGCCTGGGCGAATTCGGTGACAGCTTGGACCTCGCCCGGGCCGACAACCACCGACCCGGCGAGGGAAACCGCGCCCGACCCGGCAGCGACGGGCCTAAAGTCGAACAATGCAGGCGACGTTGTTCCTCTTGCTGGTGATCTCGCTGCTGATTGTCGTACTGAGTGTTCTCGGCGGCTCCTCGCTGCGCGTCAGGCGGCGACGAATACCGAATACGCCTGAGGCGCAACCGGATCGATCCAGCGTATGGACCTCGCCGGTGTGGAACGTCGTGGGGGTCATCGCCGGAGTTGTGGGCACCATCGCGTCCATCATCGGTTTGCTCAAATAGCCGACGAGGGTGCGCCGCACATCAGGGGCAGCGCGTATGGCTCGCAACGGGCACGCCGACCTGGCAGTCCGTGGACGCTCGCGTAGCCGATGGCTTCGAGGAGACTGGGGCTATGACAGCGCCTGAACTGAATGCGCGCCCTCAGTGGCGGCGAACGGGGAATACGAACTTTCCGGTGGCCGCGCTGGTGAACGATCGATGGTGGGTGCTGCGGATCAACGCATTCCCCGATCACGCGCTGTGGACGTTGTTCGTGGATGGTGTGCCGCGGTTCGATATCGACCAAGCGCCGTCGACTTGGGGACGGCCGTTGGAGCCGTGGCCGATGTTGGAATCGGTTATCGCCGAGGAGGTTTTGGCTCCTGTCGAGAATTTCGTGGCCTACGGCAGTGAGGCCGGGCAGCCCTGCGACGATCCGTTCTGCTGCGGGTGACGCAGGGCGACGGGACTACACGTCGAGAAAGCGAACGTCCTTGGCGTTGTGGGTGATGAAGATGCGGCGGGCTTCGACATCCTCGCCCATCAGCACGCTGAACAGCTCGTCGGCCGCGGCGGCGTCGTCGAGCGTCACTTGACGCAGGACGCGGACGGCGGGGTCCATAGTGGTCTCCCACAGTTCCTTGGGATTCATCTCGCCGAGACCCTTGTAGCGCTGGACACCGTCGTCCGGGTTGATTTTCTTGCCCGCGGCCCGACCCTCGGCGAGCAGGGCGTCGCGTTCGCGGTCGGAGTAGGCGAACTCCGGGTCGCTGCGCTGCCACTTGAGCTTGTACAACGGCGGCTGGGCCAGATACACGTGCCCCTGCTCGACCAGCGGGCGCATGAACCGGAACAGCAGCGTCAAGAGCAGCGTCGCGATGTGCTGGCCGTCGACGTCGGCGTCGGCCATCAACACGATCTTGTGATAGCGCAACTTGGCGATATCGAACTCGTCGTGGATGCCGGTGCCGAACGCGGTGATAATCGCTTGAACCTCGTTGTTCTTGAGGACTCGGTCGATGCGCGCCTTCTCGACGTTGATGATCTTTCCGCGCAGCGGCAGGATCGCCTGGTACATCGAGTCGCGGCCGGACTTGGCCGAGCCGCCGGCCGAATCGCCCTCGACGATGTAGATCTCGGACTTGCTCGGATCCTTCGACCGGCAGTCGGCCAACTTACCCGGCAATCCGCCGAGATCGTTGGCGCTCTTGCGCCGCACCAACTCTCGCGCCTTACGCGCGGCGGTACGCGCGTGCGCAGACGAGATAGCCTTGGTCACAATCGTTTTGGCGTCGGCGGGATTGGCCTCGAACCAGTACGTGAGGTGCTCGTTGCATGCCTTCTGCACGAACGATCTGACCTCGGTGTTGCCCAGCTTGGTCTTGGTCTGCCCCTCGAACTGCGGCTCGCGCACCCGCACGCTCACGATCGCGGCCAGACCCTCCCGGATGTCGTCACCGGTGAGGTTGCCGTCCTTCTCCTTGAACAGCTTCTTGTCCTTGGCGTACTTGTTGACCACCGTCGTCAACGCCGCGCGGAAACCCTCCTCGTGAGTACCGCCCTCATGCGTGTTGATGGTGTTGGCGAAGCTGTGCACCGACTCCGAATACCCCGCGTTCCACTGCATCGCGACTTCTAGCTGCTGACCGGCGCCGGTGCCGGTGAACCTGACGACCGAGTTGTGGATCGGCTGCTTGGTCCGGTTGAGATGACGGACGAAATCCTCCAGGCCGCCGGGGTAGTGGAAGGTCCGCGGCTTCGCGTTCTCGGCGCCCTCCGGCGTATCGGCCATCTCGTCGGCGGTCGCCCGCTCGTCGGCGAGGACGATGGTCAGGCCCTGGTTCAGGAACGCCATCTCCTGCATGCGGCGTGCGACGGTCTCCAGGTTGAAGGTGGTCGTCTCGAAGATCTCCGGGTCCGGCCAGAACCGGGTGGTGTTGCCCGTGCGCCGGGTGGGCGCGCCGCGTACGAGTTCCTCGGGCTTGGCGCGCAGATAGTTCTGCGTCCAGTGGTAGCCGTCGCGGTCTATCTCCAACTCGACTCGGGTCGAGAGCGCGTTCACGACCGACAGCCCTACGCCATTCAGTCCGCCGGACACCGCGTAGGTCTGGGAGTCGAACTTGCCGCCGGCGTGCAACACGGTCATGACGACCTCGACCGTCGGAATCCCCAGCTCGTGCATCTCGACGGGGATGCCGCGGCCGTCGTCGGCGACCTCGACGCCGCCGTCGGCGAGCAGGGTGACGTCGACCCGGGTGGCGTAGCCGGCCATCGCCTCGTCGACGGAGTTGTCGACGATCTCCCGCACCAGCTGGTGCAATCCGCGTTCGCCGGTGTCCGCGATATACATGCCGGGTCGCTTGCGGACCGCCTCCAAGCCCTCGAGAACGGTGACCGACGAGGCGTCGTACCCCGGTTCGGGCGTTGTGGGTTTCCGCGAGTGTTTGGCAGCCACTGGTCGAGGCCCTCCCTGCTTGCTGACTCCGGCGCAGCGGCGTTCGCACACGGAGAGCCCACCAAGGGTGTTGAGGAGAAGTACGGTCCTCGCGCGTGCTGCGCGCAACGCGCCGAAGGGTTCGCCGCTAGTTACTTCTCTATCCTAGCCATAAACCGGCAAGACGTGTCGATTCGACACGGCTAGCGTCCATAGGGATCGTCTCAAAACCTATCGAACGATCCCCCCTATTCGAGCCGCACTACCAGAGTCTCCACGGGCTCGCTAGGCGTCAAATATGGGAAATCGGCCGATTTGGCGAATCCACTGTTTCATGACATATCAACTTTCACGTCACAGGTCTACATGCGACCGCGTGGTACGGCAGGGACCGGAGCTCAACTACCCAGGGCCGGACCTTCACATCGTCTGCCGCAGCATGCGGGGATGAGCGGCACCGGGGTCGCCGCCACAATTCGAGTCGGAGCACTTCCTCCGAAGCCTCGCCCCGGGCGAGCCTTCCGCGCCGCCAACGCATTCCACGAGGTCTGCGCGCTCGAGAGCTAGATCATCGCCGCCGGAGTGGCATTCACCAGTCCGCCATCGATCAGCAGATCCTGCCCGTTGATGTAGGCCCCCTCGTCCGAGGCGAGGAACGCGACCGCGGCGGCAACCTCCTCGGAGGTGCCGATGCGACCCGACGCCACGGCGGCGACCGCACTGGCCCTCACATCCTCCGAGGCCTCCGCCTCGAATGCCGGAGTGGCGGTGTAACCGGGACTCACCGAGTTGACCCGAATCCGCTTGGGCGCCAGCTCGGCCGCGAGGGTGCGCGCGAGGTTGTGCACAGCCGCTTTGGTGGCGGAGTAGAGAGCGGCGCCGGGGCTGCCCTTGTGCAGCGCGAACGACGCGTTGATCACGATGGCGCCGCCCTCGGCCAGCAGCGGGAGGGCCTTCTGGATGGTGAAGAACGCCGCTTTGAAGTTGATGTCGACGACGCGATAGAACTCGGCTTCGGTGACGTCGGTGATCTGCTGGAACGCGCCGATGCCCGCGTTGGCGAAGACCAGATCCAGGCGGCCGAACCGATCGTCGATCGCGGCGGTCAGCGCGTCGAGGTCGGCGAGGTTCGCGGCGTCGCCGGCCACGGCAAGCACACGGTCTCCGGCGGCCAACTCCTGGACGGCGGCGTCGAGCCGGGTCTTCTCGCGACCCGTGATGACCACCCGCGCACCCTCGTCGAGCAGGCGGCGGGCGGTCGCCAGCCCCATGCCGCTGGTGCCGCCGGTGATGAGGGCGATCTTGTCGTCGAATCGGGAACTAGCAGCGCGCATCGGAGCGACCTTTCACGTCGGTTTAACTGTTCAAAGACTTACGTACAGTTCGACTGTTTGTCAACAATGGAGCTATCCTGGACCGCGTGATGACGGCACACCCCGATCGGGCGCAGATCGAGTTGACGAACGTGCTCTCCGCGCTGGGAAACCCCTTGCGGCTGTGCATTGTTCGAGTGCTGGCCGACGGGTGCGAGCACACCTGCGGCTCGATCGTGGACGGCGTGCCGAAGTCGAACCTGACCCACCACTACCGGGTGCTACGCGACGCGGGCATCATCTGGCAGCGGGTTTCTGGGCGCGAGACGTTGCAGTCGTTGCGGCGGGAAGATTTGGATGCCAGGTTTCCCGGGCTGCTCGACTCATTGCTTGCGGCGGCTCGGAACGAAACCGAGGATCCGTTCGCGGCTGCGGGCAGTGCTTCCCCACGTACGCAGGGATGATCCTCCGCTCGAGCAGGTAGGCCAGGTGTGCTCCCTGCGCACGCGGGAATGGGGCCACGGCCCGCCGGCGACCGCGCCGCATACTCAGCGACCGGACGTTGCTGTCGAGCCGAGTGCCGCGTCGACGTCGTGGACCGCGCACGCCGAGCTTGCTCGCCGTCGGCGCGAAGTCGAAGGCGCGCAACGTGATCGGCAGGCCAGTCGGACGCAGCGTCGCAGAACGAACTCGGAACTGTCAGTGACACTGAGCGACTGTCCGATAGTCGGGGGTCGCAGGTCGTCAGTGACGGTGAGAGCGTGGCACACCCTCGCGAGCCGAGACCGGCCACCCCGCGCCCACTGCGCCGGAAATGTCGGTGGTCGGCACTAGGCTGAGCCGCACAGAACCACAGCGAGAAAATCGAGGCAGGGGGTCGTAGCGTGACGGTAAGCGGGGAGGTCGAGGCGCCCGCGTCGGACGGGACCGATCCCGAGCTACTCGATCTGCAGGACGACATCTCGTTCGGTCTCGAAGAGGTCAACGAGCTGCTGGCCGAGTTGATCGCGATGCAGGCCGACCGCAAGGCCAAGGACGGGGAGATCCTGACCTATCGACTCGGCGTCACCGGTGAGCAACCCGAGACGCTGGCGAAGATCGGCGCGCGCTACGACCTGTCCCGCGACCGGATTCGGCAGTTGCACACCAGGGCCGTCGGCAAGCTGATCCGCGACGCCCAGCTCAACGGGCACCGGGCCGCGAGCGTGTTCGCCGCGCGCTACCCGGTCGGCGCGCGCGACCAGCAACTCGTGCGCGCGTTGCTGGTGGAGACGTACGCGACCGACACCGACATCGCGGCGAACGAGCTGTCCTACTTGAAATTGCGCCTGGCCGGGCACGCCGCCGAAGACGCGAAACGGATCGCCGGATTCGTGACCCAACGCATCGCCGCCTGGCAGAAGAAGACGAATCGACGGCTGGCCAAGCTGCGCGACGCGGAACCGCGTGCGACGAGTCAGCTGAATCCGTGGCTGGGGCAGGTGGATTGGCCGAACTCGGCGACCCCGGACGCGCTACCGGTGACCTCCGCCCGCACCGTCGACAGCGACGACGACGGGCGCGGACGCTTCTACCTCGACAAGGTCGGGCGGGACGTGCCGTTCGACTCCGGCTTGGAGGCGCGGCTGCTGTGGATACTCAACGCGAGCGACCTGGTCGAGTCGTTCCAGGAGCATCCGGCCGCGATCAGCTATGACATGGACGGCACCCAGCACCTCTGCTATCCCGGCATCGCCGCGCGGCTCACCGACGGCCGCGTCGTGCTGATCGATGTCCAACCGCTCGGACATGTTGCGTTCCACGTCAATCGAGCGAAGGCGGCGGCGGGACGCGCCTACGCGCACGGCAAGGGCTGGGGCTGGCTCGTCTGGACCGGCAGCCTCATCGGCCTCCCCGATCTGCTCGCCAGGAAGGTCGACGCGAGCAGCGCGGCCGCGCTCAGCGACCTCGTCGCGCGCGGGCCGGTGAGCTGGGCAGCGATCCGTCAGGTCCGCGACGACACCGGTCTGGAGCTGCTCGACTTCATCGCCCTGGTCCTGCGCAACGAATGGCGTTGGGACCGTGGCCCGTTCCGGCTCAGCGCACCACCATCGCGCCCGCGAGGAACGTGACGATCAGCATCATCGCGCAGCAGGTCACCAACTGCCAGTGATTGATGGTCTGCTGCAGGTGCTTGATGGTGTTGCGCAGCGACGTGTCGACGCGGTGATGGTCGTCGATCTTGCGGCGCGCCTGCGCGAGCGCGTCGGCCCGCTCCTGCGCCTCCTGCTCGGCCCGCTCCAACCGGGCGGTCAGCTTCATGAGGTGTTTCTGCTTGTCGCGCACGGTCTTCCGGGACAGGGCGAGCGTGGTGCGCTGGTTGACCAGCTCCTGCCGCTGCCGGGCGATGATCAGCGCCTGCGTCTTCGTGTGGTGCTCCCAGTCGGCCACGGTGGCCCAACCTCCTGTCGTCACATCACGATATCCCCACACGATCTCGTCATTGACCCAGCCGCGGATGAAATCACGCAGCTCGAGCGGGTGCCTGCGCGGCGAGGCGACCGCGCTGTGCGCGGTGTCGAGCACGCCGGTCACCGCCTGGCAATCGCAGGCCGGCGGGGCGAAGTCGGCGATGCCGAGCGCGTGCAGGTGATCGACCCAGTATCCGGGCGGGCAGAGCCAGAGCACGTCCTCGATGCCGGCCGCGCGCAGCCGATCCGTATGTTCCTGCGCGAGAGCGCGTTCCAGCGCACCGCTGCGCACCTCGATGACGAACTCGCGATCGCCCTTGCGCCAGTAGATGTCCACGGGCAGACCGTCCACCCGGCGGTCCACCTCGGCCACGTCGGCGCCGTACGCCAGCAATCTGCCGCACACCCAGTATTTCAACCGCCGCATATCCCATTGCGCGGCGTCGCATTCCGGACACTTACAGCCGTATCCGCCGGAGCGCCCGCGGGCTCTGCCCGCGCCGTCCGCTATACCCAACTCGGCGAGCATCGCCTTGCGACCGCAGGCTATCTCGGCCCGCTGCTTCGTTCTCACGCGACCACTCCCCTGCCCAACCACCGCAGGTCTGGCGACCTACGCCATAGATCAAGAGTGCGTCAGACTCGCGAACCTCGCCAGTCCTGTTCACCCCGCGCCCGGGTGCGCCACGGTGACAGATTTCCGGTCGAGGGCCCGGTGTAGGCTGTGCCACAAGGAATTTCGCCGCGGCGGACGGCCACAACGACACGCATATGTCGGCGGATTGACACTAACTGCCATCCTGCGATCGGGCCGCGCCGCGCGTCGATGTGCGCTGCCGCACTCCCTTCGGGATGCCGCCGGAGCCGAAATGCGCTTAGGCTACGTCCCGGATGCGCCTCGGCCGGCCGCCGAGTGGCAAGCAGAACTGTTCCGGACAAACGGGATCGCGCCGACCTCCGCCTGCACCGGCGTGGGACGGCCCGCCTACGCTGCTTCGATCAGATCCAAGGGGCCGGTGGGCGAACCGGTCCGCGAACCGACGACGTCGGCGCGCGATCGTGCCGAGCGTCAGCGCGGCACGATCGCGAACCGCGTATTTCCAACTGGACGGATAGAATCGTCCGGCCGAGTGCGAGCTGGGCCGATACGGGGAAGTGGGTTACTGGATGGAGCACGGTCAAGAGACCGGCGAGTCGATCGGCGCGATGCTGTCGAGCATCGCGTCGGTTCTCCGTGAGGTCAGCGACAAACTGGACGCCGTCGCGGCCCGGGTCGACGGCGTCGACCGCACCGAGTCGGCGCCCGCTGACCACAGCGTCGAGGCGCGGCTGGCCAAGCTCGAGGCGTGGGCTTTCCGTGCCGGGCAGGACATCTCGGGCATCGACGGGCGGCTGGAGAAGGTCGAGTCCGGCGGTGGGACGCCCGCGCACTCCGCGCCGGACAGCGAGCGCGCCGAGCGGCCGCTGCCGCGCGCCGCGTCCCGCAGGAACTCCGTCGCCGCGCCCTCGCGCTCCGTGACCGTTCCCACCGCGCGGGAGAGCATCGGTAGTCCGCACGAGCCGGCGTCGACGACCCGGGAGAACGCGATCGCCGGCGAGAACGCCGCGGCCGCCAGGGAGAGCGTCTCGCGGCGCTACGAGCCTTCGCCGAGCGCCGCGACGAACGCGCGTGACTCCGCGTCGCACGAGGCGAACGGGGTGCCGCAACGCGGATTCGGCACACCGCGCGAACCCGCGTATGAGACACCGCGCGAACCCGCGTATGAGCCGAGTCCGGCGACCTCGCAGAGCTTCACCACGCCGCGCGAGCCCATCGCTACACCGCGGGAACCCATTTCCACACCCCGCGAACCGATTTCCACGCCGCGCGAACCCACTGCCACGCCGCGCGAACCGATTCCCGCGTCGTCGACGAACTTCACCGCGCCGACGCCGCGTGAGCCGCTGCCCGTGCGGCAGTCCAGCTTCACCGCGCCGCGTGAACCGGCGACCTCGTCGTACGAGAATTTCACCGGCTCGCACGAGAATTCGTACGAGAGCATGGTCGCCTCGTCGGACGGCGGCCGCAAGAACGGCGCCACGACGGAGACGAACGGCACCACGCTGACCGGCGCGCACCGCGCCGAGGAAGACCTCATTCCCGTCGACAACACCCACGTCGACAAGCTCCAGGCCATGCTGGACGAACTGAAGAAAACGGCCGCCGCTCCCCTGGGCCGCTCCGACGTCTTCGGCCCGCCCGCCACCGACCTGACCTCCACCGGCTATCAACCGGAGCGCAGCACCGACACCCCGCGCGACTACCGGCTGTCCAGCCCGCCCCCGCTCTCCTGAGTTCCGCTCAAGCGGAGTCGAAAACAGTCCAACCCGAACCACACCCAACTCCAGCCGAACCACCCCGCCCGCAATCCAGCCCGAGAGGGACTGGTGGCGGACGCTTCTCGGGGCGATGCCGCCGTCAGTTCCTTATGATCGCTTGACCACCTGCTCGGCCTTGCCGAAGCTGTTCGGCCGCCTCGGGTCGAGGTGTGTCTACGCCGACGCGAGGCCCGGCTGGACCGGGTTGGGTCTGGACCGGGTCGAATCGAGTTGTGGTTGGGGCGTATCCGAGTCCGTTTGCGCTGGATCGGTCTCGGCGGATCTGGTGAGGATTGTGGCGATCAACTCGCGTAGCCAGCGGTGGCCGTTGTCGGCGGTGTTGCGGGGGTGCCAGGCCATGCCGATGGGGAGTTCGGGGAGGGGCAGGGGGATTTCGAAGGCGCGTAGGCCGAGGGCGGGGAGGACGGAGCGGCTCAGTCTGGCGGGGCCGGGGCATACGAGGTCGCTGTCTTTCACCGCGAACAGGGCGGTGCTGAGGTTCGCCACGGTGGCGACCACGCGGCGGGTGCGGCCGTGTAGTGCGAGGCGGTCGTCGATCGGGCCGCGGGCGAGGCCGTTGCGGGAGATGCTGAGGTGGGCCGCCGCCGCGAACCGGGCTACCGTCACGCGCTTGGTGACCAGCGGGTGGTCGGCGGCGGCGATGCCGATCATCCGGTCGCCGAGCACTCGGCGCACCGTCGTCTCCGGATCGGCGTGGTCGATCACGCCGACCTCGATATCGACCCGGCCGTCGCGCAAGGCCGCGGTGCCCTCGAGGGTGTCGGGGAGGAAGCGCAGCGTGACACCCGGCGCCTGCGCGCGCACGGTGGCCAGGAGCGGTGCGGCCAGCTCGGTGAGCACCGCGTCGCCCGCCTGCACCGCGAAGCTCCGCTTCAGCGCGGCCGGATCGATCGCTCCCCTCGGCGTCAGCACCGCCCGCGCCTGTTCGACGAGAGTGCCCACCTCATAACGCAATTCCAGTGCGCGGGGCGTCGGCACCAGATGGCGACCGGCCCGCACGAGCAGCGGATCGCCGAGCACGCGGCGCAGCCTGGCCAGCGTCCGGCTCATCGCCGGGGCCGAGGTGTGCAGCCGCTCAGCCGCCTGGGTGACGCTGTTCGTCTCCAGCAGCGCGTCCAGTGCCACCAGCAGATTCATGTCCAGCGCCTCCACCCCTGGATTATCGCCAGCGGAGAGAGCCGACACCAAAATCGCGAGGGTGATGGCCCGTGTCTCAGCGCTGCGCTCGACGGAGGTCCTGCCGAACGAAACCCTCTGTGAGGACCTGTGTATGTGGCAGCACGGTCAGGTCCACATCGGCAACCGCGCCACCGCCGCACCCCGTCGGCAGGTGTAAGTCGACGAGGGCGAACGACATTCGCGCACGTGGGAGTTCACCGGTCATCTGGCCGAGGACTATCGAGACGCGCTGTGCTTCGTGCGCCGCATCATCGAGATCCTCTGCCCTCCTCTGGCTGGCTGGTGAACAGTGCCGCGGCCGGTCGAACCCACGTCACCGAGGTGCCTGCTGGGTCACTGCCCGCCAGGCTCACCCAACGC
>NZ_BAGH01000263.1 GCF_000308715.1 Nocardia tenerifensis NBRC 101015
ACGAACTCGGCAGTGCCGGAGAAGGACGCGTCGACGAACTCGGCACCGAGGGAGAAGGAGGCACGGACGAACTCGGCGCCGCCGGAGAAACTCGCGTGGCTGAACCTGGCAGCGCGCAAGAAGGTGGCGCCGACGAACTCGGCGTCGCCGGAGAAACTCGCGTGGTCGAAACCGGCGTCGCCTGAAAAGGTCGCGGTGGCGAACCCGGCGGCACGGGAGAAGGTGGCGTTGGCGAACTCGGCGCCGGAGAAGGTCGCGCCGTCGAACCGGGCGTCGCCGGAGAACGTTGCGTGGTCGAACCGAGCTGCACCCAGGAATGTGGTGCCGGAGAAGTCGGCGTCCTCCAAGTAAGCAGTGCGGAAGTCGAAATCTCTTGCGGACCAATCATATTCGGCAGCGGGCCGGAGACGGGAGGCGATGACGCGCACGATGGTGGCTCGGACCTCGCGGTCGTTTTGGCGGTATTCCTGGTGCTCTTCGACCTTGCCCGGATCCAGATTCTCGGCGGTGCGGGCGGAGGGGGTGGTGACGATACGTTTGGTGCGCCCGCTGCTGCCGTGCTCGGGGTCGTAGGGCAGGCGAAGATACCCGCACAGCACGTCGATGCACTGCTGGCGGCGTAATCCGTCGGATTCGTCGGCGACGCCGGCCATCGCGTAGACCCCCGCGATCCGCACCGCGACATCGGTCGCACCCAGTTGCGCGGCCGCCGCGCCGAACCGCTCGACGAACCGACCCTGCTCCACATCGCGCTGGCGTCGGTAGGCGATCACCAGCGCCACCACACCACCTACCCCGCCGACCACAGTCAACGCCAGCTTCGTGACATCCACCGACGTCCCGCCCCGCTGCGGATGAAACGCCACGAACAACACCCACTCCGCCACCGCCGCGAGCACCACCCCGGCCAGCACCGCCAACGCGACCGCGGTCGACAACCGCATCCGGCCCGACCACCGCGACACCGACCTGGGAAACCCGCTGGCACGCGCGCCGATCCGGCGCATCCTCCCGGTCACCGGACCGATTCTCGCCCAAACCCCACCAGCACACCCGGGATTCGCACCTACCACCCCTAGCAAGCCCTCGGCCGCACCCTCTGACCGAACGAGTTCCCGAACACGGGGCTCCGGCGGAACGCCGGTCCAGCTGTCGATGTTCGAAGTTTCGTTCAGTGATGCCCGAAGTGCTCTTCAACCGAGCCGATGGAACGCTCGGACGGCCCGGTTGAGCGGGGGCAGGCGATGCGCGGTATTGCCGAATGTAGAGCATCACAGCGATGGGCATCATGCCGACGCAGCGTTGCTTCACTGTGCCTCGGATCGGCAGACAGCCCGACAAACCGGCTGTCGAGCGCAGGTCGGCGACCATGCCGGTCAGCCTGCGGGCAAGCCGATCCGGTCGTGCTCGAGCGCAGCGCGCAACCGCGAAAATGCTTGTGCGACAACCGATAGCGAAGCGTCCGGCACACTGTTGCCGAGTAGCTCGGCCAGCTTCCGGGTGAAGGTCTCTTCAGCTGCCTCGACCAGACGCACACCGTCATCCGTCAGCGTCAGCACCGACGAGCGCCGGTCCGCCGGATTGGGTTGCCGCGCCACCCACCCCTGCCGCTCCAACCGGTCGACGCCTTTGCTCATCGCCCCGACGCCCGCGGCGAATTCCGTCGCGAGATCGATCACCCTGGCCCCCGGGTGATCGCGCAGGAAGCGCAGGGATTCGAACTGCGAGGTCACGATCCCGTGCTGCGCGCGAAGGCTCTCGGTGAGCGCGTTGTACAGCCGCGTCTCGCATCGGACGAGGTCGGAGAACAAGTTCGGCAGGTTGACGACTGCGTCCGCCGATGTATATTCCATGGAAGATAGTTTACCGGAAGATACTTCCGAGGAAGGTTGCATGATGAGCAGGGAGCAACGTGCAAAGATCGACGCACTGCTACGTCAGCCACAGTCCGCCGAGACCCCATCGGTCGAACAGATCCGCGCGGGATTCCGAGCGCTGATGGCCCAGATGAACGTGCCGGCCGAGATACGCACCCGCAGCACGACACTCGGTACCCGCCCCGCGGTACTCGTCGAACCAGCCACACCCCCGCGCCCCGGGACGATCCTGTACTTCCACGGCGGCGGCTGGGTCTACGGCTCCCCCGAAACAGCGATGTCGCTGACCGCTAACCTGGTGACCCGCACCGGATTCCGCGCCCTTTCCCTGGACTACCGGCTGGCGCCCGAACACCCCTTCCCCGCCGCGATCGAGGACACCCTCAACGCCTACCGCGCCCTGCTCGACAGCGGCGAGGATCCCTCGGCCATCGTGTTCGCCGGCGATTCCGCCGGCGGCGGCCTGACCATCACCACATGCCTCGCCGCCCGCGACGCGGGTCTGCCCCTGCCCGCCGCGATCGCGGCGTTCTCCCCGGGTCTCGACGCGACTCGTAACGGCGAAAGCATCGACACCAAGGCCGGCATCGACCCGGTGTTCACCCGCGAGGGCCTCGCGCGCACCGGCGCCATGTACCTCGCCGGGCAGGATCCCCACCAGCCGCTGCTCAGCCCGGCGGTCTACGCCGATCTCCGCGGCTTCCCGCCGATACTCCTGCAGGCCGGCACCAACGAAATGCTGCTCGACGACGCGACCCGCCTGGCGGCCCGCGCACGCGCAGCCGAGGTGGACGTCATCCTCGACATCACCGCCGACGTACCCCACGTGTTCCAGGCCTTCAACGGCATACTCGAGGAAGCCGACCAAGCCTTGGACCGTGCCGCACTCTTCCTCGGTCAGCACCTCCACAACCCGAACACCGGCGACGCACGATGATGCCGCTGCGCGAGCGTGCTGTATCCCAGATCGGATGCCGCGCAGAACATTCGGTATCGGCTCCATGTCCGATATGTTCCGCCGTATTCGCCCTACGGTGGTGCCCCATGTGTCCATGCCGGTAAGGATGCTCGTCGAAACGATTCTCGTGTAGACCGGTCAGTGCACGCTGGTGGACTCCTGGCGTGCTCGTGATACTCGGCAGACGAGGGCAGGATCCGTCGATTGCCGATGCGATGTCGAGCGCATCAATCGAGATATCATTGTCTGTGGCTGAACAACTGCGCTGCGGTGTAGTCGATGGTGGGCAACTTGTCCAAGGCGGCCGCGATGCGTCGCTCCTCCCACTGAAAGTGGGATTCCAGGATGGCTGAGAGGCCCGCGAGCTCGCCTCGCACCGTCGCGAGATTCTCGACGCTGACATCGGCGAGCGCGGTGGTCATGCGGGTCAGGATGTCCGCGACCAGATGGTGGTCGGCGGAGAGTTCGGTCAGTACCGGCCCCAGATCCGGGAAGCGTTGCGCCAGAACGGGAAACGCGGTCTCGTCCTCGCTCGTGTGGTGGTCGGTGAGGGCTTGGCAGAAGGACAGGCAGTGCGCGCGCAGGTCCCGCAGGGGGCCGATCGGGGTCGTGGCCGGATACTCGTCCAGCAAGCGGGTAACGCGGCGAAGTTCGCTACGCAACCAGTGGTGAGTGTCGATAAGTTCACGGCCCAGGGCTCGGGCTCGATGGGGATCGGTGGACATGCAGATCTCTTTTCGCGAAATGGAGGCAGACGGGAGACGTCCCTCGCCGGCGGCGAGAACGCGCGAAGGCGTGAAAGGTGCTGTGGCAGCGGTTATCGCGCACCCCGAGCGTGGTGCGCGCTCAGCATCAGCAGGGAATCAGAAGTGGACCCATGGCTGCCTCCCGAAGTGCGGTGCCTCCATGCCGACGCGGTCCACCCGGCGCGCACACGCGACACCACCACATCCTATGCGAATGGCGACTCGACTTGCGACGGCCCGGACCGAGCACACCGCACGCACTGACATGCCGCTGCGCGAGCGGTCGAACAGAGAGTAGTTGTGCCGCCTGCACGTACGCGCATGCCGATTCGGGATCGGTACTGCTACGCCGAACCCATATCGAATTCGAATAACCGCTGCGCACGTTGATAGTCCAGATCGATTGGGTGGCAGGGTTTTCCAACGCGCCCCGTACCGACTACACGAGCCGGATACCGGCGGAAGGCGCCGACCCCGTCCCGAAGTCGGTGCGAGGGAGGATGATCGAGGGGTGGATGCCTCGTGGATCGCCGTTGCGGGTTCGTCGGTGGCCGCGGTGGGGTCTGCCGCCGCAGCTGTCATCACTAGCTGGTCGGCGCGGCAGCAAACCACGAAGCAGATTTCCGGGCAGGAACAACAGTGGCGACGCGAGAAGCGCCGCGAGGCGTATGCGAACTTTCTCGAGTCGGGTGCCCGGGCACGCGACGAGCTCCTCGTGATCTCCGAGCTCGCCCAGTCCGATGATAGCGATTTCGGTCCGCTCGCTGAGCGGGTCGCCGCGGCTCGCGCGCTCACCGACAACGTCCGTGGGTTCGGCGCCCGGGTTCTCGTCGAAGGGCCCGCGGCCATGGAGCGACCGACTCGGCGGGTCGAGGAGGACATAGCGGGTTTCCGACGGTGGCTGGAGGCTCTGATCACTGCCCGTCGCAGCGGTGCGCTGGGTATTGATCTGGGTCGCACAGGTCGTGTCTATGTTGTCGAGGCGGGGCAGGTCATCGATTACCTCAGATACGACATGCGGCGCAATCTCGACCTCTTTGCCGCCGCGGCCCGCCTGGCGCTGGACGACATCAGCGCGACTGAATCGTCCAGCGGCCAAGAGCGAGCACCCGATCAGGATCTTCAGTGGCTGTTGGATCAGCTCGAGGAATGCGGCGCAGACCGTGCGGCCATCGATGTCACACGCCCGATCAAAGATATCGGCGACATCTCCTCGCTACACCTGTTCGTCGTGTTAACCGAGGCCAGAAGCGTGTACGCCCTGGAGGATCGATGGACATTGAGCGAACTCTACGAAAGCACAGTCGAACAGCTCGCCGCATACCTTGCGGCGCGCCGGCCGACCTGACTGCCCGATCCGGAAACGCCCACTTCTGCCGCTGGTCGAGCTGACCGAACCGGCAGGCGCGGCTTGCCTTTATGGCCGGGGGAAGAAGGGGAGTTCGATGTAGACGCGGTCGGCGGCGGCGAGGATCGTCTCGGCGTTGTCGACGGGTGGGTGGATCGCCTGGTTGATACGCAGTTTGATTTCTTTGCCGTCGCTGCCCGAGGCCATTACTTTGCGGTCCCAGTCGCGGGTGAAGACGGCGCCGGCGTTGCCGAGGTCCAGGCAGGTGACGTAGGGGCCAGGGGTGAACTCGCGCAACGGCTTGCCCAGCAGGTCGGCGGCCGCGTTGTATCCGGCGACCTTGCCCATCGGGGTGGCGTGCTGGCATGCCTGCATGACGGTGTGCTCGGTGTCGAAGGCTGCCGCGGCGGTGTCTCCGGCGGCGAACACTTCCGGAAGCGCGCGCAACCACTGATCCACCGGCACCCGCCCGAGATGGTCGAGTCGGCCGGAGATATGCCGGGCCAGCGCACTGGCTTTCATCCCAGCTGACCAGACCACCGCGTCGGCCTCGACTCTGGAGCCGTCGGAGAGGATGGCATATCCATCGCCGACCTCGGTGACCGTCGTGGACAGGCGGCGTGCGACGCCGAGTTGGTCCAGAGCGGCCTCGATGACCGCGCGCGGGCCCGAACCGAGTTGTGCACCGATCACCGGGGACTCGTCCACCAGCAGCACTCGGCCGCTCCCGGCCAATTCGGTCGCGGCCTCGAGACCGACGAACCCGGCGCCGACGACCACGACACTGAACTGCTCGCGGTCGCGCAGATGGTCGGTGAGGCGAAGGGCTCCATCGAGGGTGTCGATATCGAAGAGCCGGTCGGCACCCGGCAGCCTCGAGGGGCGGATGAGTTCACTACCCGCGGCCAGCACCAGACGGTCGTAATTGATCTTCGCCCCACCGGCCACCACCGCACGCGCACCGGTGTCGATCGCGCTCACCGAGGCTCGCGCGTGCTCCACGCCGATGGGCTGCAGGATCCGGCTGAGCGCCACCTTCGCCAGGTCCGGGTTCGGCTCGTAGAGGCGTGGGCGCAGCACCAGATGCTCATGCGGTGAGATGAGCGTGATGCGCAGGTCCGCGTCCGCGCGAGCCAACGCGGCGCCGGCCGCGCTCCACACCCCCGCGAAACCACCGCCGATGATCACCACATGTGCCATCTCGTTCGTCCTCCTCTCGGGATCGCCTCTCCCACAGCGGAAGTGGCGACAGGGAGACAAGACAGCGGATTCAGATGTGACCGATGTGGGCGAGTTTGTCGGGATTGACCAGTCGCCGCATTGTCATGATCCGGCCGTCGACGATGTCGATGGTGTCGAGCCAAACCAGCTCGCCCGCACGATAAGTCGCCAGAGCGGGCTGCCCGTTCACCTCGATGATCCGGAACGCGTCCGGGCGTCGGATCCGCGTCTGCCTGATCATCAGCAGTGCGATCGGCTCCGCGCCACGGACCGGCCTGCGCGCGGCGGTCACCTTGCCGCCACCGTCGGCCAGATAGACGGCTTCGGGATGCAACAATTCGATGAGCCGTGCCATGTCTCCCGCCTCGGCGGCCGCTTTGAATGCTCTGAGCATGCCTTCGGTCACGGCCCGCGACGCCAGAGGCGGGGGTTCGGCTCGTGCGATCCGCGCTCGCGCACGAGAGGCGAGCTTGCGGCTGGCGGCCGGGGTGCTGCCCAGCACATCGGCGACGCGGCTGAACGGAAAGTCGAACACGTCGTGCAGTACCAGCGCGACGCGCTCGGCCGGGGCGAGCGTTTCCATGATGACCAACATCGCGGTGCTCACCGACTCGTCCATCAGCACTGGGACCGAGGAATCGGGTCCGGTCAGCAGCGGCTCGGGAAGCCACGCCCCGACATAGGACTCGCGCCGCACGCGAGCGGATTTCAGCACGTTGTAGGAGGTTCGCGCGGACAAGGTCACCAGCCAGGCCCGCAGATCTCGTACCGCGGATATATCAGCGGTCGCGACGCGCAACCAGACCTCCTGGGTCACGTCCTCGGCCTCGGCGACAGTTCCGAGGATTCGATAGGCCACCCCGTACACCGCGGCACGATGGGTTTGCCAGTCGTTGTCGGTCAACGACCGCGACGACTCGTCCCTGATCGCCTCGGAACCGCCGCCACGAACTTCTGATGGTCTCTGCAGCGAAACGGCCATTCAGTGCTCCCTACCCGACTCCGACAGTGTCATCGTGAAGACGACGTAGCCCGCCGTTGTGTAACACCGCGACGGTTGGCCGCCCAGATCACTTGGCTGGCACGGGTTTCCAACGCGCGCAGATGCCGAGTTGAGCCCGTCTCCAAGCGGTCCGTGAGCCGAGTCAGACGATCTGCGATCGCCTGACCGACAAAGGTCCCTTGACAGGTCTGGTCGGTAAGTGGAAACTAACCGTTAGTTATAACTTACCAATGCGGCGGATGGAGTGTCCTCGGTGACCGCACCCGCCGCTCGATCTTTCAAAGCCTGGCCGAGCGCGTGCACGCCAGCCCACCTACCCACCGCGCTTCGCGGCCATACTCGACAAAGGCAACCGATGACCGTAGACAACTCAACCACCGAACCCGTGCCGCTGCCCCTCCCGCGCAGCCTCGAGCAGCGGCGCGCGGACGCGCTGGACCGACTCGGAACCAGCCATCAAATGTGGCTGGCCACCGCGGGAAAGAACGACGGCCCGCACCTCATCCCCGTCGCCTACATCTGGAACACGAACGCCCTCACCACGGCCACGTTCGAGCGCAGTCGCACCGTGGCCAACCTCCGAACAATTCCACGAGCGAGAGTCGCTATCGGCGACACCGCCGATCTGATCATGATCGATGCCGCAGCATCCTTCATACCCGTTGATGCGATCGACCCCGCCGCCGCCGACCGATACGCCCAGGTGTCGCACGACCCACGCAGCATGCCAGGTTTCATCTACATCCAACTCGTTCCGCAACGCATACAAGTGTGGAACGGGTTCCACGAGTTCACCGAACGCACCGTTATGGCAGAGGGCCGATGGCTCGACCGTCCGATCGACTAGCACCATGTGCGGCGATATCGAAAGAGACAGGGCAGGAAGGGCTTTCGCTGCAGGCAAGCAGGTCTTCGCAACCGGCCGCCAGCGCGGATGCCAACGTGTCGCGCACCGCGGCGAGTTCGGCGAGTTTCGTGTCGACTTCGGCCAGCTTGTCCGCGACCCGCGCCCGCAAGCCCGCATCCGCCCGACGCCTCGAGACCACCCGGGCGCCTGCCAGCAGTTCCGCGACCTCCGCCAAGGTGAATCCGAGCCGCTGAGCGGCCTTGATCACCCGCAACACCGTCACCGA
Organism: Nocardia tenerifensis NBRC 101015; assembly: GCF_000308715.1. Lineage (GTDB taxonomy): Bacteria > Actinomycetota > Actinomycetes > Mycobacteriales > Mycobacteriaceae > Nocardia > Nocardia tenerifensis. Next base: position 8,287 of record NZ_BAGH01000263.1, read on the forward strand.
ACCTTCCGGATACAGCCGGTGTCCGCCCAGCGTCCGCTCCGGCTCCGCGAGCAGCCCGCGTCGCTCGTAGTACCGAAGGGTCTGCACGTTCACCCCCGCCGCGGCGGCCAACTGGCTCGTGCGCAACCCGCTCATCGGCCGACCCCGATCGCCGACTCTGCGCGAGCGGCGAAGGCAGCGAGAACACCGGCGTAGGCAGGCGGTACTCCGACGCCCATCACCAATCCTTCAACGGCAGTGGCGAAGTCGAAGGTGAAGAACGAACAGCAACTACTTTCACGCGTGGCCAACTCCCGTGCCAGGGGTTCGGCAACCGGGTCCACGACCACCTCGAGCCGCCCGGGATCGGGCCGGTGAACGGCGCGCGCGAAGCCCGCGAAGAACTGATCGAACTCGGCAACACGTATCGGCTGCTCGGCAGTCGGCAGGGTGCAAGAGGCAGTCACCCAACCATCCCGACCTGGCGAAATCGTCATCCTTCGACGATAAGCCCGTACCTGACTACAGGATGCAACCCCGACCTCTCAGAGCGGCCCCACGACGAATATCGAAGCCCAATACTCCGCCGCGGCAGGCCCGAGAATCGGCAGCAGAAACTCGAACAACAGATAAGACATCCACATACCTCCGCACGCCGAACATTTCCCGCCACCAGCCGGGACCGCGGCACCGAAGCCCGAGTGCCCTCCGAAAAGCACTACCCACCGCGGCGCCGATCCAGTCGCGACCGTACCCGAACGTGAAGCAGATCACAGCTCCACCACCCAGACACCCCCGAGAGATCCGACCGTCCGCCCAGAGCCGAGACGCCACCCGACTCCCCCGCTAAACTACGAATAACGTTCGGCGACAACAAATTCGGACAAATGCCGCACGCACTGGGGGCTGACACAATGAACGAACATCTCGACGCACGCTCGACGGACCTCCTCATCGAGGCGCGCGAACAGATGCGCCTCGCCGCGTCCCTGGTCGCCGAGCGCGCGGAACTCATGGCCACCGCCACGGCGCGCGGCAAGCGAGTCGAAGTCACCGTCAACGCCGACAACATCATCATCGAAACACGATTCGGACCGAGGGCAGAGGACCTTTCGCTACCCGAACTCGCTGCCGCCATCACCGAAGCGGGCCAGCAAGCGGCGGCCGAAATGTCCCGCAAAACCCGAGAACTCCTCGCCCCCTTGCAGATCCGAAGCGAGCGCCTCCCCAACCTGACCGACCTCGCCGCCGAAATCCCCGACCTTCCCCTCCCCCAACCCATCCCCGCCTCCACCGCACCCCCCAACTCACCCGAGCGCACAAAAGTTACGAGTCCCGACCCCGCACCGCACTTCTCCGATACTGAGAGCTACACCATCCAGTGCGACCGCCGCGGCTCAACGACCGATTCCGCCTGGTAGCACGAAGCTCCCGGCGAATTCACACGTCGGCTCATCCTGCCCAATCGGCGACGTATTCATCGAAGCCGACTTCGCCGATCTCGTCTCCGCCGATTTCTTTGAAGGCGGCTACCGATTCGAAGTCGGCATCATAGCTGGACTTGATTTCGATCGGATGACCTGCACAGTCGGCAAGAAACTTCCACACTACCTTATTGAGCCGCGCGTCCGCTGAATTGCGAGCGTTTTCAGCCAGATTGAAATGATCGATGGCGCCGTCGCCCCGACGTATCGGCTTGCCCAACGGAAGCATCACTTCCCGTGGGCGACACACGAGATAGGCCGATTCGCTCACGAATCCCCCTAACCTTTCCTAGATTCAATCAACCGCACTGCACCTAACGCGGGATACGGGTACCGGCATTGTACTTGCCGAGCACGTTCCCAGCCGGATCGGAGAATACCACATCCACCTTGCTGTATTTGCCGAGCTGTTGATCGTTGCGGCTGCCCTGGAACTTGTGCATCCATTCCTCGACCTTGGTTCCTTCCGGTACCTGCACGTGGACCTGTCCTTCGTATTCAACCTGCTTGCTCGCGTGGCTCAGTTCCTTGTTGAACGAGTTCGGCCCACCATTGATGGCCTTGGATTCGGTCCTGGCGACTACATTGCCGGCTTCGTCGACGAATTTGACATCCGCCCCTGCGCCACCCGGGCCCGCCACCTCCGCCTTCGTTCCGGGCGGTCCGCTACGAAGAATCTTCTCGGCGTTGGCTTCACTGAGCGGGAAGGCCTTGTTCGAGTCTGTCATAAGCTCTTGTTTCAGCCTGCGTTGCTCTTCCTCCGATAGCGCCTCGAAAGAATCTTTGCCCTTACCCTTAGGCCAGTGCTCCGGTTCTTTGCCGCCCGGCTCCTTGGTCTTCCCCAACTTCGTCTTGGCCGCCTCCACCCACTGCCGCACCTTCTCGAACAGGGGTTTCAACTTTTCGATCAGCGGTCTTACCGCGCGGCCGATCAGGGTGCCGATTTTGGTGGCGAGTTCGCCGATGATGGTCGCTACGCGGCGGGCCTTCATGGCGATGCGGGCGGCCAAGGCGGAATTGCCGACTGCTTCGGAGATGCCGGCGGTGAAGGGGGCGAGGATGGCGAAGATCACCTCGCCGGCGACGGCTTCGGCGGCGAATTCGGCGAGTTCCTCGATGATTTTCTTGTGGGCTTCGTCGAGGTGGTTGGCGTATTCGTTGCAGGCGTCGCCGAGCGATTGGCACGCGTCGCCGAGGTCGTTGAGATCGCTCTGACGGTCCTTGCTTGTTTGAACCGCGGTCTCGATCTCGACGGATTTCTGCTTGCTGAGCAGGGTGATGCCCTGTGACGCCTCGCCGGCGATGGTGTGGAAGTCGCCGGCGGCGATGTGCCACGCCGTTCCGGCGGCCCGCAACTTGTCCTGATCACCGTTGGGCCACAGCGCGCCGACGATGTCCTTGATGATCGACCAGCCGAACGGCTCCGGAATCCCGTGGCCCTGCGCCGAGGGCACCTCCTGGGAGAGGTTCGCCGGTGGCGTCGGCGCGGGCTTGGGCGGTGGCGGAACTTCCTTGTGGTTCGCCTTCGCCTCGGCGACCTCGTGGTTGTAGGCCCCGTTGACCACCAGTTCCCGAACCTGACCGAAGGCGGTCACCAACTGCGACGAGGTGGCGATCGCCAGTTTCGCGGCCTCGTCGTAAGGCCTCGCCCAGTCTTCACCGGTGCTGTCGCTGCCCGCCATGCCCGCGTTGGCGGTGAGCACCCCGACCAGCCCGGAGTGCACGCTGCCGGACTCGGTCGCGCAATCCCCGAAAGCCTCACCGGCGGAATGATATTCCTTCGCCTTGCACAGAATGATCGGGACGCTCACGGCCACATCCCGTGGTTGGCGGGCCCGACCCAGCCGTAGGCCTCGTGCGCGGTGCGCAGCTTGTCGTGCAGGGTTCGCAGGGCGGCACGCATCTCGGCGACCGCCGCGACGCGCTCGTTGTGGGCTCGCCGGTGACCGGCCGCCCCGGTACCGCTCCAGTCGACGTGCAGGTCATCGATGCGTTTCTCGATGGCCGCGACGCGCTCCTCGATCTTCTTCTCCAGTTCGGCGGACTTATCGATCAGCCGCCCCAACTCGGGCACGTTGACGCGATAGTCGGTCATGCCCGGCCCCCGCGCCCGATCGAATCCGCCGATCCACCATCGGTTCTCACGTAGGTGGCGGCGGCGTCGCGCAGGAGGCCGGCGTCGGTGATGAACGAACCGATGATGCGCCGGGCCCCCTCCTCCCAATCGTCCCAGGGACTCTGGTGCGATTTCGCCGCGTCACCGCGCCACTCACCCCCGACGAACTCGTGCACCTTGCGCATGTGACTGTCCACGTCGTCGGCGAATTCGTGGGCCGACTGTTCCAGCCAGGTCGCGGTGGCGCGCAGCTTGCTCTGATGTACTTCGAGCGGATCCCCCATGGAACCCCACGCTAGACCCGGCTCGAAAAGTCCGGCAATCCATCGATATTCGGGGATTGCGATCTCGAGCGTCAGCGGATGGAGCGGACTTCGGGGTGGGCTTGGCCGGAGGCGGCGGCCGCGGCTTCGGGGAGGAGTTGGTCGAGGTTGTAGGGGTAGACAGTCTCGCCGGAGCTGTCGAGGCGGACGATGTCCTCGGCGGTGCACCACTTGTTGCCGGTGATGGAGCGGCGCTCGATGGCGGCGGGGTTGGCGGCCTGGGGTTCGTAGGCGGGGACGCGCAGGGCGAAGAAGAGCTCCTCGGAGCGGATGAGGTCGCCGTCGAAGGGGAAGACGGCGACGCGCCGCCAGATCGGGCCGCAGAGGCTGTCGGGGTCGGCCTTGTACCCGGTTTCGTCGTAGAGTTCGCGCACGGCGGCGTCGCGCAGCGTCTCGTCCGGGTCCACCACGCCGCCGACGGTGAACCAGAACGACACGTCGGGGGTCTTCGGGTCGTTGCCGCGCATCAGCAGGGTCCGGCCGACGTCGTCGAACAGGACGATGCGCGCGGTGGTGCGGGTGGTGTCGACCGTGAGCCCGGTGGACGCGGCGGGGGTGGCCCGCTCGGTGATCTCGAAGTAGGTGGGCAGCGGCGCGGTGCCGCCGAGGTGCAGCAGGCGCACGGAGCGCCGGGTGCGCAAGGCGAGGGTGTCGCGCACGGCGTCGTTGTGGAAGCGGCGGGCGATGAGCACCCGCGCCTCGGCGTCGGCCAGCTCGGCGACCAGCTGCGGGCGCAGGTTCTCGATGTCGATCGTGGACAGCGCGCCGGAAAGCTGGTTCTCCACGGTCTCGCGCTCGGCGCGTCCGGCGCGTTCGGCCCGATCCGCCAGCGCGGCAAGGGCTTTGGCTTGTTCGGTGAGCGCCGGATCGGCCGGCGGCCCGGCGATGGCCCCGGCGACCGATCTGGCCACCACGGCCCGGCGGGCCAGCGCCGCGTCGAGCGCCTGCCAGGACTGGTCGGAGCGCACGTGCAACCGGTCGAGCCGGTTGGCGGTGGAGTAGGCCCAGAGGCCGATCGCGACGACGACCGCGGCGATCAGCGCGAGGACGAGCACCGTCGTCGCGGAGAAGGTGATCATCCGGCGGCCCGCACCCTGGTGTCGCCGACGGTGACGGTCTCGTACACCCGCAGGATCTGCTCGGCCACCACGGGCCAGTCGTACTCGCCGACCACCTGGGTCGCGGTGTCGACGAGTTCGGCCCGGCGTTCGTCGTCGGTAAGTATCCGATGGATCGCCTCGGCGAGCGCCGCCGAATCACCCACCGGCACAAGAAGTCCGGCGGCTCCGTCGCGCAGCACCCGGCGGAAAGCGTCCAATTCGCTTGCCACCACGGCGGTTCCGGCGGCCATCGCCTCGATCAGGATGATGCCGAAGCTCTCGCCGCCGAGATTGGGCGCGACGTAGACGTCCGCGCTGCGCATGGCCGAGGCCTTCTCCGCGTCCGACACCTGCCCGAGGAAGCGCAGATGCCCGGCGAGCGGGCCCGCCTCGCGGCGCAGCCGGTCCTCGTCGCCGCGCCCGACGATCAGGATCTCCAGATCCTTGTGCTTGCGCACCAGTTCGGGCAGCGCGCCGAGCAGCACCTCCATGCCCTTGCGCGGCTCGTCGTAGCGGCCGAGGAACAGCACGGTCCGCCCCGGGCGCGGATAGCCGGGCAGCATGGGCGCCCGCGCGAACGCGGGCACGTCGACGCCGTTGGGGATCTCCACCGCGTCGGAGCCGAGCGCCTCGACCTGCCAGCGCCGGGCCAGCTCCGAGACCGCGATCCGGCCGCTGATCTTCTCGTGATAGGGCCGCAGCACCCCCTGAAAGGTGCTGAGCACCAACGACTTCGTGGTCGAGGTGTGGAAGGTGGCGACGATCGGCCCCTCGGCGATCTTGAGGGCGAGCATGGACAGGCTCGGCGCGTTGGGCTCGTGGATGTGCAGCACGTCGAAGTCGTTGCCGTCGATCCAGCGCCGAATCCTGGTGTAGGCCATGGGCCCGAAGGACAGCCGCGCGACCGATCCGTTGTAGGGGATCGCGACCGCGCGCCCGGCCGACACCACGAAGTCGGGCAGCGGCGTGTCCTCCGAGGCGGGCGCGAGCACGCTCACTCGATGCCCGCGTTCGATGAAAACCCGTGCCAGCTCGACCACGTGCGCCTGCACGCCGCCGGGAACGTCGAACGAGTAGGGACAGACCATGCCGATCTTCATGGGGCGCCTTCCGCGCTCGCCGCCGCGCTCGAACCGCCGGGCCCGGCCTGCGCCGCCGCGATGCGTTCGCGCCGCGCGTCGGACAGGTCGCCCTCCCACATCGGTTGCAGCATGTGCCAATCCGCGGGGTGCTCGGCAATATTCGCCGCGAACCGATCCGCGACCAGTTGGGTGGCGGCCGCGACGCCACTCGAAACGTCTACCGGCGCTTCGACCTTCATGCCCCAGCCCTCTTCGCCGTCCGCGGTGAACCAAGTATGCACCGGCAGCAGCGCCGCCCCGGTCTCGATGGCCAACTTGGCGGCGCCCGCGGGCAGCCAGGTGCGCTCGCCGAAGAACGTGACCGGCACGCCGCGGCCGGTGAGGTCGCGCTCCCCCATCAAACAGATCACCTTGTTCTCGCGCAGCCGGTTCGCCAGCTGGACGAACGGCGGCTGCTCGCCGCCGGTCAGGGGGAACACCTCGAACCCGAGGCTCTCCCGGTAGGCGACGAACCGCTTGAACAGCGACTCCGGCTTCAAACGTTCGTTGACGGTCGCGAAGGGGCCGTGGTTCTGCACCAGCCACACCCCCGCCATGTCCCAGTTCCCCGAGTGCGGCAGGACCAGGATCACGCCGCGCCCCTCGGCCAGACCGGCCTCCAGGTACGACGTGCCTTCCACCGTGAGCTGTCCGATGGCCGCGTGGTCCATCGACGGCAGCCGGAACGCCTCGCGCCAGTAGCGCGCGTAGGAACGGACGCTCGCCTGGATGAGTTCGTCCGGCACGTCCGACGGCGAGCCGCCGATCACGCGAGCGAGGTTGCGCCGCAACTGGTTCGGCGCGCCACCGGCCCGGAACGCGCGATCGGCCTTGCGCGCGACGCGATCCGCGCCCGCGTCGAACAGCCGCCGCGCCGTCGCCTCGGGCAGCGCCCGCACCAGCCGCCAGCCCGCCGCGTATCCGGCGTCGCTCAACCGCTCCGCGACACTGCTCATGCCATAACCCCCGTTTTCCGCACCACGCCGCACCGCCACGGCGGTCTCACGTCGGCAGCTCCGTCGCGTTCGCCGTTCCCGCCGTAGGGTTTTCGGGCTTTCCGCCCAGCGGGATCACGTCGCGCGCGCCCGGCGACCTGCGCACCGCGAGTACCCGCTGGAAGACCGTGACCACGCTCAGCACGGCCAGGATCCACATCGAGACGTGCACCGCGTACGTCAGCCAGTCCAGGCCCCAGTATCCGCCGATCCCGGTGAACCCGGCGCCGACCAGCACGATGATGAGCCGATCCGGCCGCTCGATGATCCCGCCGTCGGCCGACAGCCCGCTGGCCTCGGCCCGCGCCTTCGCGTAGGAGATCACCTGGGAGGTCACCAGCACCACCAGCGTCGCGGCGAACAGCGGCCGATGATGCTCGTGATACACCGCCCACCAGGCCAGACCGCCGAAGACGGCGCCGTCGGCCATCCGGTCGCAGGTCGCGTCGAGCACGGCGCCGTACTTCGTGCCGCCCCCGCGCGCCCTCGCCATCGCGCCGTCGAGCATGTCGAACATGACGAACAACCAGATCACCATGGTCCCCCAGAACAGATGTCCGGTCGGGAACAGGGTGACCGCGGCGGCGATCGAGGCGGTGGTGCCGATGAGCGTCACCGCGTCCGGGGTGAGCCCGGTGCTCACCAGTGCCTTGCCCAGCGGCGCAGTCGCTTTGGCGAACGTGTCGCGGCCGAAGAAGCTCAACACATCTACGCCTCTTTCCAGGCCGCCGCCAGCAGCGCCCTCGTCTCGCGTAGCAGCTGCGGCATCACCTTCGCGCCACCGACCACGGTGATGAAGTTGGCGTCGCCGCCCCAGCGCGGGACGATGTGCTGGTGCAGGTGGTCGGCCAGCGAACCGCCGGCCACGCCACCGAGATTCAGGCCGACATTGAACCCGTGCGGCCGCGAGACCCGCTTCATCACGCGGATGGCCTGCTGGGTGAACGCCATGAGCTCGACGCTCTCGTCCACCGTGAGGTCTTCGAGGTTGGCCACCTTGCGGTAGGGCACGACCATCATGTGACCGGGGTTGTACGGGTAGAGATTCAGCACCGCGTAGACCAGCTCGCCGCGCGCGATGACCAGACCGTCCTCGTCGGACATCTTCGGGATGTCGGTGAACGGATGCCCGGTCGATGCCGGGTCGGAGGTGGCGGCCTCGGCGATGTAGGACATCCGGTACGGCGTCCAGAGTCGTTGCAGCCGATCGGGTTCCCCCGCGCCGCGGTCGACGATGCTGCCCTGCTCCGCGGCGTCGTTCAACTCGCTCAGTCCGTCCGGCGCGGTGCGTTCACTCATGCGTGACCCTTGATCTCGAAGCCCGCCGCGGTCGGCGACGCGTTCTCCCGATTCGCGATCCATTCCACAATGGTGGCCACCGCCTCCCCGACCGGCACGCCGTTGACCTGGGTGCCGTCGCGGAAACGGAAGCTCACCGCGTCGGCGTTGACGTCCCGCTCGCCCGCGAGCAGCATGAACGGCACCTTCTGCGCGGTGTTGTTGAAGATCTTCTTCTGCATCCGGTCGTCGCTGCGGTCGACCTGCGCGCGCACGCCCGCGTCCTGCAGCCGCTCGATCACCCGATCCAGGTGCGGCACAAAGGTATCCGCGACCGGGATGCCGACCACCTGCACCGGCGCCAGCCAGGCCGGGAAGGCGCCCGCGTAGTGCTCGGTGAGCACGCCGAAGAACCGCTCGATCGAGCCGAACAGCGCGCGGTGGATCATCACCGGCCGCTTCTTGGTGCCGTCGGAGGCGGTGTACTCGAGCTCGAACAGTTCCGGCTCGAAGAAGTCCAGCTGGATGGTCGACATCTGCCAGCTGCGGCCGAGCGCGTCCTTGGTCTGCACCGAAATCTTCGGCCCGTAGAAGGCGGCGCCGCCCGGATCCGGCACCAGCTCCAGGCCGGAGGCCTTGGCGACGGTCGCGAGGGTCTCGGTCGCCTGCTCCCACAGCTCGTCGGAGCCGACGTACTTCTTCGGGTCCTTGGTCGACAGCTCGAGGTAGTAGTCGTCGAGGCCGTAGTCCTTGAGCAGGTCGAGGACGAACTTCAGGATGCTGGTGAGCTCCTCGGTCACCTGCTCCTGGGTGCAGTAGATGTGCGAGTCGTCCTGGGTCATGCCGCGCACGCGGGTCAGGCCGTGGATCACGCCGGACTTCTCGTAGCGGTACACCGAGCCGAACTCGAACATGCGCAGCGGCAGCTCCCGGTACGACCGGCCGCGCGACCGGAAGATCAGGTTGTGCATCGGGCAGTTCATCGGCTTGACGTAGTAGTCCTGGCCGGGCTTGCGGACGGTGCCGTCCTCGTTGTACTCCGCGTCCAGGTGCATGGCCGGGAACATTCCGTCGGCGTACCAGTCGAGGTGCTTGGAGACCTCGAACAGGTGCCCCTTGGTGATGTGCGGGGTGTTGACGAACTCGTAGCCCGCCTCGACATGGCGCTGGCGGGAGTAGTCCTCCATCTCCTTGCGGATGATGCCGCCCTTGGGATGGAACACCGGCAGCCCGGAGCCGAGCTCGTCCGGGAAGCTGAACAGGTCCAGCTCCAGGCCGAGCTTGCGGTGGTCGCGGCGCTCCGCCTCGGCGAGCAGGTGCATGTGCGCGTCGAGCGCCTCCTGGGACTCCCAGGCGGTGCCGTAGACGCGCTGCAGATCCTCGCGGCTCTGATCGCCGCGCCAGTAGGCGGCCGAGCTGCGGGTCAGCTTGAACGCGGGGATGAACTTGGTGGTCGGGATGTGCGGGCCGCGGCACAGGTCGGCCCAGACGCGCTCACCGGTGCGCGGGTCCAGGTTGTCGTAGATGGTCAGCTCTTTACCGCCGACCTCCATGACCTCCGGGTCGTCGATGCCGGACTTGTCGCCGATGAGCTCGAGCTTGAACGGCTCCTTGGCCAGTTCGACGCGGGCCTCCTCGACCTCGACCACCCGGCGCGAAAACCGCTGCGCGCCTTTGATGATCTTCTTCATCCGGGATTCCAGCTTGGTCAGGTCCTCCGGGGTGAACGGCTTGTCGACCTGGAAGTCGTAGTAGAAGCCGTCCTTGATGAAGGGGCCGATGCCCAGCTTGGCGTCGGGGAACTCCTGCTGCACCGCCTGGGCCAGCACGTGCGCGGTGGAGTGCCGGATGACGTTGCGGCCGTCCTCGGTGTCGGCGGCGACGGCCTCGACCTCGACCTCGACGTCCGGGGTCCAGGACAGGTCCTTCAGCTCACCGTCGACGCGGACGACGACGATCGTGTCCGGCCCTTTGGTCGGCAGGCCCGCCTCGCGCACCGCGGCGCCCGCCGTCGTCCCGGCCGGCACCCGGACGCGGGGGGCAGGGTTGGTGCGGGCTGAGGTGGTCACGGCAGCGCTCTCCTTGGAGTTCTCGGGTGCGGGGATGTCCCCGCGGATCATGTCAGGGCAGCAGTGCGCCCCGGCGCGACCATGCTATCGGCACAGCCACATCGCCGTGCACGTCGTCCGGCTTGTTCGGCCCGCCGCGACTCCGGGTGCGCCTAGGCGACCGGCGGTGAGGCCGTGGACAAGTCGACCGATACAGCGATCTTCCCGTGCGCGAGGTGGTCGTTTCGCGGCGGTGCGAAGTCGATGGTCGCTCGTCGAATGTACGGCGGCGGTTCAGCTGTCCGCAGCCAATTTTTCCAGCATGGCCTCGCGTTCCGCGGCGGGTCGTTTGGGGCAGCTCGTGCACATTTCGCAGGAGGGCACCTCGTAGACCAGGCAGCAGGAGATGCGTTTGACGAAGGTGCGCCCG
>NZ_BAGH01000262.1 GCF_000308715.1 Nocardia tenerifensis NBRC 101015
CCGAAACCCTCACCAGCGCCGAAACCACGCTGGCCCCGGACGGCAGCCAGGAGATGTCCCAGTTCACCGAGGGACCGTTCGTCCTCGCCACCGACCAGACCTTGAAGACTGTCCAAAAGCTTCCCCAGCTCTCGGCTGCCGGCTTCGAGCTTCGGCTGCTGCGCATCCCCGCCCTCTACGTGATGGCACTGTGGCTGCACGCCCCGATGGCCGACCTGCTCGTGCCGCTGGCCCCGTCACCGATCGGTAAGGAAGGCAAACCCGTCCCCTCGGCGCAGTTCCTTTCCGAACTCGCCGAACTGGCCCACGCTGCGAGCCCGCCGGCGTGAGGAATGATCGCGTAGCCGGTTCGACGCGGCAGCACACCGGACGCTCGAGCTCGGCACTGTCGATCTGAGGATTCTCGATTGCCGCAAGCCGCGCTGACCGTTTCGGCCAGCGCGGCTTGCACCATTCCCGGAACGTAGGCAATTTCGGCCGGCCGACGGCGAAGCGATGATGCGGACTCACTGCTGACGAGCAGTTAGCAAGGAGGACAACGCGTTTCGCGTCATATCGGCGTCTGCGTGAACGTGCGCCGATACACCTGTGGCGACACGCCGATCGCCTCGTGCAGATGCTGGCGTAACGAGGTCCCGGTGGCGAAACCGACCTCGCCCGCGATGCGATCGACCGTCATGTCGGTCGACTCGAGCAGGTGGCGGGCGCGGAAGAGGCGCTGCTGGATCAGCCAGCGGCCGGGGCTCATGCCGACCTCCTCGCTGAAGCGGCGGGCGAAGGTGCGTTTGCTCATGCGGGCCTGGGCGGCGAGTTCATCGACGGTGAGGGGTAGGTGGAGGTTTTCCAGTGCCCACTGCCGGGCGTCGGCGGTGCCCGTGGAGGTGGACGGCGGAATGGGCTGCTCGATGTACTGCGCCTGCCCACCGTCGCGCCACGGCGGCACGACGCAGCGCCGGGCCACCGCGTTGGCGACCGCGCTGCCGTGGTCGCGCCGCACGATGTGCAGGCACAGGTCGATGCCCGCGGCGGCGCCCGCGGAGGTGAGCACGTCATCGTCGTCGACGTACAGCACGGCGGGGTCGAGGCGAACGCGCGGGAACGTGCGACGGAACAGGTCGGCCTGATGCCAGTGCGTGGTCGCGGGACGGCCGTCGAGCAGGCCGGCGGCCGCCGCCACGAAGGAGCCCGTGCAGATCGCGACGAGCCGAGCGCCGGGCCGCATCCGGGCGAGCGCGTCGCGCACCGGTTGTGGCAGGTCACCGCCGAGGGTCATCCGGATGTCGCAGGCGGGCAGGACCACGGTGTCGGCGGTGTCGAGAATGCCGCTGTCGTGCTCGACGGCGATGGCGTAGTCCGCGCTGGTGCGCACCGGCCGGCCGTCGAGCGAGCAGGTGCGGACCTCGTATCTGCCTCGCGCACTGCCGAATACGCGATTGGGGATGCCGAGTTCGAACGGGTAGACCCCGTCCAGGGCCAGCACGACGACGCGATGCACCTTCATGGCACGATCATATCGAATAATGGCAATCGTGCCATTTTCCGGCGACCGTCGAACCGGCAAGCTCGGTGCAATGAGCGAAAACATGCGTGCGATCAGTCAGCACACCCTCGGCGGTCCGGAGGTTCTCACCGAGGTCCGGCTCACCCGGCCCACGCCCGGCCCCGGCGAGGTCCTGATCCGGGTGCGCGCGGCCGGCCTCAACCCGACCGACTGGAAGCATCGCGCCATCGCCGGGCTCTTCCTGCCCGCGCCGCCCTTCGTGCTCGGCTGGGACGTCTCCGGCGAGGTCGCCGAGACCGGCATCGGCGTGACGCTGTGGCAACCGGGCGACGAGCTCTTCGGCATGCTCCCCTACCCGAACGGCCATGGCGCACTGGCGGAATACGTCGTCGGCCCCGCCCGCGCGTTCGCCCGCAAGCCCGCCGCGCTCGACCATGTCCAGGCCGCGGCGATCCCGCTCGCCGCGCTCACGGCCTGGCAGGCGTTGGTCGACACTGCCGAGTTGCGGGCCAGGCAGCGGGTGTTGATTCACGCGGCGGCGGGCGGCGTCGGACACTTCGCCGTCCAGATCGCGAAGGCGCGGGGCGCCTACGTCATCGGCACGGCCAGCGCGCCCAATCACGAGTTCCTGCGCGGACTCGGCGCGGACGAGGTGATCGACTACCGCACCACCGACGTGGCCGAGGCGGTCCGCGACGTCGACACGGTGCTGGACTCGATCGACGACGACAACAGCATCCGGTCGCTGCGCACGCTGCGCCCGGGCGGCCTGCTGGTCACGTTGCGCGCCTTCGGCGCCGTCGACCTCGCTGCGGAGGCGAGCAAGCTCGGCGTGCGCGCGATCCGCATGCTGGTGGAAGACGATCACGCGGGCATGCGCGCGCTGGCCGAGCTCGTCGAGTCCGGTCGGTTGCGGCCGACGATCGCGGGCAGCTTCCCGCTGACGGACGTCGCGAAGGCGCACGCATTGGGCGACACCGGCCGGACCGTCGGCAAACTGGTCGTCACCGTGCCCTGACGCCGAAGATTTTTCCGCGCGGCGCTTCGGTGAATCCACGAAATCGGGGTGGTGACGCTTCTACCATCCGATGATGAGCACTGTTGTGAAGGCTGTCCTCGAGGGCGGGCCGAAAGACATGCCCGCGCGAATCGTCCCCATCACCCCGCCGGGGATCGAGTTGAAGGTCCCGTTCAAGGGTGGTTACGAACACTTCAAGGTGACCCGCAAGGAGCAGGACACCCCGGAGGGGCGGTTGCCCGTGTACGAGTGGTCCAGCCGGACCGAACTCGCGGAGTGACGCGCGAATAAATCGTCCAGTGCGGCCGGTCGGATGATCGACCGGCCGCCTTTCCCGCGCTCGCGGACGCCAGGACAACTATGGACAAATGCGTAACCACTTAGTTACGCTTTGGCCGTGGACGAAGTGGCGAGCGCGATCGCGGATCCGGTCCGGCGGGAGATCCTGACGCTGCTGCACGGAACGCGGCTCACCGCGGGCGAACTCGCGGGCCGGTTCGAGATCAGCAGACCCGCGGTCAGCAGGCACCTGCGGGTGCTGCGCGAAAGCGGCCTGGTCCGAGCCGAACTCGTCGGCAGGCAGCGGTACTACGCGCTCGATCCGGCGCCGCTCACCGAGCTCGCCGAGTGGATTGCCCGCTTCGACACGGCATCGGCGTGGGAGCACAGACTCGACGCCTTGGAAACCGAGGTCTACCGGACGCGTCGCGAACACCGCCGCGCACCCGGCGATCGCAAGGAGAAGACCGGATGACCAACCGCCCCACCGGACGCCTCGACCGCACCGACGGCAAACGCGACCTGATCCTGACCAGAACCTACCGCGCGCCGATCGAGGACGTGTGGGCCGGCATCACCGAATCCGACCGCACCGCACGCTGGTTCGGCCCGTGGAAGGGCGAGCCCGGCCCGGGCCGGACCATCCAGGTGCAGATGGCCTACGAAGAGGGCGAACCGTGGTGCGACGCGCGCATCGAGGTGTGCGAACCGCCGCGCCGACTCGCGATCACCACCGTCGACGACTACGGCTCCTGGCACCTCGAGGCCGTGCTCACCGAGACCGGCGGCACCACCGAGCTCGTCTTCACCCACCACCTCGAGCCCGAGGCGCGGATCGCGGAGGTCGGTCCGGGCTGGGAGTACTACCTGGACGCACTGGGGGCGGCCCGCACGGATGCGGACCGCCCCGATTTCGAGGACTACTACCCCTCGATGAAGCAGTACTACGAAACCCTGCCGGACTGAGTCCGACGTTCACCGAGACGCCCGGCGGCCCGCACGAACGCGCGGGGCCGCGCTAGTCGTCCAGCTGCGCGAGGATCTCGTCGGAGATGTCGACGTTGGTGTAGACGTTCTGGACGTCGTCGCTGTCCTCGAGCGCGTCGACCAGCTTGATCACCTTGCGGGCCCCGTCGGCGTCGACCTCGACCGAGACCGACGGCTGGAAGCCGGATTCGGCGGAGTCGTAGTCGATCTCAGCGGCCTGCAGCGCCTTGCGCACGGGGATCAGGTCGCCCGGCTCGCTGATGATCTCGAAGGAGTCGCCGAGGTCGTTGACCTCCTCGGCGCCCGCGTCGAGCACGGCCATGAGGACGTCGTCCTCGGTGAGGCCGTTCTTCTCCAGCGTGACGATGCCCTTGCGGTGGAACAGGTAGGAGACCGAGCCCGGGTCCGCCATGTTGCCGCCGTTGCGGGTCATCGCGACGCGCACCTCGCCCGCGGCCCGGTTGCGGTTGTCGGTGAGGCACTCGATCAGCACCGCGACACCGTTGGGGCCGTAGCCCTCGTACATGATGGTCTGCCAGTCGGCGCCGCCGGCCTCTTCGCCGCCGCCGCGCTTGCGCGCACGCTCGATGTTGTCATTGGGCACCGACGACTTCTTCGCCTTCTGAATGGCGTCGTAGAGCGTCGGGTTACCTGCGGGGTCACTGCCACCCGTGCGGGCCGCCACCTCGATGTTCTTGATCAACTTGGCGAAGAGCTTGCCGCGCTTCGCGTCGATCCCCGCCTTCTTGTGCTTGGTGGTGGCCCATTTGGAGTGGCCGCTCATTCCCTACTTCCTTCAGGTCGATGGCACGTTGGTGTGTGTACCGTACCGGCCCGGCCGGAGGTACAACTTCTCCAGCCTACTCGGGCGGTCGTCGCCGCCTGAACTACGCGTCCCGCACCAGGTCCACGAACATGCGGTGCACCCGCAGATCGCCGGTGACCTCCGGATGGAACGACGTGGCGAGCACGTTCCCTTCCCGCACTGCCACAATGCGTCCCGCGAACGGACCGTCGGGCACCGTCGCGAGCACCTCGACGCCGTCGCCCGCGCGTTCCACCCAGGGCGCCCGGATGAAGACCGCGCGCATCGGGCCGTCGTCGAGCCCGGCGAAGTCCAGGTCCACCTCGAAGGAGTCGACCTGGCGGCCGAAGGCGTTGCGGCGCACCGTCATATCGATGCCGGACAGGTGCTTGGCGTCGGGCCTGGTGTCGAGCACCTCGTCGGCGAGCAGGATCATGCCCGCGCAGGAACCGAAGGCGGGCATGCCATCTCGCAGTCGCGCGCGCAGCGGCTCGAGCAGTTCGAAGACCTCGAGCAGCTTGCTGATCGCGGTCGACTCGCCGCCGGGCAGCACCAGCGCGTCTACCTCGGCCAGCTCGGACGGGCGTCGCACGAGCACGGGCTCGGCGCCGCAGTGGGCCAGGGCCGCGAGGTGTTCCCGCACGTCGCCCTGCAGGGCTAGCACGCCGATGGTCGGGCCGGTCGGCGCGAGGTCGGCGGTGGGGGCGGCGACCGGGGAAGCGTTCACCCCGCCGAGTTTACGAGCCGCCGGGGTGTGGGCCTGCTCACGGTCGGCGTCAGGGTTCCGTCAACGGACGGGTCCGGGCGGTCGGCGCGGGTCGACACTCACAGGGTGATTGCTGTGTTGCCGCGTGCGGAGGTGAAGGCCGGCCGCCGGGGACTCACCGTGCCGACCGGGTTGGCCGGTCTGTCCCTCGACGCGATGGCGTCGGTTTCCTACGGCCCCGAGGCGATTGTGCTGGTGCTGGCCACTGCGGGCGGGGCGGGGCTCGGCCTCACCCTGCCGGTGACGCTGGCGATCGCCGCGCTGCTCGCGGTGCTCGTCGCGTCGTATCGGCAGGTGATCGCGGCCTTTCCGAACGGTGGCGGGGCGTACGCGGTGGCGAAGGCGCATCTCGGGCCGCGCACCGGCCTGGCCGCCGCCGCGTCGTTGATCGTCGACTACGTGTTGAACGTGGCGGTGTCGATCGCGGCCGGTGTCGCGGCGTTGACCTCGGCGTTTCCCGCGTTGCTGCCGTACACGGTGTGGGTGTGCGTCGCGATCCTGGCCGGCATCACGGCGTTGAATCTGCTCGGGATCACCGAGAGCGCTCGCGCGTTCATGGCGCCGACCGTGGTGTTCGTGGCGGGCATCGGCGCGGTGATCGTCGCGGGGCTGGTGCGGTCCGAACCGGCGAGCGTCAGCGCGGGGACCGCGACGGTGCTGGACATGCGCACCGTCGGAGTTCTGTTGCTGCTCAAGGCTTTCTCCAGTGGCTGTGCGGCGCTGACCGGTGTCGAGGCGATCGCCAACGCGGTGCCCAGTTTCGCGGCGCCGAAAGTCGTTCGCGCGCAACGCGCGGAGGTCGCGCTGGGTGCGTTGCTCGGCGCCATGCTGATCGGGCTCGCGGTGCTGATCGAGAAGTTCGAGGTGCGACCGGTCGACGGCACGACGGTGCTCTCGCAGCTGACCGAGGCCGCGCTCGGGCACGGAATCGGTTACTACATAGTCCAATTCGCGACCGTCCTACTGCTGGCGCTGGCCGCCAACACCTCCTACGGCGGGCTGCCGACGCTCACCAAGATCCTCGCCGACGACAACTGCCTGCCGCATCGTTTCGCGGTGCGTTCGCCGCGCGAGGTGTACCGCTACGGGGTGCTCACCCTCGCCGTCGCCGGCGGCGTGCTGTTGGTCGCCGCCAACGGCAAGATGAACGCGCTGGTGCCGCTGTTCGCGATCGGCGTGTTCGTCGGATTCACCATCGCGCAGGTCGGCATGGTGCGGCACTGGCTGCTGACGAGGACCGCGGGCTGGCGATGGCGGTTGGCGCTCAATGGATTCGGTGCCGTCCTGACCTGTGTCGCCGCGATCGTCACCACCGCAATGAAATTCACCGAGGGCGCCTGGTTGATCGTGCTGATCCTGCCCGCGCTGGTGGTCGGGATGGAGCGCATCCGCGACACCTACGGCAGGATCGGCGCGGTCCGCCGCTCCGACGAGGTTCCGCCGCCGCCGCGGGCGCGCGACGCCGTCATCGTGGTGCCGGTGTCCGAGGTCTCCGACCTCAGCTGCGAGGCGTTGTCCGCGGCGCTATCCATCGGCAAAGACGTTGTGGCGGTGCATGTTTGCCTGCCCGGCGAGTCGGTCAAGGCGTTCACCAAGGCGTGGGAGGCGTGGCACCCCGACGTGCGACTGGTACTGCTGGAGGACGGCGACGCGACGGTCGGCGGGCCGGTGGCGTGCTACGTCCGGGAGAACTTCGCGGGCCGGCGCAAGGTCGTCGTCATCGCCGAGGTCGATCCCCCCGTCGGCTGGAACCGCGTCCTGCCCAGCCACCGCAGCGATGAACTCGAACGCGTGCTGCGCCGTATGAACGACACAGTGGTCTGCCACCTGCGTGTCCAGGTGGGCTGAAGCCTGATCGAAGTCAGGCGGCCGTGGTGGTGCGGGTCGGCCACACTCGCACCACCACGGTCGACAAACGCTCGCGGCGCCTCCTCGAGGCAGGGCGCGATGTCGCCCGCGGTCAGTCGCGAAGGTTGCGGATGAGGCCCTCCTGGACCACCGCCGCCACCATCTGACCATCGCGGTTGAAGATCTTGCCGCCGGTCAACGCCCGGCCGAAGCCCGCGGACGGCGACGACTGGTCGTAGAGCAGCCAGTCGTCGGCGCGGAAGGGGCGCAGGAACCACATGGCGTGGTCGAGGGAGGCGTTCTGCGTCTGCTCGTCGGGGTGGGTCACCTTCGAGGAGCCGAGCAGGGTCATATCGCTCATGTAGGCGAGGGTGCAGACGTGGAACAGCGGGTCGTCGGGCAGCGGGTGCCGGTAGCGGAACCACACCTGCTGCTGGGAGACCACCCCGTCGCGGCGCGTCACCTGCTCCTGCGGCACCGTCCGGATGTCCCAGTGCTCCCACTCGCGCATCGCCCACAGGCGCTCGGGGCTCATCGTGATGCTGGCGTCGGGGAGCTCGTCCGGCGACTGGACCGCGGGCATCTCGTCCTGATGCTCCGGACCCTCGTCGCCGATGTGGAACGACGCCGACATGGTGAATATCGCCTGACCGTCCTGCACACCGGTGACGCGGCGGGTGCAGAACGAGCGGCCGTCCCGTATCCGCTCGACGAGGTACACCGTCGGCTGGTCCGGGTTGCCCGGCCGCAGGAAGTATCCGTGCAGCGAATGCACCTGATACCGCGGCTCGACCGTGCGCACCGCCGACACCAGCGCCTGACCGGCGACCTGTCCGCCGAACGTGCGCGGAAGCTGAGTCTTCGTGGACGCCCCACGAAAGATGTCACGCTCGAGCCGCTCTATCTCCAGCGCCTCTTCGATTGTCGCCATGGGCTGAGATTAACGCGCCGGGCCTGCCGGGTCGCCCTCGGCCGTCGGGTGCTCGACCTGCGGTGGGATCCCGGTCACACGACGGACCAACGCGCATGGCCGGGCCGTTTATGTCTGATCACACTCGGCCTTGCGCATACCGCCGACGACGCCCGTGCCCGCGGTTTGCTCTGATGGAGCTGTGCCGCAGTTCGTTCCGATCTCCCAGGCCGCCCTCGTCGAGCGTCTCGTCGAGGGCGTTCGCGCGCTGCCCGGCTATCGCGTGGTCGCGATCGACGGGGCCGACGCGGCTCGGCCAGTCGACCTCGCCGAGCGCGTCGCCGCCGGCCTGCGCGATACCGGGAGGGCCGCCGAGGTGGTGCGGCTGCATGATTACGTCCGGCCCGCGTCGCTTCGTGTCGAGTTCGGGCGCGACGAGGTCTCGTATCGCACGGTCTGGTTCGACTACGAGGCGCTTCGGCGTGAGGTCGTCGATGCGCTGCACAGTGCGGGGCGTTGGCTGCCCGCGCTGTGGGACGAGGTGACGGATCGTTCGGCCCGGGCCGCTATTCGGTCCGCTGCGGACGGCACGGTGCTGATCGTCGCCGGGCCGATGTTGCTGGAGCGGTATCTCGAGTTCGATCTGTCCGTGCGTCTCGAGATGTCGGAACAGGCGTTGCGGCGGAATACGCCGGATGAAGATCGCTGGACGATTCCCGCTCTCGTCGCTGGTGAGAACGGCAGCGAGCCAACGTTTTTCGTTCGATGGGATCATCCGGATCGCCCAGCGCTTCGTGTCGATTGAGGCTTTCTTCGCTTTTCGCTCTCGTCGGGAGCAATGCGTTAGATGCGCATATCTACCTAACGAGATGTATCAGACCAGCCGCTGACCTCCATCGACGTGCAAGACGGTGCCGGTGATGAACGGGTTGCGCATGACGGCGAGCATGGCCGCCGCGACCTCGGCCGGCTGGCCGATGCGCCCCACCGGAAGACGGTCCGCGAGTTGCTGGTGGCGCTCGGTTTTGGCCGCGCCCGCGATGGTGTCCCAGATCGGCGTGTCGATCCAGCCCGGGGAGACGACGTTCACGCGGGTCGGGCCCATCTCGACCGCCAGGGCGTACGCGAGGGACGCGAGCGCGCCGTTGGCGGCGGCGACGATGGACGAGCCCGGACCCGGGCGGTAGGCGGCGATGCCGGAGGTGAAGGTGAGCGAGCCGCCGGGCGTGATCCTCGCGTGCTTGGCGAGCAGAGCGGGCCCGATCAGCTTGGCGTCCAAGGTCTTTCGGGCCAGCGTGAGATCGAACGAGGCGATCGGCTGGTACACGCCCTCGACGTCGACCGCGGTCGTGACGACGTGATCGATGAGTCCGGTTTCGCCGAACAGCCGCTCGATATCGGACTCACTGGCGATATCGGCGACGATCGAGCGCAGCTTGCCCGGCCCAGCGGGCAAGCTGCGCTCCGCGTCAGCGAGCCGGTCAGCCGAGCGACCGGCGATGACGACCTCGGCGCCTTGTTCCACAAGTGCGGTGGCCAAAGCCAATCCCATGCCCGAGCTGCCACCGACGATGACGACCCGCTCTGCTGCTGTGCTATCTGTCATGCCTCCACTCGACCATCGCGCCGACCGAGTGTCCATGTCGCACTTCCGAATCGGCGTTAGGCCGGCGCTAACGCCGCAGGTACACCGCGTGCCCGTCGACCCGCACCATCACCTGCACACCTACTGGTCACCGCATACGAGTCATGCGCCCGGCCTGCGCCACCGAGTCCGAAGTGCTCGGCGGGCGCTTCGTCGGCGTGCTGGTTCCGGGCCACCGACTCCGCTATCGCACTGTCGCGCATGGGCTTTGAAAGCGTCCGGCGGGTGTCAGCTGGCGCAGGCCGGGGATTGGAGGTTGAGGGCGCCCAATGCGTTGCAAGCCCAAGACTTTTGGACCTTCCATTTGCCGCGGTCGAGCACGAACGGCACGTCTACCGGGTTCTCCGTGCCGTTGATAGTGAATTTGCCCTGGGCGCTGACGGACTCGCCGAAGGCGGTCACACCGGTGATCTCAGCCTTGGCATTCGCATCCTTGTACGCCTGCGCGAGGCGGTTGGGCAGTTCGGGGTCGGCTTCGATGCCCTGCACCAGATCCAGCTTCTGCGCGCTGGGGACGGACGGGTCAAGGGCCTTCTGCAGCAACGCGTTCAGCTCTTCGACGGTCGGCGGTGCGGGCTGATTCGCGTTGGCGGGCGCGCTCGTCGTGGTGCGGGACGGCTTCGGCGAATCCTTCTTGTCGTCGCTCCCGCAGGCGGTAAGGCCTAGTGCGGCGACGACGGCCAACCCTGCGATCGCTGTGCGTCCGGTCTTGCGAAGCTTCAACTGCTCGTCCTTTGCGTTCGGCTGGTACATCGACGGTGATGCGGCGCGAGCTACCGACGCGATGGTCGACAGGCATCGAAAGGTGAAGCTACCCAGCGCAATTGTGAGAACAGTAAGACGATGGTGTGGAGCGGAGAAGAGTCGCGCGGGCATGGTGCCGAGAACCTCGGAAAGGGTTGACCGACAGGCGTAGTCAGCGTGCGAGGTGCGATGGTGCGTCGCTGTCAGTGCATCCAAGAAACCGGGCGGACAGGCGTAATCAGGGTACGGGCGGCTGCCATGGTGCGTCGCCGTCAGTGCGTCCACGAAACCGGGCGGACAGGCGTGATCAGGGTACGGGCGGCTGCCATGGTGTGTCGCCGAGCAGCACGCTGACGAGGGTCCGCACAGCCGGATTGCGGACCGGCACGCGCCAGATCGCGGCATAGGTGACGACCAACGGCCCGCCGCACAGTGGTCGCCAGGCGAGGCCGGGCCGGTCGGCGGGGCGCGAGGTGCTGAGCCCGATCACGTCCGGGCGCAGCGGCAGCATCGCGACCATTTGAGCGTGGCCCATGGCGCTGTCGCTGAGCCGCACGTGGGCGCCGCGGTCGCGCAGCGCGCGCAGCAGTTCGTCGTGCAGTCCGGCGGCCGATTCCCTGGCGAACATGACCAGTTCCTGATCGGTGAGGTCCGCGGGCTCGATCTCGTCGCACTCCGCCAGCGGGTGCGCGGCGGACAGCAGAACGCCGAGTTCGTCGTGGGCCACCGGGTGCTGGGCGAATCGGCTCGGCAGGGCGACCGGGGCGCGCACGAGCGCGAGGTCGACCTCGTCGTCGTCGAGCAGCCGGACCTGGTCGGCGGTGGTGCCGCCGGTGAGCACCATGCGCGTGCCGGGCGGCAGCAGTTCCTCGATTCGCGAAGGGAGCCAAGGGGGTACGCCGTTGAGCAACCCGAAGCGGAGCACCGGCGCGCCCGCCGCGGACGCGCGCCTGGTCTCCCGAACCGCCGCGTCCACCGCCCGCAGCGCCTCCTTGCCGGTCCGGAACAGCACCTCCCCCGCCGCCGTCAGCTCCACCCGCGGTTCCCGGCTGAGCAGCGGCCCACCCATCTCCCGCTCCAGCACCTTGATCTGCTGACTCAGCGTCGGCGTCGAGATGAACAACCGCTCCGCCGCCCGCCGGAAGTGCAACTCTTCCCCCAGCACGACGAAGTACCGCAACTGCCGCAACTCCACGACCTACACCCAGCCCTCATCCACAGAAGTCAGCCTTCTCGATACACACCCGGGCGCGACGAGCCGACCCCACATCGCCGCCCTCGGTACCGAGACCGTCGGCTGCCCGCCAGCGAATCCACAAGGTCCCCAACGCGCACGAGCAGGGACTCCGCTGAGTCCCTGCTCGTGATGGCTTTTCTATCGCCCGCGGAAAATCACCAACCGCGCTCGGCGAGGCGGTGATCGACCGGAAGCTCCTCGACGTTGATGCCGACCATGGCTTCGCCCAGTCCGCGCGAGACCTTGGCCAGCACGTCGGGGTCGTCGTAGAAGGTGGTCGCCTTGACGATCGCGGCGGCGCGCTCGGCCGGGTTGCCCGACTTGAAGATGCCGGAGCCGACGAAGACGCCCTCGGCGCCGAGCTGCATCATCATGGCCGCGTCGGCCGGGGTGGCGATGCCGCCCGCGGTGAACAGGACGACCGGCAGCTTGCCGGTCTCGGCGACCTCGCGCACCAGCTCGTAGGGCGCCTGCAGCTCCTTGGCGGCGACGAACAGCTCGTCGGCGGGCAGCGAGGAGAGCTTGCGGATCTCCTGGCGGATCTTGCGCATGTGCGTGGTGGCGTTGGACACGTCGCCCGTGCCCGCCTCGCCCTTCGAGCGAATCATGGCCGCGCCCTCGGTGATTCGGCGCAGCGCCTCACCCAGGTTGGTCGCGCCGCACACGAACGGCACCGTGAAGTTCCACTTCTCGATGTGGTTGGTGTAGTCGGCCGGGGTGAGCACCTCGGACTCGTCGATGTAGTCCACGCCGAGGCTCTGCAGGATCTCCGCCTCCACGAAGTGGCCGATGCGCGCCTTCGCCATGACCGGGATGGAGACCGCCTCGATGATGCCGTCGATCATGTCCGGGTCGCTCATCCGGGACACGCCGCCCTGCGCGCGGATGTCGGCGGGCACCCGCTCCAGCGCCATCACCGCGACCGCGCCGGCGTCCTCGGCGATCTTGGCCTGCTCCGGGGTGACCACGTCCATGATCACCCCGCCCTTGAGCATCTCGGCCATGCCACGCTTCACGCGGGCGGTGCCGATGGTCTGAGTGGTCTCGGGCGTCGTCACGGCAAACTCCTGGGTCATCTGCGCCAATCGGGGTCGCAAGGGATTGAATCGACCCAATTCTAGGCGGGCCGCCCAGGCCACTTGATAGCCAGTCGGAGATGACTGGCCTTGTCATCTACCTGGGACTTCCGTCCACCTACGCCTCGACTGGACCGCTTCGCGCCATCATCATGCCCTTTCTCAGCGTCCCGCTAATTCCCAGCGTGCCTCTCGGTCCGTGGACAGCGGGACGCTGATCGCGTCGGATCGGGTCAGGCCGCCTTCACCGAGTGCACCTGGGTGGCGACATCGGCCGGAATATTGCTCTGTTGCCCGGGGCCGCTGCGGAAGATGACGCCGCCGCGATAGTTGTACTCGGTGAACCCGTCCCAGAATCGGCCGGTGCGGTTCCACAGCGAATAGGCTTGGCCGTCGATATTCTGCAGGCGGAGATCGGTGGAGCCGAGGCGGAAGTAGGCGATTCGCCCGCCTCCGTTGGCGGCGCTGAAGAGGCAGAAATTCCCATCCGGGCAGCGGTCGTACCCGGTGGCGGCTTGGGCGGGGGCGGCCAGGCCGGATATGCCGAGGACCAGCAGTGCCGTCACGGTGAGTTCGCGCAGTCTCATCGTCTTCTCCTACTTCTCGAGATCCCCTGTGACACAGGCGATTCAGTGAGTCGAAGGTATAAGTCGGCGTATATCGCCGGCGTATCGAAAAGCCCATACGCGCTGACAACAATTCGCCGCCGATAATGCCTGCCCGCGACGCAGAACCCGTGGGTCGGTGGTGTCCCCGGCACCCCAGCCCGCAATCGAAGACCCCACAAGGGCTTTGCCCCTCGAGATCGAACAGCGACGCGGCCGCTCTCGAACCCACTATCCCCGCGACTCGCGAGCGGCAATTCGTGGTATCAGGCCGGGCTCACCGAAGTGCTCACACGTCCGCTCGGTGCCGAAGTTTCGATCTCTACTCGCTTACCCAACACCGTTGGCTACCAGCAGTTTTCAACGCGCTCATACCGATTTCAGGATGTTCTTCGAGGTCGACAGCCGCCTCTCCCGAGGGTGGTCCACCACTGCACTCAGCCGCTCCAGTGCGGTGGCCCACGGCCGTGCGGCGAGCACTGGAATACCGTGTGCTTCGGCGCTCCCGGCCAGCCAATCGCCGTAGCGCGCACTGATTTGCGCCCTGGTGCGCTGCTGGCCCCGCTCCGGTTCCCG
Source organism: Nocardia tenerifensis NBRC 101015 (assembly GCF_000308715.1). GTDB lineage: Bacteria > Actinomycetota > Actinomycetes > Mycobacteriales > Mycobacteriaceae > Nocardia > Nocardia tenerifensis. Next base: position 13,998 of record NZ_BAGH01000262.1, read on the forward strand.
CCTCAGATAATTGGCGGCCAGCTGATCGGGGTCGGGCTCATGCAGGAACACCGCGCGGACCCGGTGGCCGACCTCTTGCCCGGCGAAGAAGTCCTGCGCGGCGAGCGCGGGAAGTAGATAGTCGCCCTCGATGACGACCGGAGTATCGGTTTCCAAATGATTGCCGACCACTGCGTCCAATGCAGGTCGCAACGCCTCGGCAATCGCGATCTGCAACTCCACGACGTCCGGAACCGGAATACTGCCGGGATCGGGATGGGTATCCCAGTAATGCAGCATCGGTTGCTGGTCCGGGGTTGTCATCTTCTGCACTGCAAGGACCAGATCGTCCACTTCGACCAGCGGTACGCCATAACGCCGGGCGAGCGGGTAGCTGAGTTGGCTTTTGCCGGTACCCGATGCGCCACCCAGTAGTAGTACCTGCCAGTCACGCTCACGTGGTCCGTTCACGGGCGCACAGTCTGCCCGACCGGTTCGAGCCCGTCACCCCGATATCGGCCGCACAAAGCGTCCGGTTCCAGAAGCGGGGGTGCGAGGGTCGGGTCCGTCGAAGGGCTGCTCACTGGTGAATGATCGCGGTGGCATCGAAGCGATAGGTCCGACACACGGAGGTGTCGAGGCTGCGATGCACGGCTCGGTGAGTCGGTCATGCTGGATGTCCGACCACCGAGGAAGAAGGTAGCCGTGCGTGTTGCCGTGGCCCAGGAGTTGACCGGGATCGAGAGTGTCACTGTCGAGGAGTTGCCGCCACCGCCCGACCCCGGCCCCGGCCAGGTGCTGATCCGCGTCCACTGCGCGGGCGTGGGCCCGTGGGATGTGGGAATGCTGGGCGGAGGGTTTCCCGGGACTACGGTGCCGTTCGTTCCGAGCCAAGAGGTCTCCGGTGTAGTCGAAGCGGTCGGGGCGGGCGCCGAAGTCCAACCGGGACAGCGGGTTTACGCGACGACGTTCCCGACCGGCGGCGGGCTCGCCGAGTTCGCGCTCGCGGATTCCGGCCGGGTGGCCGCGATGCCTGCCGACACGGATTTCGCGGCAGCGGCGGGGCTGGTGATCGCAGCGGGAACCGCACACGAAGGGCTCATCGACCGAGGACGGTTGCGGGCTGGGGAATCCGTCCTCATTACCGCCGCCTCGGGCGGAGTCGGCAGCTGCGCGGTGCAGATCGCGGTAGCCGTGGGCGCGCGTGTCCTGGGTGTGGCCAGCCTCGGCAACCACGGTTATCTACGGAGCCTGGGTGCCGCGGCGGTGTTCGATTATCACGATCCCGACTGGGCCGGACAGGTCCGCCGCGCTGTGCCGGGAGGCATCGACCTGTTGTTCGACGGCGCCGGGGGCCAGACCCGCGACAGCGCCCTCACCACAATCCGAGACAACGGCCGCGCGGTGTCGATCATCGCCCAGGATCCGATGGGTGAGTTGGAGCGCGGGATCACCGGGGACACTTTCGCCGCACGCGTCGACCGGCAGCGCCTCGACGCGCTGACCGCCTTGGTCGAGTCCGGCAAGCTACATCCGACGGTCGAGGCCGTGTTCCCGCTCGAACAAGCCCCTGAAGCGCTCGCGCGCGTCGCTGGTGGACACACCCGCGGCAAGCTCGCGGTGCGGCTCGTGCCGTAGCGGCGGTCGGTTGTGTCTGCTCACCGGCACTCGAGCAGTCCGGTTCGGTGCCGGGGTCCGGCAACTCCGAACGCCCTTGGGAGTGCTGGGCCGGGCACAGCCCCGAGGCCTTCCGACGGCGGCCCGCTGGCTGATCATGGCAGAGTGGGCACCATGACCGCGGACCCGGCGCAGGAACAGCACGACATCGATATCCCTTGTGAAGCGGTACTTTTCGATTGCGATGGGGTCCTGGTCGATTCCGTCGACAGCGGTGAACGCTCCTGGCGGCAGTGGTCCGGCGAGTACGGACTGGACCCCGCGCTGGTACTCGACGGCGTCCACGGCCGCCGCTCCGCGGAAACGGTGGCCCTGTTCCTGCCGCCCGACCTCCATCGCGACGCCCTCGCCAGAATCGATGCCATCGAGATCGGGCAAGCCGTGGACACCCGGCCGATCGCCGGCGCGCGGCAGTTGCTGGGTCAGCTCGTCCACCCCTGGGCGGTGGTGACTTCGGCCTCGGCACCACTGCTGGCGGCCCGGTTGACCGCGGCCAGCTTGCCGACACCGCCGGTCTTGATCACCGCCGGCGAGGTTCGGCTGGGCAAACCGGATCCCGAGGGCTACCTGCTGGCGGCGGACAAACTCGGCGTGCCGATCCAGGACTGCGTCATCGTCGAAGACAGTGCTACCGGCATCCGAGCCGCTGCCGCGGCCACGCCGTATCGGATCATCGGGGTCGGCGAGGCCGCGAAGGACAGCGCGGCTGATCTCGTGGTCCGCGATCTGACGGGTATCACTTCGACCTCAACCGGACTGCGTGTCCAGGCCGCCGCGTTGTCGCGCGCCTGAACCGCGCCATCTGGGAGCGGTATCTGCCGAGATCCTGGCCGAAAAATTCGATGGCGGGCGCGCTCGGCCCTTGCTACCGCGCCCGGGTACGGACGACTCCGCGAAACATCAACGGCCCGAGGTGAACTCGAGCGTTTTCAGTGCGCGCTCATGCCGATCATGTGATGACTGTGCCATGGGTTGGCGGGGCGGTCAGGTGTCGAGCGTGCGTGCGTGCGTGGTGGCGTGGAGGCTGCTCAGCAGTGCGAGGGCGTGGGCGCTGGGTGTGGCGGGTTCGGCGTGGTAGATGATCAGTTGTTGGCCGGGGGCGCCGCGCACATCGAATGCCTGGTAGGTGAGGGTGAGCGGGCCGACATCGGGGTGCATGAGGTGTTTGGGTTCGCGGGTCTTGCCGCGCACCTGGTGGGTGCTCCACAAGACGCGGAAGGGCTCGCTGCGCTCGGTGAGTTCGGCCAGCAGGCTAGTCAGAGCGGGGTCGTGGGGGTCGAAGCCCGCGGCTACTCGCAGGTTTGCCACGGTGGCTTGGGCGGTCCAGTCCCAGTCTGCGTAGAACTGTCGCCCGGCGGGGTCGAGGAAGGTCATGCGAGCGAGGTTGTCCACCGCGCGGAATGGTGAAAACAAGGCGGCGGCAAGGGTATTGGTGGCCAATACATCCAGGACGCGGTTGAGTACGAAAGCGGGGGTGTGCGGGTAGCCGTCCATGAGTTGCCGCAGTTCGGGGCTCACGGTCTGGGGTACGGAGGTGGATGTGCCGGGCGGACCGGCGCCCGCCAGCCGGTACAGGTGCTCGCGGGCGTCAGGGTCGAGATCCAGTGCGCGGGAGAGGGAGTCGAGCACTTGTGGTGATGGGTTGGTCTCTCGCCCCTGCTCCAGGCGGGTGTAGTAGTCGGCGTTCACCCCAGCGAGTACGGCAACTTCTTCGCGGCGCAGTCCGGTCACCTTGCGCCGGCCGGAGTAGAGCACGCCCGCGTCCGCCGGAGATCGTTGTGCGCGGCGCGCTCGCAGGAACGCACCCAGCTCGTCACTGGCCATAGCCACCAGCGTAGGTCGCGGTTCACCCGGTTGGGTGGGTGCGGTACACCCAGCCACCACACGTCCTGCCATCGCCTGTCTTCATCACCGACGCTGATCGGTATGACGAGCGATATCGACGTGGTCGGCATATGGGTCACCGCGGACGGGCACATCCGGCAGGAGTTGCGCGCCGACGGGCGCTACGACGAAGCGCGCGGCGAACGGCGCAGCGCTTACACCGGTCGCTACACGGTGACCGGGAACCACCTCGACTACGTGGACGACACCGGCTTCACCGCGACGGGCGACATCCGCGACGGCGTGCTCTATCACGAACATCTCGTCCTCTATCGCGAGTCCGCCGCTGCCGAACACCGAGAGCAGGCACGACGATGAGCCGTGAACTGGAGGGCAAGGTCGCGCTGGTCACCGGCGCCGCCCGCGGGGTCGGCGCCGCCACGGTCGCCTGGCTGCACGCCCGCGGCGCGCGAGTGCTGGCCACCGACCTTCGCCCCGAGGTGGATGATCTCGCTACCCGGTTCGACGGCGTATCCACCCTGGTAGGCGACGTGGCCCTGGAGGAAACCGCAGTGCGGTCGGTTGCCGCGGCGATCGACCGGTTCGGCAGCGTGGACATCTTGGTCAGCAATGCCGGCCGATCGGTGAACAAGCCGATCACCGAGACCACCGCGGCCGACTGGGACGAACTGATGTCGATCAACGCCCGTGGGTCGTTTCTGCACGCTCGAGAGGCGTTCCGGGTGATGCGCGAACACGGCGGGGGTGTGATCGTCACCGTCGGGTCGTTCGCCTGCACGGTCGGCCTGGCCGAGGCGGCGGCCTACAGCGCGTCGAAGGGGGCGCTGGCGCAGCTCACCAAAGTGCTTGCGCTGGAAGGCGGTCCGCACGGTATCCGGGCTAATGTCGTCGCTCCTGGTGTGATCGAGACCGACATGCTCGACAACTTCCGCGCCGACAGCCGGGAGTATCTACGTTCTTTCGGTGACGCCCACCCCTTGGGCCGCGTCGCTCAGCCCGGGGAAATCGCCGAGGTGATCGGTTTCCTGGCCTCGCCACGGTCCAGTTTCATCACCGGCGCGGTCGTCGCGGCCGACGGCGGCTACACCGCAGCCTGAATTACCAGCAATCACAACGAGAGAAAGAGCACCTTATGACTGGACGGCTCGTCGGCAAAGTCGCGTTGATCACGGGCGCGACCGGCGGCATCGGACAAGCTACCGCGGAACTGTTCGCCCGTGAAGGGGCCGGCCTGGTCGTCACCGACATCGCCCAGGACGCGGTGGAAGGGCTGGCCGCATCCCTGCACGCCGAGGGTGCCGATGTGCTGGCGGCCCGGTTGGACGTCTCTTCGCAGGAGAACTGGAGCGAGGCGATCGAACTGGCCCGGCGACGCTTCGGCCGCCTCGATGTCTTGGTCAACATCGCCGGCGTCGTGGACTGGCCCGGTATCGAGGAGACCACAAAGGACGCCTGGGACCGGGTGGTCGCGGTCAACCAGACCGGCACCTGGCTCGGGATGAAGACCGCTATGCCTCTGCTGCGCGCCTCCGGCAACGCCTCCGTCATCAACACCTCCTCGGTGCTCGGGATTGTCGGCAGCGGTGCCGCTGCCGCGTACCAGGCATCCAAAGGAGCAGTGCGACTGCTGACCAAGACCGCCGCCGTCGAATACGCGACCCGCGGCGTCCGGGTCAATTCCGTGCATCCCGGAGTCATCGCCACCCCGATGATCCAGGACCTGCTCGACCAGCAGGGCGACCAACAACCCGACATCGTGCGCACCCCCATGCGCCGCGCAGGCAGCCCCGCCGAGATCGCTCCTATGATGCTGTTTTTGGCCAGCGACGAATCCTCGTTCGTTACCGGAGCCGAGTTCGTCGTCGACGGCGGACTCACCGCACACTGACGGTCAGCCCGAAATGCACGCGGAGCGCCCGAACATCCGCACAAGCCACTCATCGCTCAAATCGACCCGCTCAGCACGAGCCCGCTTCATCGGATCTGTTGCTGTGCAACACATTGCATGCGGGCGAATATGACACTTCGGAATACTGAACATCCGCCACTCGAACTGGCCGACCTTGCGAACTGAGCGAGCTTTCGCAATCGTCCCGAGACGTCCGCTCGTGCCGAATGTCGTGCGCTCGGCGGCCATTGGGGGTCGCTCGCGCCGCAGCGCGTTCACTGATGGCCGAGTCCTGCGGTGAACACGGTGAACAGGTCGCGCCCGTCTTGCCAGGTACCGAGGTTGCTGGCGGAATTGATGTGGCCGAGACCGTGCGTGACGATGTGGTTGAGCCGCCACCTGGCTGCCAAGGCGGATGCGGCGGCTGAGGTGCAGTATTGGTCGTTGTCGCTCGACACCACCACGCCGGGCGGCTTCAGCGGCATGGTCGAGGTCGGCGCGAATCCGCGTGCGGCCGTGGGGAAGTTCGCGCCGGCGCTGTCGGGGGGTGCGACGAGGAACACACCGATCACAGCTTCAGTGCCGGGGCGGCGGCGGATCAACCATTCGGCGACTGCCAGGCAGCCGAGGCTGTGCGCGACCACTACCATCCTCCGGTAATCGTTGGCGTCGACGGCACGGTCGAGGGCATCGAGCCAGTCCTCGAGATCGGGCTCGCTCCAGGATGCGGGAGCGATTCGGGATGCCGCAGTGTCCCATTCGGATTGCCAGTGGCTCTGCCAGTGATCGGCATCGGAGTCATCGATGCCAGGAACGATCAATCGGTGCACTATCGTGGCCTTTCATTCCCCGAGTAGGGGGTGGCGCGGGCGTTTCGATCGACAACTCTGTGTGATTCATCCGCCGCTGTCACGGCAGGCTGATGGATAGAAGGCAGATGAGCGCACAAACCACGGCTTCATTGGACGCAACCGACCGAGCAATCCTCAGACTGCTGCAAACCGAGGCTCGCCTGGGAGTCACCGAGATCGGTCGCCGGGTCAATCTGTCCCAGCCCGCGGTCTCGGCTCGAATCAAACGTCTCGAACAATCCGGCGTCATCACCGGCTACCGCGCCGTGGTCGACCCGGCCGCACTGGGATTGAACCTGCACGCCGTTATCCGGCTACGCACCACCCACACCCACCTCACCACCGCTCTAGCCCATTTCGCGGAAGTCCCCGAGATCACCACCGTCTACCGGCTCACCGGTGAGGACTGCTTCTTCATCGACGTGTTCGCCGCCAACTCCGAAAGAATCGAGCAGATCGTCGACACCATCGCCCGATACGGTCCTGTCACAACCTCTCTGGTCCTGCGAACCTACGAAACCAAACCCGTATCACCACGACCAGACACCCCGAATCCCCTCTAACGCAGCACCCGCCAAACGCACTCAACTGCCGCGATCCGGCCGGTTCGCGGCGAGCCAGACGGGCTGAGGCGCAGGACGTCCGGAAATGCCGAATTGAGTATGGTGCAAGGTCTCGAGCCTGTTGTCCGACCTGGTCGGCCCAGTGCTTGGAGTGGACAATTGAGCAAAGTGAGCATGATGACTGATCCAAGCTGGCAGCTTGTTCGTACAGGTGAAATCATGGGGACCTTGACCCGGGACGCCGTCGACATGTTCTGGACGGACTGCATGTTCGAGCCTGGACCTGTGTGGCCGGCTCTGCAGCCGTTGTTCACTGCTTCCCGTAAGGCCTGGCAGCGCGGTGACTCGAGGGCTGCCGCCGAAGCCGATGAAGCGATACAGGCTCAGGGACTCGTCCTCGTACCGACGGATGGCGGGCCGCCGCTCAGAGAATTTCTCATCCGTATCAACGGCGACAAGGCCCGCTTCCGATACTGATCGCCGACGCGCTGGGAGTTCGGCGCTACGAACGCACTCAACTGCCGCTGCGCTGGCGTTGGCCGGCCGTCCAGAATTGTTGGTAGACAGGGCCTCCCAACGTGCGCTCATGCCGACAAGCGGACACCAGCGGTGCCGGTGGCACGGCACGTTCACTGCGATCCGCCGCGTAGACCGCCATAGACGCGCGCGACCCGCAACCTTGGTTGGTCAAAGCCCACAGCCTCTCCGGTATGGATCGCGATCAACGAATCCGGCCCTCGCCACCACATATCGGCAAGGCCGCGCACCTCGGGCACGGGTTCGAAGTCGCGGGGCGGCAAGTCATCGATCGCGTCACCACGAATTGTGCTGAGCTGTTGGGCCCAGGTGGACGCGTGGTGAGCCAGCGCGACCGATTCGATCCAGCCTTCGATGCTCGCGTGCAAAGGCACCCACCGGCCAGTGTCGATGCCGAATTCACCTGCGGGACCGATCAGGAAGTCGTAGGCCATCGACACACGCTGAATCCCCGCCTCGAACCACCCGACACGCTTGGACTCCTCCGCGAGCATGTCGCCCCACAGCATTTTCGGCCCGCCCTCGTAGTCCACAGATGGCGGCAGAACCAGTCCACCCCAGCGCCGCTGAAAATCGAGGACACGAGCGACTTGCGTTGCGGGAATACCGAACTCGAGCCACTGGCCCCTCAATTTCTCGAGGCTGGGCGATTCGACGCGAACACACTGCGCCGAAACGAACCACTCACCCCGACGCGTCAATCGCTCGGCCGAATCGATGACGGGCTGCATATCCACACGGCCGACAATAACCGTCTCGCGCGCACCTACCGCCTACTCCACGCACCTCGGCGGTCCCGTTCGTAGCGATCTACGGGCGGGACCGTTGCCATTGGAACGTCCTCTTCTGCCGCTTACGGGTCGCGTCGGACCGGTCCGGATCTCCGTCGGAATCATCAGGGATCCGCGGAGTCGCTAACCACGAGATACGTTGACCGCAACGACGAACGGCTTGACCCGAGGTGGTGGTCCTGGGTGTCGCGCGCGGCGGGGTTCGCCTGGCCTACGAGGTCGCGGGCGTGTTCGGCGTCGGTCTCGATGTCGCGGTGGTGGCCGAGTTGGTCGTGCCGGGTCGGCCGTGGCTGGTCTTCGGTGCGGTGGGCGAGGACGGGGTGCGTGCCCTCGATGACGACATGGTCGCGCGCGCATTGGTTTCCGAGCCCGAACGGGCGGCGGTGATCCGCGAGCAACACCACCAGTTGCACCGCCGCGCCACCGTATACCGCCGTGGTCGCCCGCGCCCGTCGTTGGCCGGGGCCACCGTGGTGATCGTCGACGACGGCCTGGCCACCGGTGCCGCCGCCCACGCGGCCTGCGCCAGCGCTCGCGCGCGGCGCGCATCGGGTGGTGTTCGCCGTCCCGTTCGCCGCCGGGCCAGCGATCCGCACCCTGGCCTCGGTCGCCGACCACGTCGTGTGCCTGCACGCCCGGCCACTGGCCGGGGCGATCCGCCCGTGATATCTGGACTTCACCGAAGTCACCGACCTCGAGGTCTGCGCCCTGCTCGACCGCGCAGAAGACCGTCTCACAACCTCCACCCTGGCAGGATGCCCGCCGTGACGACCGTGCGGCGGGCTAACAAGTGCGCGACCCCACACCCGTGACTGTACGAGAAAAGATCCGACAGGAGTTGTTGCACACCAACCATTTTCGACACGTTTGTTGATCACTGCACGGGCGTGGTCGACGTGGCGATTCGGTCCGGCCAGTGTCCAACAAACGAACGATTCCCGACACTCAAGGGGCGGGCGGTGCCGCCACGGTCGGCGGCCACTCGTGCGGTTCAACATTGGCGGGTTTGTGGCTGATGTTCTCGTCCCAGTCGAACACCGGGGCCGGAGGACCCCACCGGGCCGGGCCGGCAAATGAAACGGTCTCGGTACCGAAAGCCACCCCGCTGAACCAGGTGGCACCGGAGAAGGCGACGCTCGCGAACTCGGCGGTGCCGGAGAAGGACGCGCTCGCGAACTCGGCGGTGCCGGAGAAGGTGGCGGTGGAGAACCTGGCTGCGCCGGAGAAGGTCGTGCCGACGAACTCGGCGGTGCCGGAGAAACTCGCGCCGACGAACTCGGCGTCGCCGGAGAAACTCGCGTGGCCGAACTCGGCGGTGCCGGAGAAGGTCGCGTCGACGAACTCGGCGTCGCCGGAGAAACTCGCGCGGGCGAATTCGGCGTCGCCTGAAAAGGTCGCGGTGGCGAACCGGGCGGCACGGTAGAAGGTGGCGC
>NZ_BAGH01000261.1 GCF_000308715.1 Nocardia tenerifensis NBRC 101015
GGCTTGCCGCCGTCGGGCGTGCGGGCGGTCAGCGTGACCCGGGTACCACCCTGCAGGTCGATGCCGAGCCGTGGCGTCAAGGCTTTGTCACCGGTGAAGAACACCAGCGCATAGATCACGGCCAGCAGCGCGGCGTAGGCGCCGAGCAGCCGGAGCGGATGCGCCGATCCCTGGGAAGGTGGCACAGTACGTCATCTCCTAGGCGGGAAGTCGAGAAGGGAACAGGCGGGCGCACTCCGGCGAGGCCGGGTGCGGACGGTGGTGCGAGCGACGGGGCCCGCGGATCGGACACCGTCGCGACGGCGGACCGGGGGTCAGGGGTCGCGGCGGCATCCGGCGCGCGGGCACACCGAGGGACGATCTAGTCCTTGGTGAGCCGGGTCTCGGTCTGCTCGGCGGATTCCTCGACGGCGTCGGCCACGTGCGCGCCGTTCGTGTCGGCGGCGGCAGCGGTCTCGGTCTCGGTCGCGGTCTCCGTCTCGGTCGCGACGGTGGTGTCCTCGGTGTCGACGCGGACCTCGCGGATGGCCGCGCGCAGCCACGTCGTGACGACGTCCTCGGCGATCTCGAGGTCGACCGTGGTGTCGTCGAGATCGACGACGGTGCCGTACAGCCCCGACGTGGTGATGACCTGGTCGCCCGCCTTAAGGGTGTCCTGCATCTCCGTGACCTTGGCGGCTTCGCGCTTCTGGCGGCGAACACCGAGGAACATCGGCACGAGCAGGGCTACCAGCAGCAGCGGAAACAGAAGTTCCATCGTCGAAGTCAGTCCCTAGTCTTGTGGGTGGGGTTGGTATGTACCCAGACAGTCTGCCAGTTCATGTCTCCGACGCCACACCGGCACACCTGCTGGGGAGCGCCGACGGGCGGTGGGGACATATCCGATCGCGTTCGCGGCCGTGCGACCGGAGTCGAAGAAGCCCGCTCGGCAGGTCAGGAAATTCTTCGGCGCGAAAAAGTATGCGCAGCGAATTCCGCACGCCTACAGTAGAAATCGCAGGAATTCATCAGCGCAGGACGTCCCGACGGCGTGGCCGGGGAGCCTGATCTACGCACGAAACTCAACGATCGCCGAGCCGTGTCTCGCGGGCATCCTGTGCGTTCACAAAGGGGAAGAGGATGGCTGAGGAAGCCAGAATCGACGTCAAAACGCTATTGCAGAAGGCCGCAGGCGACCTGTCCGCGCCGGAGCTGCACGACCTGGCACGAAGCGCCGAATCGGGCCCGTGGTTCGGAACTCCCGGCGTCAGATCGGGTGAGCCGGCCCGCCCGCCTGACTACGAGTGGCCGCTCGTGTCCGAGCATCCCTACATGGGGAAATACGGCAAAGGCACCGCGTCGGTGCACCTGGGCAACGGACACGACCGCCTGGTGAACCCGATGATCTTCGCCGACGGGTTCAACTATGGCCCTAGCGATCTCGACACACTGTGGCAGTGGTTCAACATGCCTTACTCGGACGCGGGTGAGCGCCTTTTCGACCAATTGCTTGCCGCGGGAATAGATATCGTGCTGCTCGGCTTCGATTCGCGACACGACTACATCCAGGTCAATGCCGGTGTCGCGCGGGCATGCATCGGGAAGGTCATCGCCGAGCGCCACGGCAACACGCCGCTGATCACCGGTGGCGTGAGCATGGGCGGCCAGGTCACCCGGTACGCGCTCGCGGCGATGGAACACGACGACGAGGACCATCAGACCGAAACCTACCTGTCCTGGGATTCGCCGCACAACGGCGCGTGGATTCCGTTGATCCTGCAGCAGATGGCGTACTTCTTCGAGTTCTTCGAGGCGCTCACGCCCGGTAAGGCAGGCAAGGCGAGCCTGATTCGCAGCCCCGCGGCCCAGCAGCTGCTCTGGGCGTGGGTGGCGGACGCGCGATACTCGGGTCCGATCGCCAGCGCGTCGCCGTTGCGCGCTCAATTCGTCCGGGAGATGGCCGATTTGGGCGGATTCCCGCAGCGGCCGGTCCGGCTCGGCGTCGCGAACGGACGCGGCGACGGGCAGGGGCCCGCGCTGCCACCGGGCGAGATCGTCTTCGACAAGAAGTTCCTCGGCGGCCTGGTCGGCAGCGCCACCGCGCGCTACCAGCCGGCCTTCGGCGCCGAGCAGCCGATCGGCGGCATGCACCTCGGGCTGACCGCGCGCAGCTCGACGACCACCGCGGTGGCGCCGTTCGACGGTGCGCCGGGCGGCATGCTGGACTCGTTCGGCCAGGTCGCCACGGCGCTGGGGATCGAGTTGGAGGAGGCCAAGCGGTGGAGTTGCTTCGTGCCGTCGGTGAGCGCCGTCGCGCTGGACTTCGATCCGATGACCTGGGAGGTCGACCTCGAGCAGGATCTGCGCGAGGTGTCGGCCGAGCACACGATGCTCAACGAGTTCTGTTGCAACGCAACCAATATCGAGCATTCAGTGGTAACGCCGATGCTTGCGGAGTGGGTGCTTCGCAAGATCGCGAAGTAGGACGGCGGCGCCCCGTCGGATCGAATCCGGCGGGGCGCGTCCTGTCTCAGGCGGACTTGCCGTAGACGTAATCGTCGAGCGGGAAGCTGACCGCCTCGCGGTGGGCGTTGAGGGTGCTGGTGGGGCGCAGCAGCGCGGCCTCGCCGTGCGGGTTGAAGTAGTAGCTGCGCGCGGTGGCGCAGTCGCCGCCGTAAAACACCGAGGTGCCGAGCTTGTCGGTGACGCGGTCGAGGAAGCCGGCGTTGGCCTGCTCGGTCACCTCGAAGGTCTGCTCGCCGCGGCGCAGCAGCTCGCCGAACAGCCGCCCCATGTGCTTCATCTGCGCCTCGATGGTGGTGAAGTAGGACAGGCCGCTGTAGGAGTACGGGCTGTTGAGGCTGAGGAAGTTCGGGAACTTCGGCACGGTGATGCCCTCGTAGGCTTGGAAACGGTTGTCCCGCCAGAACTTTCCGAGGTTGACGCCGTCGCGGCCGATGATCTCGATGGCCGGGAAGTTCACGTCCCACAGGTTGAAACCGGTGGCCAGGATCAGCGTGTCGATCTCGGTCTTGTGCCCGTCGGCGGTGACGATCCCTTCGGCCTCGATGCGCTCGATGGAGTCGGTCTCCAGGCGCACGTGCGGCTGGTTGAACGTGCGGAAGTAGCTGTTGGAGAAGGTGGGGCGCTTGCAGCCGAAGTCGTAGTGCGGCGTCAGCTGTTCGCGAGTTCGCTTGTCGCGCACGGACGCTCGCAGATGCGCCTTGGCGAGCATGCTCGCGGCCCGGTTCAGCGGCTTGGCCTGCGTGTAGTGCAGCACGCCGACCACCATGAGCGCCTCGAGCAGGCTGGTGTTGAACAGCCGCGCGGCCTTCTGGGTGGCGGGCACCCGGTCGAACAGCTTCTGCACCGGCGCGGGAATCGGGGCGTCGATCTTGGGCACCACCCAGATGGGCGTGCGCTGGAAAACGGTGAGCGCCTGCGCCTTCTTGGCCACCTCGGGCACCAGCTGCACGGCGGTCGCGCCGGTGCCGATGATGGCCGCCTTGCGACCGGTCAGGTCGAAGTCGTCCTCCCACGCGGTGGTGTGGATGATCTTGCCCGCGAACGAGTCGATGCCGGGGAACGGCGGGGTGTAGGGCTGGGAGAGGAAGCCCGTCGCGGTGAGCAGGTAACGGCCCGTGAGGGTTTCGCCGCCGGCGACCGACACCACCCAGTGCTGGTGCTCCTCGTCCCAGCGCGCGCCGTCGACCACCGTGCCGAAGCGCATGCGGCGGCGCAGGCCGTACTTGTCGGCGATGTGGCCCGCGTACTTCTTCAGCTCCGCGCCCGGCGCGAACAGCCGCGTCCAGTACGGGTTCGGCTCGAAGGAGTACGAGTAGGTGACCGAGGCGATGTCGACCGCGAGGCCGGGGTAATGGTTGACGTGCCAGGTGCCGCCCAGATCGTCCTCGCGTTCGAGGATGACGTAGTTGCTCAGGCCGAGGCGGTCGAGCTCGATGCCCGCCCCCATGCCACCGAATCCCGCACCGACCACGACCGCGTCGTACTGAGGCGCCACTCCGAACCTCCAGATATGTGAACCGCTTATCACAGAATGACACATCATTCCGTTTGTGACGACTGTATCATCGTGGTCGTGACGAAGCCATTGACGCGTGCCGAGCGGCGCAAAGCCGAACTCCGCCAGGAAATCATCGACACCGCGTTCGTCTGCTTCGCCGAGAAGGGCTATCACGGCACCGGCATCGCCGACATCGCCGGCCACCTCGGCATCGGGCACGGCACCTTCTATCGGTACTTCAGCAACAAGCGCGACATCATCGACCACGTGATCGACGACCTGTCGACCAAGATCATCGACACGCTCGGCACCGAGAACGCCCCCGACGCCGCCACCACGCTGGAGGAGTACCGCGCCCAGACCGACCGCATCGGCCAGGCGCTCACGCACATCCTGATGGACGACCGCCGCGTCGCCCAGCTGCTGCTCGTCCACGCGCCCGGCATCGACGACGAACTCACCGCCCGCCTCTACGGACTGCTCGACATGGCCGACTCGCTCACCGCCGGTTACCTCGACCACGGCGTCGAACTCGGTTATCTGCGAGCCGATCTCGACACCGTCAACACCGCGCGGGCGGTCACCGGCATGCTGCTCGCCGGGATCGTACACGGCCTGCGCGACAGTACCGAGGACTCGATCCGCGGGCTCAACGAGGCGATCAGGCGGCTGCTGATCGACGGAGTCCGCAAGGATTGAGCAAACCGATCAGGCCCCTGACGGGTCCGGCGGCGTTAAGGTGTGGGAACAGTTCCGACGTGTCCGCCAGGGGGCGCTGTGGTCACACAAGACCAGAAGGTACGAAATACGCACACTCCGATGGACCGGCCTGACAGAATGTCGCCCGTGACCCCCGAGGATGTGAGCCGAATCAGTTTCGCGACACCACCATTCGGGCAGCGTGGATACCACGCGGACGAGGTCGACGCCTTCCTCGACCTGGTCGCCGCGACCATGGCCGGGCGCGGCGCGCTGGCCGCCGACGATCTGCGCCACGTCACGTTCGACGCAGCCCGCCCCGGCGGCCGCAGTTACCGGGCGGATCAGGTCGACGAGTACCTGGATCGGGTGCGTGTCGAACTCGAGATCCGTCAGCGCGGAGCCAGGCCGATCCCCGCCGGCAACGGCCAGTCGATCCTGACCCCCGACGACGTCCAGCGCATGCGCTTCACCCAGTCCCCCGTCGGCCGCCGCGGCTACCACGAAGACGAGGTCGACGCCTTCCTGGATCTGGTCGCCGCCACCCTCGCCCACGGCGGCCCCGGCAGCCTCACCGTCGCCGACGTACGCTCCGTCCGCTTCACCGAGGCCCGACTAGGCACCCGCGGCTACCACGGCGACGAGGTGGACGCCTTCCTGGATCTAGTAATCACGGCGCTCCAGCACGCCGAACACCAGCACCACCGCTGGACCCTGCACCGCGACACCGCCGACTAGCACCCGCCTCCGGCAGCCGCGCACCTTCCGGCGCCCCGCGTACTCAATTACCAACGCGAATAATCAGAACCGTTGCGGCTGTACAGCTTTCGCGCTCGGCGCGTAAGTGCGCGACGTCCCGCCACACGCCCAGTCCCGCCTCAAAGCCCAGCGATCCAGCTCGAGAGGGAATCAGCGGCGGACGTTTCTCGAGCGATGCCGCCGTCAGTTCCTCATGATCGTCTGACCGATTCCGAGGGGGCGCGACGGCGCGGCTTGCGGTGGGGGCGAGGCCTATTCGAACAGGTCGAGGGTGGGTTGGGGGTCGCGGCCGCGGACTTCGATGGAGCCGAAGACGAGGTCGGGTGGGGGGACGAGGCCCAGGTGCTCCCAGGCGGCGGCGGTGGCGACTCGGCCGCGGGGGGTGCGGGCGACCATGCCTGCGCGGACGAGGAACGGCTCGCAGACCTCCTCGACGGTGGCGGCCTCCTCCCCCACGGCCACCGCGAGGGTGGACACACCGACGGGGCCGCCGCCGAAACTGCGCACCAGCGCGGCGAGTACGGCGCGGTCGAGGCGGTCGAGGCCGAGCGCGTCGACGTCGTACACCTCGAGCGCGGCCCGCGCGACGGGCACGGTGATCACGCCGTCGGCGCGGACCTCGGCGTAGTCGCGGACGCGGCGCAGCAGCCGGTTGGCGATGCGCGGCGTCCCGCGCGAGCGGCCGGCGACCTCCGCGGCGGCCTCGCGGTCGATCTGCACGCCGAGGATCTGTGCCGAACGCAGCAGGATGAGCAGCAGCTCATCCGCATCGTAGAAGTCCATGTGGCCGGTGAAGCCGAAGCGGTCGCGCAGCGGACCCGTCAGCGCGCCGGACCTCGTGGTCGCGCCGACCAGGGTGAATGGGGCGATATCGAGCGGAATCGAGGTCGCCCCAGGCCCTTTGCCGACGACGACGTCGACGCGGAAGTCCTCCATGGCGAGGTACAGCATCTCCTCGGCGGGGCGGGCGATGCGGTGGATCTCGTCGATGAACAGCACGTCACCGTCGACGAGGTTGCTGAGCATGGCCGCGAGGTCGCCCGCGCGTTCCAGCGCGGGGCCGGAGGTGATGCGCAACGCGGTGCCGAGTTCGGCCGCGATGATCATCGCCATGCTGGTCTTACCCAGGCCGGGCGGCCCGGACAGCAGCACGTGATCCGGTGTGCCGCCGCGCTGTTTGGCCCCGCGCAGCACGAGCGCCAGCTGTTCGCGCACGCGCGGCTGGCCGATGAAATCGTCGAGCGACTTCGGCCGCAGGCTGGCCTCGATCTCCCCGTCGGACTTCAAATAGCTCGGCGTGACCTGTGATTCGTCGGGTTGTTCCGCGTAATCCATGCCGGATTACCGATTCTTGCCGAGCAGGTTGAGCGCGGCGCGCAGGCCCACGGAGGTGTCGGCGGCGGGCTGTTCGGCGAGCACGGCGTCGATGGCCTGCTCGGCCTGCTTGGCCGGGAAACCGAGGCCGGTGAGCGCCTCGACGACCTGCTCGCGCACCGGCGTGATGACCGGGGCGGGCGTGCCGGGCGGACCGGACTGCACCGGAACGAGATTCACCTTGTCGCGCAGCTCGACCACCATGCGCTCGGCGCCGCGCTTGCCGATGCCGGGCACCCGGGTCAGCGCCGCGACGTTGCTCTCGGCGAGCGCCTTGCGCAGCGCCTCCGGCTCGAGCACCGCGAGCACCGCCATGGCCAGCCGGGGTCCGACGCCGGACACCGTCTGCAGCAAACCGAACAGGTCGCGCGCCTCGGTGTCGGCGAAGCCGTACAGCGTCATCGAGTCCTCGCGGACGATCATCGCGGTGTACAGCCGGGTTTCCTCGCCGCGGGTCAGCGTGGACAGGGTCGCGGGGGTGACGTTGAGGCGGTAGCCGATGCCCGCCGCCTCGATCACCGTGTGGTCGAGGGCGATCTCGAGCACCTCGCCGCGTACCGACGCGATCACCTCTGTACCGCCTTCCGTTGTTGGGCAAGCCGTTCGGCGTACTTACGCTGCGCCTCGGCCGCGCGGGCCTCGGCCTGGGCCATCCGCTCCAGCAGCGGCGCCCGCCAACAATGGCAGATGGCGAGCGCGAGCGCATCCGCCGCGTCGGCCGGTTTCGGCGCGACCCGCAGGCCGAGTATCCGCGTGACCATGGCCGTGACCTGGGCCTTGTCCGCGCTGCCGTTGCCGGTGACCGCGGCCTTCACCTCGCTGGGTGTGTGGAACACGACCGGTATGCCGCGGCGCGCCGCCGCGAGCGCGATCACCCCGCCCGCCTGCGCGGTGCCCATCGCGGTCCGCACATTGTGCTGGGCGAAGACGCGTTCGATCGCGACGGCCCCGGGTTCGTGCGTGTCGAGCCAGCGGTCGGCGGCGTCGGCGACCTGGAGCAGCCGGTGCGCGAGGTCCATGTCGGGCGGGGTGCGGACCACGTCGACCGCGATCGCGGTCACCTTCCGGCCGATCCCGCCCTCGACGATGCTGAGACCGCATCGCGTGAGCCCGGGGTCGACGCCCATCACCCGCACGAAAACCCCTTCCGCAGACACGAACAACTGTTCGAGAGTCTAGCCGAGCCAAGGTGTTTCGCGGCCCAGCGACACGGGGCGCGCGGTCAGGGCGCCGGCGGAAAGCCCAGTAGCTCCGGTTTACGGGCTCGGGCCGCCCACTCCCGCGCCGGATCGGCGACGAGGCGTCGCGCCTTCAGGTCGAGCAGGCCGCTGACGTTGGTCACCGTGGCGGCCACCTCGCCGTCGGCCCGGGTCAAGACCTGTTCGACGCGGTAGGTCTTGCCGGTCCCCCACAGCCAGACGCAGGACACGTCGACCGTGTCGCCGCCGCGTAGCTCGCGCTGGAACTTGATCGTGGTCTCCAGGTTGACCGGGCCGAAGCCGTCCGCGATCAACTCGTCGACCGAGATCCCCGCCGCCTGTACGCACGCGAACCGCGAGTGGTCGGCGTACTGGTGATACGCCGCTCCGGTGACGTGCAGCTGAGGGTCGAGATCGGACACCCGGACTTCCATACGCGTACTGAACGACACGGACCCGACTATGCCAGCACCCACCGACAACTTCGAGCGCCCAGGATGCCCGGAGCTGATTCACAGGCAGTCTCGAGGAACGGTGTCGACAATGCCGGAGGTGTCCGCCCTTGGAGTGCCGTTCGCCGCGCCGGAGACGCCGCCGGCTCCGCAGCTGCCGTCGGCGAAACTGAACTATCAGAACACCTTTCATCACGGCATCTCGCTGCTGCACGGCTGGCTGCCGCTGACGATCGAGCTCGCCGCGGCGGCCGTGCTGCTGCTCGCCCTCGCGCGCACCACGCGACGGTGGTGGATGATTCAGGTGCCGGTGTGTGTACTGGTCGGCGTGGCGGCTGCGCTGGTCGCGCGGTGGTATGTGTCGAACGAGGGCCTGGCCTCGGATCCCGCGCCCGCGATGCTGTGGGCGTGTGTCGGC
>NZ_BAGH01000260.1 GCF_000308715.1 Nocardia tenerifensis NBRC 101015
AAGAAGATCGAGGAGTAGGTGCCGACCAGCAGGCCGACCAGCTGCACCAGCGCCAGGTCCTTGAGCGTGCCGACGCCGAGCATCCAGACCGCGATCACCATCAGGCCGACGATCGGCAGGATGCCGATGAGCGCGGTGTTGATGGAGCGCATCAGGGTCTGGTTCACCGCGAGGTTGGCCTGCTCACCATAGGTGCGACGGTTCAGATGCAGGATGCCCCTGGTGTTCTCCTCGACCTTGTCGAACACGACGACCGAGTCGTACAGCGAGAAGCCGAGGATGGTCAGGATGCCGATCACGGTCGCCGGGCTCACCTCGAAGCCGACGATCGAGTACACGCCCGCGGTGACGGTGACGTCGAAGACGAGCGCGGCCAGCGCGGCGATCGCCATGTGCGGTTCGAACCGGACGGCGATGTAGACGGCCACCAGCACCAGGAACACCGCGAGCGCGATGAGCGCCTTGCGGGTGATCTGACTGCCCCAGGTCTCGCTCACGTCCGAGGCGCTGATCGCGGAGCGGTTCGGGTTGCCGTCCTTGTCCTTGGGCTGGAACTTGGTGAACAGCGCCTCGTTGAGCGTGTTGACCTGCTCGGTGTTCAACGCCTCGGAGCGGATCAGGATGGTGGCGTTGCCGCCGTTGCCGACGGTCTGCACCGAGACGGGGTCGGTGCCGATCGCGGAGCGGTAGACGTCCTCGACCTGGCTGGTGCTCGCGCCCTGGGCCGGGAACTGGATCCGCGAGCCGCCCTCGAAGTCGATGCCGAAGTTGAAGCCGCGGAAGATCATGCTGGCCAACGAGATCAGGATGATCGTCGCGGTGATCGCGTACCACATCCGGCGCTTGCCGATGACGTCGATGGCGCCGGTGCCGGTGTAGAGCCGGTTGAAGAAGCCGTGCTTGGGCGGCTCGGGCACCGCGGCGAAGACGTCGGTGGTCTCGGCCGGGTTGGTGGACGAGGTGCTCGTGTTGTTGGTCATCTCGTTCACGCCTTCCCGAGTGCGGCCTCGGCCGCCTTCCGCTCGCGCGCGACCTGCTGGATCGCACCGAGCCCGTTGACCGACGGTTTGGCCCAGTAGTTCGTGCGCGAGGCGAGCAGCACCAGCGGCGAGGTCACCAGGAACACCACGACGACGTCGAGCACGGTGGTGAGGCCGAGGGTGAACGCGAAGCCCTTCACCTGGCCGACGGCGAGGATGTAGAGCACCGCGGCGGCGATGAAGCTGACCGCGTTGCCCGACAGGATGGTCCGGCGGGCCCGCTGCCAGCCGCGCGGGGCGGCGGAGCGGAAGCTGCGGCCCTCGCGCATCTCGTCCTTGATGCGTTCGAAGAACACCACGAACGAGTCGGCGGTCATGCCGATGCCGATGATCAGACCGGCGATGCCGGCCAGGTCGAGGGTGAACCCGATCCATCTGCCGAGCAGCACCATGATGCCGTAGACCGCGAAACCCGATGCCACCAAGGACAATCCGGTGACGAACCCGAGCATGCGGTAGTACGCCAGGCAGTAGAGCAGCACGACGACCAGGCCCACCGCGCCGGCGAGCAGACCCGCCTTCAGCGAGGACAGCCCCAGCGTCGCCGACACCGTCTCGGCCTCGGAGGTCTGGAACGACAGCGGCAGCGAGCCGTACTTCAGCGTGTTCGCCAGTTCCTTGGCGCTCGCGGCGGTGAAGTTGCCCGAGATCTGGGTGCGGCCGCCCTGCTGCGGTCCCTGCTGCACGACCGGCGCGCTGACCACCTTGGTGTCGAGCACGAACGCGACCCGCTTCTGCACGTACTCGCCGGTGAGCGTGGCCCACGCGTCGCTGCCGCCGGACTTGAACTCCAGGTAGACCTCGTGCCGCGCCTGCTGGGTGTTCAGGCCCGAGCTCGCGCTCTTGATCTCCTGGCCGTCGATGCGGCTCTTGTCGAGCAGCAGGATCTCCTGGCCGTCGGTGGAGCAGGCGACCAGCGGCAGGTTCGGATCGTCGTTGCCCTGCAACGGATCCTGCTTGGTGCAGTCCAGTGTGGCCATCGCGGCCTGCTGGACGGTCGGGTCGGTGCTCTGCCTGGTGGCCTTGGCGTCCTGAAT
>NZ_BAGH01000259.1 GCF_000308715.1 Nocardia tenerifensis NBRC 101015
GCGCACCGGCGTGTGGCGCGCGGTCGCGGCGGGTGCGCTGGGGGTCGGTCGACGGGGGTGACGCCGGGTTCGCCGGGCGTAGGACAGCGTGACAGATCGGGCGGCGCAGCGGGGCGTTGCGAGGTCGGTCAGCGGACGGTGGAGGGCTCGGCGGGTTCTCTGTCGACCATGGAGCGGCCGTCGAAGACCGGGTCGGCCGGGGCGTGCAGGAGGTCGAGGACGGTGGGCGTGATGTCGACGAGGGTGTAACGGGAGGTCCGTTCGCCCGGGGTGAAGCCGGGTCCGCGGGCGATGACGAAATTCGTTGTCTCGTCCGGGGTTTGGCCGCCGTGCCCGCCCCTCGGCCGGTGGCCGTGGTCGGCGGTGACCAGGATGGTCCAGCGCTCGGCGGGGTGGGCCTTCGCGCGGGCGTCGACCGCCGCGGTGATGCGGCCGACCTGTTCATCGACGCGTCGGACGGCGTCGAGGTACGCGTCGGAGGCGCCGCCGTCGCGGTGGCCGGCGTGGTCGACCTGGTCGAGGTGGGTGAAGAGGAAGTCGGGGGCGAACTTCGTGATCGCGCCGACCACGGAGGTGGCGGTGGCGGCGTCGGTCTCGGCCTCATCGGGGTCGTCGGGGACGGGTGGAGTGGACAGGACGACGTCGGCGCGCGGATCGCCGCTGCCCGACATGGTGGCGAGTTGGTCCCAGGTCGCGATCGAATGAGTCTTGAGTCCGGGGTCGGCGCGCTCGAGCCGGGTGAACACCGTCGGGTACTTCGCGAACGGCGCGGCGGTGAAATCGTTGTTCTCGATACCGTGTTTGCGGTCCCACACACCGGTCAGCACGGTGGCCCAGGACGGGCCGGAGATGGTGATGTGCGGCGCGATCGAGGAGCGGCTGAGCAGGCCGTCGGCGCTGAGCCGCAACAGGTTCGGGGCGTGGACCTGAAGGACCTTGTCGTACATCAGTCCGTCGAGGCCGATCAGGACCACCTTGTCGGTAGGGGCGTCCGCGTGTGCGCTGCCCGCGGCTATCGACGCGGTAACAGTCAGGGCCGCAAGGGCTTTCGAGAAGAACCCGATGCGTGTCCGCTCGGCGACGCCGCGCCGGTCGAACCGCTGATTCGCTCGCTCGCTCATAGTCCGAACCATGCGGGTCCGGTCGCCCTCGCGGATAGGCTCCCGCGCCACTGTTCATTGACGTTTCATCGGTTGCGCCACCGCCTGTCGCCTCACTGAACGCGAGCCGAACTTTCGATAGCCTCGAGCTATCCACACAGCTCAACCGCGAGTAGCGGGCGGGTGAACGCCGTATTGCGGTTGACACCCCCGCGACGATGTGGCTGTCTGACGCCATGCCAGCCGAGTCCGCGCCGCGGAGCATCCGGATCGCGGCCGTCGCCGACACCCACCTGCGACCCGCCGTCGCGGGTCGGTTCCGGCCCGATTTCCTGCGCCTCGCCGAGCACGCCGACGTGCTGCTGCTGGCGGGCGACCTCACCGAGGGCGGCACGCTCGCCGACGCCGACCTGCTCCGCGCCGAGATCGCCGATCTTCCGGTGCCGGTCGTGGCCGTCCTCGGCAATCACGACCACGATCGCCGGCTCGGCTTCCGAATCTCGGCCCAGCTCAGCGGGATCGGCGTGCACATGCTCGAGGGGACCGCTGTCACACTGGAACTCAATGGAATTCGGCTCGGCGTCGCCGGAGTCATGGGCGGCAGCGGTGGTTTCCCCGGCTACCCTGGCACGCCCGACGAGGGCACAGAAGAACACCGCACTCGGATGCGCCGCGGCCCCCTGGACGCCGAACTGCTCCGTCAGTCCCTCGACACGCTGGACACCGACGTGCGAGTCGCCCTCATGCACTTCTCCCCCGTCATCGACACCCTCGCCGGCGAGCCACCCCGCATCTACCCCGGCCTCGGGTGCCATGCCCTCGGCGAGGCCGTCGACGCGGGCCGCGCTGCCCTGGCGGTGCACGGCCATGCGCACGGGGTACCGAATTCGGTTGCACCGCAGGCGGAGTCCCTGCCCGCAATGTCTCATACCCGGTCATCGGTCGCCCGTATGCCATCTACACCCTCGCCGCGGCACAAGCGAGGTCGGCCTGAACCGACACCACACGCTGGCAGCCAGGGTGGGGCCGCCGCACACCTCTGATCTCCCGCACCCCGCGTGCGTATATCCAGAAGAGGTGCGGACTTCGGTTACTCGATGCCACCGAATTCGGTTGCGGCGCAGGAAGTTGCATGTCCTCAGTCTCATACCCGGTGATCGGTTGCGCGTGTACCCACGCACCGGAGCAAGCGGGGGTGAACCGAGCCGCGCGCCTGCGCCGCCGGGGTAGATCGGTACCGTCGCCGCATGACCGTTATCCGCTCGCTACTGCTGTTCGCCCTGGCCGCTGTCGCTGAGATCGGCGGGGCGTGGCTGGTGTGGCAAGGGTGGCGGGAGCACCGTGGCGTGCTGTGGATCGCGGCGGGCGTTGTGGCACTCGGGGCGTACGGGTTCGTCGCCACCTTTCAGCCCGACCCCAATTTCGGCCGCATTCTCGCCGCGTACGGTGGCGTGTTCGTCGCGGGCTCGCTCGCCTGGGGCATGCTCGTCGACAAGTTCCGGCCCGACCGGTGGGACTACCTCGGGGCGGCGGTCTGCCTGGTCGGCGTCGTGATCATCATGTACGCGCCTCGGCGCTGAATCGGTCGATGCCCCTCTGCGGCAGCGACTTTCGGACCCGACGCGTGAATTCGGGATGGCTCGGGCGGTGTTCGGCGTTACCTACAGCGCAGTCCGTCGAACAACCTTGCGAGGAGCCACCGTGGCACACGATATCCAGCCCAACGCCGACACCCAGCGCGCCAAGGCGGCCGCGTTCCGGGCATTGCACGAGCAAGGCGTGTTCGTGCTGCCGAACGCCTGGGACGCCGTCAGCGCCGCGGTGATCGCGCGGGCGGGCGCACCCGCCATCGCGACCACCAGCGCCGGTGTCGCCTGGTCGCTGGGCGCGGGCGACGGGCAGCAGCTCACCAGGGACGACAACATCGGCGTGATCCGCAGAATCGCCGCGACGGTCGACGTGCCGGTGACCGCGGACGTCGAAGGCGGCTACGGCCCCGCGCCCGAGGACGTCGCGACCACCATCATCGCCGCGATCGGCGCGGGCGCCGTCGGCGTGAACCTGGAGGACTCGACGGCCCCCGGCGGACCGCTGTTCGACACCGCCGCCCACGCCGACCGCCTCCGCGCGGCCCGCACCGCCGCCGAACAGGCCGGCCTGCCCGAACTGGTGATCAACGCCAGGACCGACGTGTATCTGTTCGGCGTCGGCGCGCCGGAGGCCCGCCTCGACGAGGTGCTCACCAGGGCCGCCGCCTACGCCGCGGCCGGCGCCGACAGCCTCTTCGTCCCCGGGCTGCTCGACCTGCCCACCCTGACCGACCTCGTCACCAAGTCTCCCCTGCCGATCAACGTAATGACCGGCCACGGCGGCCCCACCGTGGCCGAACTCGCGGCCACGGGCGTCCGCCGCGTCAGCGTCGGCTCCGGCGTAGCGCAAGCGGCCTACCGCCTCGCCGAAGCCGCGGCCACCGAACTGCTGGAGCACGGCACCTACACCACGCTGGCGAACACCCTCGACTTCGGCGGGCTGCAATCGCTTTTCCCCCGCCGGTAACGCATCGGAGGTGCGGTAAGCCCCGGTGGTGGCGAACACCGCACCTCTGGCTCCCCGCACCCCAGCGAGTATTAAAACGATTGCGGCTCAGCGTTCTTCAGCCACCCGGCACCGAACAACACCGACGCCGAGCGCCCGTCGCCTTCACGCGACGGCGCACGGCGGACCGGGTGGCCACACCTCTTCCGACTCCCCGCACTGACGCCAAAAGGCCTGCCGTCCAGTGGCTTTGGTTACTCCGCGTCGAAGGCCCACACTGTTGCGGGGCGGCCGGTGGCTTTTACGCGGCGGCGCTCGGGGGTGCGGGTGAGGCCGGGGAGGGTGGCCAGGGTGCGGTTGAGGTTCGCGGGGTCGGGGCGGGTGCCCGCAAGGGAGGTGGTGGCGGTTACCGCTCGGGTGGCGGGGAATTCGTCGGTGAGCAGGGCTCGGGTGAAGGGGAGGTTTTTCCAGAGGAGGCCGGCCAGGAGGGCGCGGGAGGTTTCGATGATGCGGTTGTGATCGAAGGCCAGCTCGGGGACCTCATCGAAGCCGACCCACTGCGCGGGCCCCTCGTGCGGGCCGACCACCGCCCACATGGCGATCGAGAGGGTCGGTCCGCGCGGGTCACGGTTCGGTTCGTCGAAGGTGACCAGCTGCCCCACCGCGCCGATCGCTGCCTCGGGCACCCCGAGCTTCGTGTGCACCGCCCGCCGCGCCGCCGCCACCAGCCGCTCGCCCCGCCCGAGCAGCACACCGGGCAGCGCCAACTGCCCGGTGAACGGCGCCACCGCCCGGGGCGCGATCCCCACGCACACCCCCGCGTCGTCGCCCCAGAACCGCAACGCCACCACATCCACCGAAACCACGGATTGCTCCACGCGTCCCAATCCTGCCGCACCACCCCACCCCGCCTTTGACCACCCTCGATGCCCACCGAAAGCCATCGCCGCCAACCGCGAGACCCTGGGCCCCTGCCCAATCCTGCCGCTGCCCCGAGCAGTAACCGGCCGCCTTCGACGCCCGCGGAGTGCCACCGCCGACAAGTCGTCACCGACACCGCGCGTCAAGTGACGTCCTGCCGCTGGCCGAGCAGGACGGGCGCGAGCCGTCCGCGCCGCTGTGCGAAGTGCGCGCAGACGTGCTCGACGCGATGTCCCGGTTCGACAGGGTGGCCTTCGACCTGCGAGTTCAAGCTGCGGCGGCTGTTGACGCCAGCGCACGGTGAGAGCGGCTGGGGCCGTTGGAGGTCAGCACCACGGGCAGGTCGAGTTCTCTCGCCAGCCACGGCGCAACGTGGTCCGGGATCTCGGTGAGGACCGGGCGGGCGGTGGTCAGCACATCGGTGAGGTGTTGCTGGTGGGTGAGGTCTTGCCATGTACCCGGGGGTAGGTGATCGACGATGCCGTCGGGGGTTTCGTAACCCGTTGCCGCGTAACGCGTTCCCGGAGCATCGAGGTGGGTCAGCGCCAGACCGTCGATGCCGCCGGATACCGCGACGGCGTAGCGGAGCAGGATGGGGTCGAGGTGTCCGAGGCGGAACGGTCCCTGGTAGCGGCCGGTGGCGTTGTGCGGCTCGGGGAGAGCGAGGGTTGGGTTCTCGGTGGGTAGCGGGCCCGCGCCGTGGCGGGTCATATAGGTGCGGGTGACGCCGAGAACGTAAGCCTCGCCGCCTATTTCGGTGATCATGGCGCGGGCGTTGCGCGGCTCCACCGTGGACCACGTGGTGTGCGGATGAAAACCGCGCCACTCGTCGAGCAGAACACCCTGTGCCCCTTCGAAGATCAGGCGTCCGCGTCGGGCGAACAGCTCGAGCTGGTCGCCGCCGACGATGCGGACGGCGGCCGCGAACTCCCGATACATCTCGACCAGGTCATCGATCGGCTCGTAGCGGTGTTCACTCGGCGCGATCAGGGCACCGTAGTGCGCGGCAAGCGACTGGAGCTTGTCGCGAAGCATCTTGGGGCGCAGGCAATCCGAGACCGTGGGCGCGTCGTGCGCCAGCGCGTACCAGGCCGTCTCGCCGATCCCTCGCCCGCACGAACCGTGCCGCGAGGAACCCCTCGCGTCCTCGCGGGCACGGTTGGCGGCGATGTGGATCGGCGTGGTGAGCGGCGCCCGCCCGTCGATGTGCAACAGCGCCAACGGATTCGGCACGCCGAGCGCCGCCAGCCGCCGCGCCTCCCCCGCCAGCGCGATCGGCTCGACCAGCATGTGCCGCGACAGCAGCGTCGGCACCCCCGAGAAGGTCCCGGAGCCGAACTGCGCGAACGTGTGATGCCGCCCCTCGGCGATCACGTTGTGCGCCGCCTGCGCGCCACCGTTGAACCGCACCACGGCCGAGACCCCGAGCCCCGCGGCCTCCGAGCACAACCAATCGACCGTCGCCCCTTTCCCGGCATCGCCGAAGCCGAGATCGACCACCACGATGTGCGACCGAAACATGCTGCGCTCCTCCTCATTCGATAGACCCGGCACCTGAATCCGCTTACGGCGCCGAGCAAGGCTCACGTATCAACCGCGCCCTCTGGGCAGAGCACGCATCCGCGAACGGCTCACGCCCAACGCCTTACCGACCGCCGCCGCCTCGGCCCCCGAGCCCACATCCCGCAGATCCGCGAGACCGGAATCGACGTCGACGCGCCCCTCCTCCAATCCGACGGTCAGCGCGATGAGTTCGCACACGGCAGCCGGGTCGTCGAGCTTCAGGAACCCCTGCCCGAGCATCCCGCGCCAGTGGTCCGCGATCTCCGGATCGTCGTAGTAGCTCGACTGATTCGGCAGGATGTAGTACACATGCCAGCGCTCGGCGAGCTCGCGATAGATCGACTCCACCGCGACATCGCGCCGCACACTGTCCCCGATGACGCCCCGAATGTGCCGCGACGCGAGCCTCGGCTTGTTCAACTCATCGCCGATCAGGAACAGATACCCCTTCTTGCCCCGCTTCTCCCACGCGTCGGTGACGATGTGCGTGGCCATGAAATAGGCGGCCAGCTCGTAACTTTCGGACTTCTGCCCGCCCCCGCCGCCCTCCAGCAGTATGGCGCGCAACTGCTCGTCCATCCGGTTGTCCGACTCGAACTGCCCCACCTGCAACGGAACTCGGTCACAGTCCGCGTCGCCGATCGCGCCGAACAGAATCTGCGGATCGTCCGCATACCCCTTGCGCCGCAACAACCCGTGCAACTTGCCGAGTTTCTGCTGCATGATCCGCGGCACCCGCCCCATTGATCCGGTGACGTCGAACAGCACCGCGATGGGCAGCGAGTTCCCGTGGTCGGCCGAGTCCCGGCACTCCCGCGCGGCGACGCCGAACGGATCGAGGGTGGGGTGAGCCTGCCAATCGGCGTACGGCACGGACCGCATCTCGGCGGTGTACCCGAAGTCGTCGAGCCCCCGGCTGGCGCGGAAGGTCTTGGCCGCCTGATAGGCGCTGTCGTCCCAGTTTCCGTATCCCATCTGCACACTTCCTCTCATGAAACTTGTTTTAGTGTAGATGACTAAAACTTCGATCGTCAAGGAACCACCTCGGCCAACGCTTCCGCCTGGCAAGATCTGAGAGGTGGAGCTCCTACAGAGAAATCCAACCGAAGGCATCTACCCCGCGACCGACGACTATGTGCACGCGATGGAGGTCCGAGGCGCCGAGCGACTGCTATTCGTCTCGGGCACAATGGGTCTCGACGCGGACGGCAAGCCCGCCGAGACGCTCACCGAACAACTCGAACTGATCTGGTCGAACCTGCGCACCATCCTGGCCTCGGCCGACATGACCGTCGACAACATCGTCCGCCTCACCAGCTACCTGCGCGACGCCTCCGACGCGGAGGCCAACGCCGCCGCCCGAACGGCGGCCCTGGGCGGGCGCGCCGTGCCGACCACAGCACTGGTGGTGCAGACCCTCGACAGCGACTGGCTGGTCGAGATCGAGGTCGTCGCCGCGGGCTGAGGAGAAAATCGCGCGCCCCGGCATCCACGTCGACCTAAGATCGCGGCCATGGACGAGATTTCCCGGAAGCCGGCCGTGCTCGCGGTCGAGGCCGCCCTGCGCGCCGCCGGCGTGACGCCGCGGGTACGGGTGCTGCCCGATACCGCGCCGACCGCGGCCGCGGCGGCCGAGCAACTCGGCTGCCCCGTCGCCGCGATCGCGAACAGCCTCGTCTTCGACGCGGAGGGCACTCCTCTGCTGGTCCTCACCAGCGGCGCGCATCAAGTGGACACGGGAAAGGTCGCCGCGCACCTCGGCCTCGCGAAACTGTCGCGTGCCACCGCCGCGTTCGTGCGCGCGCACACCGGCCAGCCCATCGGCGGCGTTGCCCCGCTCGGCCACCCGACGCCGATCCGGACGCTGATCGATGAGACGCTGGCCGATCACGCCGAGATCTGGGCCGCCGCCGGACACCCACATACGGTGTTCCCCACCACTTTTCGAGAACTGACGGCGGCCACCGGCGCCGAGGCCGTCGCCGTCAACTGACGGTCGGCGCCATGCGGTCGCCGACGAGCATCGTGCCCGGACCGCGGTGCCCGCCCGGCCCCTGGTGAAACCGCACATTGTCCGCGGACATCGGCGCTCCGCACTCCCGGCACACCACCACGCCCGCGGTCGCCTTGCCGCACTCGTCGTGCACGACCACTGCGGGCGGCCCCTCCGGTCCGGCGAGCCAGGTGTCCCCCCAGGCGATGAGCATCGTCAGCACCGGATACAGGTCGCGCCCCCGATCGGTGAGCAGATACTCGTGCCGGACCGGATTCGATTGGTACGCACGGGTTTCCACGATGCCGTGCGCCCGCAGCGTCTCCAGTCGCGCGGCGAGCACGTTCGAGGCGATGCCGAGATCGCGCCGCAGATCCTCGAACCGGGTCAGCCCGACGAACAGGTCGCGCAGGATCAACGGCGTCCACCGCTCGCCGATCGCGTCGAGCGTGCGCGCGATGGAGCAGACGATGTCGGACATTTCAGCCTTGGGCACCCACCCAGCCTAGTCCATTGCTTTTCGCAAGCGACTGGGGCTACGTTCGATGACATGCACACGGTGAACGACGACAAGGCGACCGACGCGGTGGCCAGGTTCCGCGCGGCGACCAGCGCCGCCGACTACGACGCGATGCTGGCCACGCTCACCCCCGACGCCACGCTGATCTCCCCGCTCTCCGGCCGGCTGGTGTTCCGCGGCAAGGACGATCTGCGCGTGCTGCTGACCGCGGCCTACGGCGGACTCTCGCACCTGCGCTGGACCGACCAGATCGGCGAGGGCTCGCGGCGCGTACTGCTGGCCGAGGCCGCCGTCGGACCGTTCCGGCTGACCGAGGCGCTCGTGCTCGAGCTCGCCGAGGACGGCCGCATCCGCGCGCTCAGCCCGCACCTGCGGCCGTGGCTCACGCTCACCGCGCTCGCGGTATGGCTTTCTCCCGCCCTGCTCAGGCACCCCGGCGTGCTGTTCAGGGCCATGCGGAAGGCGCGCACGCCGTAGACTGCGCCCATGGACCCGCTGGCACGGATCCGCGCGATCTGCCTGGACCTACCGGAGTGCACCGAGCGGCTCAGCCACGGGTGCCCGACCTGGTTCGTGCGTCGCAAGACCTCGTTCGTCAAGTACATCGACGGCGGTTACGACGAGCCGGGGCCTACCATCTGGTGTCCCGCCCCCGAGGGTGTGCAGGCCGAACTGGTGGACGCCGAGCCGCAGCGATTCTTCGTGCCCCCGTACGTCGGACACAGCGGTTGGATCGGCGTGCGCCTCGACGTCGACCCCGACTGGGCCGAGCTCGCCGAGATCATTCACGACGCCTACCGCAGGGTGGCCCCGAAAAAGCTTGTGGCCGAACTCGACTGAGCCCGCGACCGTGCACCTCTGTACAAAAGGCAAGTGGCCGAACTCGACTGAGCCCACGACCGTGCACCTCTGTACAAAAAGGTAAGTGGCCGAACTCGACTGAGCCAGCAGCCGTGCACCCCGTACCAAAACGTAAGGGGTGCACGACTCCTCGCTACCGAACCAGCGTCTCGGTCAAACCGTCGGCGGTGAGCTCCAGCCGCCTGGTGAGACCGATGTCGTCGAGGAAGCGCGGGTCGTGGCTGACCACGATCAGCGCGCCCTCGAAACTGGCCAGCGCCTGGGTGAGGTGCGCGAGGCTGGGCAGGTCGAGGTTGTTGGTCGGCTCGTCGAGCAGCAACAACCTCGGGGCGGGGTCGGCGAGCAGCAGCATGGCCAACGCGGCCCTCAGGCGTTCCCCGCCCGAGAGCGCCGAGGCCGCGACGTCGGCGTCCCCGCCGCGAAACAGGAAGCGGGCCAACTGAGCCCGGATCTGCTCCGGCGACGCGTGCGGCGCCGTCGAGGCCACGTTCTCGAACACCGACCGTTGCTCGTCGAAGATGTCGAGGCGCTGCGGCAGCAGCCGCCACGGCACCTTCGGCCCCGCCGCCGCGATCCGGCGCAGCAGCGTGGTCTTGCCGACGCCGTTGCGCCCGGTCAGCGCGATCCGCTCCGGTCCGCTGATCCGCAAGGAAACCGTTGGCCCGCAGGCCAATCGATCCTCGTGCAGCTCGATCACGTCCTGGCCGGGGTAGAGGCGGGTATCGGGCAGCTCCACCCGGATCTCCCGATCGTCGCGCAGCAACTCCTGAGCCTGCTGGAGCTGGTCCTTGGCCGTCTCCAGCTTGTCGATGTGGTTGTTGCGCAACTTGCCCGCCGACACCTGGGCCTGCCGTTTGCGTTCGGACATAATGATTTTCGGTTCACGCTTGGTGTCCCACATCTTCTGCCCGTACCGCTGCCTGCGGTCCAGTTTGATCCTCGTCTCCACGAGTTCTCTTGCCTGCCTGCGCACATCGCTGCGCGCGTCGCGGATCGCCGCCCTGGCCGCTTCCTGCTCGGCCTCGATGATCCGCTCGTACTCGCTGAAATTGCCGCCGAACATGCGTAGTTCGCCCTGTCGCAGCTCCGCGATGGCGCCCATGCGCTCCAGCAGCTCACGGTCGTGGCTGACCGTGACCACGGTGCCGGAGAATTGGGCCACCACCTCGTAAAGCCGTTCGCGGGCAAGGCGATCCAGGTTGTTCGTCGGCTCGTCGAGCAGCAGGATCTCCGGCTCGGCCAGCAGTTCGGCGACCAGGCCGAGCAGCGTGGTCTCGCCGCCGGAGAGGGTCTCCAGCGTGCGATCGAGCTGGTCGGCCGAGTCGGCGACGTAGTGCAGCCCGAGCCGCCCGAGCAGGGCGACCGCCCGCTCCTCGACATCCCAGCGGCTGCCGACGAGGTCGAAGTCGGATTCCTCGGCCGAGCCGGATTCGATGCGGTGCAAGGCTTTCCGGGTCTCCGCGATGCCGAGCACCGCGTCGACCCGCTGCCCCGCGCCGAGACCGAGGTCTTGGCGCAGGTAGCCGAGGTGACCGGTGACCGTGATCGAACCGCGGGTGGGGGTGAGCTCGCCTGCGATCAACCGCAGCAGCGTGGACTTGCCCGCGCCGTTGCTGCCGACCAGGCCGATATGCCCGGGGCCGAGCCCGCCGTCGAGCCCGTCGAAGACGGGGGTGCCGTCCGGCCAGGCGAAGGTGAGATCGGAAAATGACAGATTAGCCATGATGACTCCAGAGGTTGCTACGGATACGCGGCGCGCGACTGCGGACCGCCCGAGGGCTACCTCATGAGATCAACGGCATGACTCCGATCAACGGCAATAAGACCCGTACAGGCTAACCACACCCGCCCGGTGTGTGCCAGTGATATTTGGATCACACGGCCTAACCCGCGCCGATCACCCGCGCGATCTCCGGGGTCAGCGGATACGGCCGTTCGACCGGGAGCGCGCGGGTGGCCGCGTCGAGCCGGCCGTCGGACACCAGCCGCCCGATGCGCCGTGCCTCGTCGGTGATGTCACGGATGCCCGTGATCCACCGGTCGACATACAGCCCGACCGCCGGACCGCCCAGACCGACCTGCAGCGAGCGGTGCGCCAACGGCCGGTGATGCAGGTCGCGCTCCGGATCCCATTGAATGCGAACAGGACTCACGCGCAACCGGTCCATCCACATCTGCCGGTTCGAATACACCTCGGGCACATAATGACTCAGGCAGGACTGCCATAGCGCCCACTCGAAACCGCTGCGGGTGATCGTCACCGCGAGCACCCGCTCCTGGCCGGGCTTGGTGGCCCACCCGCAGCGATACATCATCCATAGGAACGAGGGCTTGATCCACGTCATCCGGTCCCGTTTGAAGGGTTCGACGAAAGTACCTGCGGCGACGGCCGCCTCGGCGATCTCCACCGGGTATGCCTGGTACACAACCACGGTCGCCGTGTCGTAGTCAGCTCTGACCTGCCGCAGTGGCGGCGCAACACTCACGCGGAGATCTTTGCAGTCCGATCGCCGGAGTTTAACGGGATTCGTCCTATCGGGACGAGGCTCCGGAAATCGCGTCGGCGGCACCGCGATCGCGACGGCTCAGCCGTTGGTGAACGTGAGGCTGGTCGCGTCGTAGCGGGTGCCCGCGATCCGCTCGGACGGGGCGGCGGCTTCGATGGCGGCGAGGTCGTCGGCGGACAGCTCGATGTCCAGCGCGGCGAGGTTCTCCTCCAGATACTGCTTGCGCCGGGTGCCGGGGATCGGGACCACGTCGTCGCCGCGGTGCTGGACCCACGCGAGGGCGAGCTGGCCGGCGGTGACGCCCTTCGCCGAGGCGAGTTCGTTCAGCCGCTCGACGATCGCCAGGTTCTGCTCGAGATTGCCGTCGGCGAAACGCGGCTGGGTGCGGCGAACATCGTTGTCGGCCAAGGCTTCTACCGAGTTGTAGCGGCCGGTCAAGAAGCCGCGGCCGAGCGGGGCGAACGGGACGAGGCCGATGCCGAGTTCGCGGCACACGGGCGCGGTCTCGGCCTCCAGATCGCGGGTCCACAGCGACCATTCGCTCTGCAGCGCGGCGATCGGATGCACGGCGTGGGCGCGGCGGATCGTCCGCGCGCTCGCCTCCGACAGCCCGAGATGCCGAACCTTGCCCGCCCGTACCAGCTCCGCCATCGCCCCCACGGTCTCCTCGATCGGCACCTGCGGATCGACCCGATGCTGATAGTAGAGATCGATGTGGTCGACACCGAGCCTGCGCAGCGACGCGTCACACGCCTGCCGCACATACTCCGCGTCCCCCCGAATCCGGGTCGGCTCGCCGAGCCGGTTCGCAAACCCGAACTTCGTCGCGAGCACCACCTCGTCCCGCCGCCCCGCGATGGCCCGCCCGATCAACTCCTCGTTGTGCCCGAACCCATAGAAGTCCGCGGTGTCCAGCAGAGTGACCCCGAGATCCAGGGCGTGCCGCAGCGTCTCGATCGACTGCGCGTCGTCCGCCGCGCCATACCCATGACTCATCCCCATACACCCCAACCCCTGCGCGGAAACCGCGAGTTCACCAAGGTGCCGAGTGGGAATCGTGCTCATCCTGTGCCTCCTGAGATCGACTTTCGACTGCCCCGGCAACGCTAAAAGTTGGAGTGCACTCCATGTCAAACACTCCGTCAGGGCACCTCCACAAGCCCGGCTCCTCCGCACCACAATGACCAAGCGCTAGCGCCTCAACGCACACCGCGCGCCGAACGGCTACCAGCCCGGGCAGCCATGTTGCTCGATCAAGCCTTCGGCACAGACTCGGTCTGCCGTTCCGCGGTTTCGTGCGGGGTGGTTCTGCTCGTGGGACCGATCGTGCGGGCGACCGCGTTGCGCACGGCCAGGCCGGGGCCCGTGCGGGGCACCATGAGCCGGGAGAGCAGACCGACGCGTCGCTGCCGCGGGCGTATCTCGCGGCGCAGGCGCATCTCGTAGGCGGCGAAGGCGCGGGTGTGATCACCGGGGGTGGCGGCGAGTTCTTCTGCGAGTGCGTACGCGCCCGCCATCGCCATGCTGGACCCGTCGCCCAGCAGGGCTGTCGCTGCCGCCGCGTCCCCGAGCAGCACGATCCGTCCCGAGGACCACGAGGGCATCCGGACAGTGGTCAGGGGGTCGAAGAACGGAGCAGGGTGGTCGAGGTAGGCCCTCACGAATTCCGGTGCCCGCCACCGCACATCCGCGTAGGCGTCGGCCACGGCCTGCTTGTGGAGGGCGATGTTCTTGCGGTCGTATGGCGCCGCTCGCGTGGACCGGAAGGTGAAGCTTGCGAGCGGAGTGGTCCGGGAGGGGTGCACGACCAGCATCCGGTTCGGCACGGTCAGCATCGTCATCTCGCTCGGATCCTCGAGGGCGCCGGGTTCCAGCGGGACGGTGGCGCCGTAGAGGCCCAGGTCGTTCACGAACTTCTGCTCGGGGCCGAACACCAGACGCCGTACGGTGGAGTGCATCCCGTCGGCACCGACGACCACGTCGAAGCGCCGTGGCGCGGACCGCCGGAAGGTGACATCGACCCCACCTTCGTCCTGGTCGAGAGCGGTCACCGTGTCGTCGAACACGAACTCGGCTCCGGCGTGCGCCGACCGGTGGAGTACTTCTGACAGGTCGGTGCGGGTCACCTCGACCGTCGGTGTCCGGTCCGAGGTGAGCGGGAGTTGCAGGATGCGCCGGCCGTCGGGGTCGAGCAGGGTCAGCGATCGAGTGCGGGTGGCGAGTTCGCGGAGCTGCGGGAGAATGCCCATGCG
The DNA here is from genome assembly GCF_000308715.1 of Nocardia tenerifensis NBRC 101015. Taxonomy (GTDB): domain Bacteria; phylum Actinomycetota; class Actinomycetes; order Mycobacteriales; family Mycobacteriaceae; genus Nocardia; species Nocardia tenerifensis. The sequence continues at coordinate 14,253 of NZ_BAGH01000259.1, forward strand.
CTCGGCGACCGGTATCGCGGGCCCCTTCACGACGATGGCACTTCCCCCGGAGCGCAGTTGCCGGGCCTGTTCGACGACCGTCGGCCGGAATCCGTTGCGCGCGAGCCAGTATGCGAGGGCGGGCCCTGCAATTCCGGCGCCGACAATCAGCACCTCGGGCTTGTTCATGTCGATGACCTCTCCGAAGTTCGATGATCCGAGACCGGGGCGCGCCTGACCTGCCCGTGGCAGCGGCAGGAACGGAGGCGGCGGAACCGGATCAAGGTACGAAATATTTCGTACCCAGTGGAGCACATCATCGAGGTACGATGCAATACGTACCTGAAAGGAGTACCGCGTGGCTGGGAGGAATCTGGTCGGCCCGGAGGCCGATGCGCTCGATCTGGGTTCGGTATTTCGCGCGCTTGCCGATGCGCACCGCCGGTCGGTGATGACAGCGCTGGCCGCCGACCACGGCGACAGTGAACGGGGCTGCAACTCGTTCGATCTTCCGATCTCGAAACAGACCCAGACCCACCACTTCCGAATCCTGCGTGAGGCGGGTCTCATCGACGAGATCGACTACGGCAACCGCAAGGGAATCCGGCTGCGGCGCAAGGACATCGAGAAGAAGTTTCCCGGACTGCTCGCACTCCTGGAGGCAGAGACCCGGGCCGGTACCACTGCTCACTGAGCGCAACCGAACGCACCCGGACGACGAGTTCGAGCCGGCCGACACGTCTCCTCATGTCACCGGGCGGGCGTTCCGCGGGTCGAATCGTCCACATCCCAATTGAAGACCGAACCGGCCAGCGGGGAGCGACGGAAGATCAACTGGCAGAGCCGGATCGGGACCGGTCGAACGCACCATCATGCCGAGTTCCGGTCATAGCCTGCGGTCCATGGACTGTGGTGTTATGGCTTGGGACAACGCGAATTTGGGGAGGTTGTATGTCGATTGCGGCCATACTCGGCTGGGTTGTGGTGGCTTTGGTCGGTGTGATGACGCCGGGAATCGACACCCTGCTGGTGCTCCGGCATACCATGCTGTGGGGTCGACGCGACGGGTTCATGGTGCTGGTCGGCATAGGCCTCGGCTGCCTGGTGTGGGCGAGCGCCAGCCTCGTGGGTCTGACCGCGCTGCTAGCAGCTTCGACGGTGGGCTACAACGCTGTACGCATCGCCGGCGCCACATATCTACTGTGCCTCGGCGTTTCAGCACTTCGAAAAACGCTCGGCCGCAACAGCTCACGCGGTGACCGAGACTCCGATACGGCGCCAATCCCGACTGCGCGTGGCGGATACGCCGCATTGCGGGCTGGCGCGCTGACCAATCTCCTCAACCCCAAGGTCGGCGTGTTCTACATCAGTCTGTTGCCGCAGTTCCTGCCGGTAGGGCCGGGCTCTGCCGGGTGGGGAATATTGCTGGTCGCCATCCATTTGGTCGTGACGTTCACGTGGTACCCGATTTTGATTTCGTGGGCGGCGACGGCACGGACCTGGTTGCAACAACAACAGGTGCGGCGTTGGCTCGATCGCGTCACCGCGACAGTCCTTATAGGACTCGGCGTCAAACTCGCTGCTGAAGTCCGATAGCTCGAGCGGGGAAGCGAACGCCCTCTACTGCCGCTGCGCGTGCGTTGGTCGTCTGTCCAGAGCTCGGCCCGTCCTTCGCGGTAGAACCCATCGGCGGACTGCGAACGGTTCGTCGCAAGCAACACCGCGACTCCGGATCTGATCACGAAAAGTGCGTCCGACGCGGCCCAACCTCCGCGCGACCGGCACGGCTCGACCTCCGCCCTACCCGGCGTGGTCCCTCGTCCGCACGGCGCGGCCCGACCTCCGCCCGGCACGAGCCAGCCTGACCTCCGCGCGCCCGGCATGCTTGACCTTCGTCCAACCGACGTGGTCCCTCGTCCGCCTGCCCGGCGCGGTCCAGCCTCCGCGCCCCGGGCCGCTAACCGTCAGACCTTGACGATCGAGGTCAGCGGGTAGTCGCCTTGACGGTCGCGGCCATTCAGAAAGGTCAGTTCCAGGACGACTGCGGCGGCGATTACCTGGGCGCCGACCTGGGTGAACAGGTTGGCGGCGGCGGCTAGGGTGCCGCCCGTGGCGAGGACGTCGTCGAGAAGCAGGACGCGTTTGCCGGCCAGGTCGATGCCGTCGGCGGGGATTTCGAGGGCGGCGGTGCCGTATTCGAGTTCGTACTCGCGGCTGATGACGGGCGGGGGCAGTTTGCCTGCCTTGCGGACGGCGAGGACGCCGGTGCCGAGGCTGGCGGCGACGGCGGCGCCGATCAGGAAACCGCGGGCGTCCACGCCGGCGACGAGGTCGGCATCGGGGCCGCAGGAGGCGAGGCAGTCGACGACGGTGCGAAAACCTTCGGCGTCGGCGAAGACGGGCGTGAGGTCGGCGAAACGCACTCCGGGAGTGGGGAAGTCGTCGCGCCAGCGGGTCAACCGTTCGACCGCCGCGGCGGCCCGGCCGGTCCGATCGGCGGCCAGCTCATCGGATTCGATCGCCGCGTGCTTACTCATCGACACCTCTCCATCATCCCAGCAAAGAGCGCTCGCCCGGGCGAATACCGCCCGAGGTCGCGCCGACAACACCCGTCACCGTTTCAGGACCCAGCGGTCCATGTTCCAACCGGACCCCGCCTGGTTCGGCGCGGCCACTCCGTTCTGCAGACCGCCGCCGAACGCGATGGTGCGCGGGGAGGCGAACAGGGGGATGCTCGGCAACTCCGCCCACAGCAGGTTCTCGGCTTCGGTGAGCAGATTCAGCTGTGTGGTCGAGTTGTCGTCGGCCGCAAGCTGATCGGTGATCGCATCGTAACGGCCGTTGCCGAAGCGTCCGAAATTGAGCCCGCTACCGGTGCGCAACGCACTGGTAGCCGCGACCCCCGACCTCGATCCGGCCGGACCCGGCGCGGATGCCGTGCTACCCAGGACGGCGTCGACTTTGCCCTCGGTGAGCTGGGAAGGCGTGAAATCGGGCGCCCCGGCGTCGACGACGGTGATGCCCGCCGGTTTGCACGCCTCCGTGATCATCGCCACGGTCTGCGCGCGACGCTCGTCGGGGCGAAGATAGCCGATGCGAATGGTCGGGTTGGCCGTCTTGGACGCCGCGACGGCCTGCGTCGCGGCGCCGACGTCGCCGCCGGCGAACTTGCCCGCCGCGCCCGTCACCGATGGATAGAACAGCGAATCCTGCTGCACGATATGGGCGTTCAGCGGCCCCGAGCCCAGCCCGGTCTTCGGCGCGTCGGGCACCTTGCCGAGCTTGTCGAACAGCGCCTGGCGCGGCACGCACAAAGCGAAGGCCCTGCGCAGGTCGGCCGAGCCGAACACTCCCCCGGTCGCGAGCACCAGCTGCTCGACGCCGCGGCCCGGCACGTTCTGCACCCGGAACCCGTCCAAGTTCAGGTCTTTCACCGATCCGGCGCCGATGTCGACCACGCCGGCCGCGCTGTCACCGACCTTCGACTTCAGGTCGATGTTCTTGGGCCACACCATGATCCGGCCGGTGGCGGGCTTGTTGCCCCACCACCGCTCGTTGGCGACGAGCACCAAACCGTCCTTGGCGCTGAAGGATTCGATCCGGTACGGCCCGGACGAGGGGAAGCGGGTCAGATCGAGATTGCCTGCCCCGATGTTCCAGCCGGTGTTCCAGAACTCGGCGACCCGCCCGAGCGCGTTCGGATCGCCGGACTGCAAGGCGGACACCACATTCGGCACGTTCGCGACCCGCGCCGCGACATGCGCGGGCATCAGCTCACCCGCGGTGAACAGATTGCGCCACGCCGAATAGCGCCGGTCGGGCCGGAACACCACGGTGGCGTCGCGCGAACCGGGCTGGCAGTCCACCCGCTCGATATCGGCGTAGCCCGCGGTGCTCGCCGCGTCGAACAGCGGAATCGGCCCTCGCTCACCGGGTTTGGTGAACCGGCCGCTGCGCGAGGCCCAGGCGAGCACCAGGTCGTCGCAGGAGGTGGGCACGCCGTCGGAGTACACGCCGTCCGGGTTGAGCCGGTACTGGATGGTCTGTACGTCGCCGGGCACCTCCTTGGCGGTACCGAAATCGGTGTCGGCGACCTGCTGGCCCTCCGGTCCGGTGTAGAAGAACCCGGTGACCACCCGGCCGAACACCGCGGTCGACCCGGTGCTCGCGCCGAGCGTGCTCCCGCCGTTGTAGGTGGCGATCGTGGCGTCGACGGCGTAGCCGATGGACGGCACCTGGTTCTTGCTCGAGCACCCGGCCGCCAGCCCGGCGGCCAGGGTGCCCGCGGCCAACACTCCGATCAGGCGTACTGCTCGGCTACGTGGCTGTCGCATGAAACCCCTGCCTGTGTCAGTGCCGCCGCTTCTGC
>NZ_BAGH01000258.1 GCF_000308715.1 Nocardia tenerifensis NBRC 101015
CTGCCGCTGACGTAGCCCGCGGAGCCGGGCGCCGCCGCGCCCTTGACGCCAACGGCCTTGGTGCCCATGGCCCCAAGGCCCGCGACGGCGAGCAGGGTACCGCCGGTGGCGGTGAGACCGGAGCCGCCGCTGCCGACGATCGCGACCGCGGGCGTGACCAGTCGCATCAGCGCGGGCAGCACGAACGCGACGCTGCACAGCAGCACGATGGCGACCAGCATGCGTTGCGCCTGTTCACCATCCGGCAGTCCGTTGGTCGCGGTCAGCGAATCCACATGTCCCGCAGTGGTGAACGCGATCATGTAGACGATCGCGGCCACCGGTTTCCAGAGCATGAACGCGATGATCCAGCCGATCAGCTTCTGATAGGACTGCTTTCCGACATTCATCCCCGACGCGGCCGCCGCCAGCGGCAGCACGCCGGCCGCGATGATCAGCAGCCCCTGCCGGACGATGGCGAGCACGATCTGCGCGAGCGCGCCGAGCAAGCCGACGATCGCGATGATCAGCACCAGACCCGGCGAGAACGCTTGCAGCTTACTGGTTTTCACCATCAGCTCGGCCAGGTCCTTGGCGTTGCCGTTGGTCGAGTCGTTGATGATCCACTCGGAGAAGCGATCCGAGGCCTGGGTGCCCGCGACGATCACCGCGCCGAGCATCCAGGAGCTGAAAACCACTCTGGCGAACATGCGGAACGACTCGGCGGCCTCGTTCATCGTCGCCCCGCGTCTGGCCTCGGCCAGGCGCGCGCCGGAGAGGATCACCGAGGCTATCAAGAGCAATATCTGGGCCTGATAGGTGTAGTCGTTGATCTTCGTGAACAGCGAGCCCGAGTCGCTGGCCGCCTCGTTGGGCACCTTCATCCAGAACGTCAGCGCCAGGATGATGGCCTCGCCGAGGCCGTTCATCAGCGAGTCGACCACCTTGCCGAAGGTGGAGTCCCACGCCTTGTCCTTGACCACGTTGGCGGCCTGACCCGGATGGGACGCGGCGTTGCCGGCCTTGCACGCGGCGGAGGCGGCGTCGCCCAGCGAGATGCCGGGCAGGCCGACATTGTCGAGCGTGTCGTGGATTTCGTTGCACGTCTCGTCGAAGCCGTACTGCTGTCCGTAGGCCACGGTCGGCGTCGCCATCATCACCGTGAAGATGACCGCGAAGATCGTGAGTAGTCGCCTCACCATTGTCTGCACCCCTCGCTGCTCAGCAGGTCGGCCATCAACTTCTGCTCGGGCCTTTCCGATCGTGCTCACCACTTCGTCCACCCGCCCAACGATTCGATGTACTCGGTCTGCGCGGAATTGGACGTCGAGGGCTTGAGACGCCAGTCGCCGGCATCCCAGACCATCACCAGGCGGATCGCCGCCCATAACTGTTTGCCGTCGACCACGGGGCCGCGCGAGGCGAGCCGGACGATGGCCAGGTCGTCGGCGTAGTCGTCGACCTTGAACGCGTCGGAGGCGACGAAGTACTTGGTCACCCGCTCCGGCTGCTGTTCGGGCAGCTTGTCACCGGCGAGCGCCTTGTCGTAGGCGGCGATCTGCTGGGCCGAGACGCGCACCTGCGTCACGTACAGGTCGCGGTCGGCGGGGCGGGCGTTGAGCCGGTAGGTGATCTGCGCCGCGGCCAGCACGGCGCCCTGCGGGGTGTGCGAATAGCCGACGGCCAGACCGTCTTCGATGCGCGCGGGCCCGTCGGAGGTGGAGAACGGCACGGACGCGCCGTACACCCGCTGCCAGCCGTGCGGTCCGGTGGTGCCCTCCGGCGCCGAGGTCAGCCAGTCGCTGTCACCCGGCTTGCGCTGCCGCGTCGGATCCTGCGGAAGTGGTTGCCCGGCAGGGTTGTTCGGCACGTCGACGCGCCTGCCGAGGATGTCGACCTCGGGGGCGGCGAAGCCGGTGCCGCCCGCGGTCGCGGCGGGCGCGGGCGCGCCTGCCGCGGCGCCCCCGTCGTCGCGGCTGATGTAGACGACGATGCCGACGATGACGATGAGCGCGAGCACGGCCGCGGACGCGACGGCGCCGAAGGAGACGCGATCGCGCGCGGAAGACCCCTTCTCGCTCATGACTCCGCCTCGCCGGCGCTCGGCTCCGGCATGCGCGAAGCACGCTGCGACCTGATTCGCTCGCTGCGCTCGCTCACTTCGGTGCCTCCAACTTCACTGCCCCATCAGGTATTACGTCTATCGATTCGATCGGTCTGGCGGTGGCGCCCGGATCGGGCAGGCGTAACCGCCAGTCGTCGCCGAACCATTCGACGGTGGTGTGGTTCACCGCCTTCGAGCTGTCGGAGTACTCGGTGTGCACGTCGACGGTGCTGCGCTGGTCGGTGTATCCGGTGATCCGGTAGCCGAGCACGCGCGGTGCGTAGTCGGGCGTCGCCGGTCCGGTGATGGACAGCTGCACGCGGTTCACCGCCCACTCGTCCTTGGCGGTTCCCGGAACCACCTCGCGCGCCGCGACTTTCGCCCACTGGCCGTCGCTCGCCACGGCCAGCCGCACCGCGTGGGTTATCGCGGCGACGCCCGCACCGCGCGGCGAATGCTCGAAACCCGTTGCGGCGCCGTCGGCCTCGGACTTCGGGCCCTGGTCGGTGTGCGGCAGCGGCACGCCCTGGAACGGCTGCCACCGGACGCCGGTCGGCGCGGCCGACAGGTCGGGTCCGCGCCGCTGCTCGCCTCCACCGCAGCCGACCGCCGCGATCAGCAGCGCGCCGACCGCGGCCACGGTCCCCCTTCGCTCGATCATGTCGGCAGGAAGGCCAGCGCGATCCCCGACGCCGCGCTCGCCACGATCGCCCCGAGCAGGCTCATCAGCACCCCGTGCGAGGCGTCGTTCATCGCGAGGTCGCTGCGGAACGCGATCCACAGCTTGCCCGCGGACACGATCATCCACGCCAGACACACCAGCAGGACGAACCACAGCAGCCAGTTGAGCAGCTGCATGAGCGGTTGCAGGACCTCGGCGGGCATCTGTTTGTAGGCCAGCAGCTCGGCTGCCGACAGTCGCACGGTAGATATATCGGACATCAGGTTCCAATAACTGCGTTCATGATGGTGCCGGCGCTGGTCGCGACGACGCCGCCGATCATGGCGCCCGCCACCATCTTCGGTGATTCGAGCCCGCCACCCGTCCACTTCTCCCACGCGAACTTGCCGCCCGCGTAGGTGATGCCGCAGATGCCCGACAGCAGGACGAACCAGGTGAGGTACCGCACCAGCTGCAGGATCTTCTCCGAGCCGGGAGGCGCCTCCGGCGTCGGGTTACCGACCTGTGCGAGTACGGTGCCGTACGTGTCCTGCACGGCGAGGAGAATTGCGCTCATCGGGTGCCTTTCTCGAAAGTAGTTGTGTCGTCGCCGATTCGATGCGTACGTTCACTGATCGGGTGGCTTTCTGCGTGCCCGGTCCTGCGCCGGATCGTCGAGTGCTGCCTCCTCGAGTGCCGTTCGAGCCGCCGCGACGATGTCGGCGCCGAGCTCCCGGACATCGAGCGGTACCTCTTCCAATGGGTCGATCCTGCGTTTCTTCGGTGGCAGCGGGTCGCCGGGCGCCCACACGGGCAGCTGCTCCGGTTCTACCAGCGTCCACTCCTCATACCACGGAACCTGCCAGAGCTGGCCCGCCAGCGAGCCGACCACGTCGCGGTAGCGGCGGATCTCCGCGGGCAGCTTGCCGGGCCGCGCGGCGACGGTGATCAGGCCGAGCACCTCACAGGATCCGGCGAAGCCCGAATGATGTTGGCGCAGAAGGTCATGCGCGCGGGTGAGCCCGGCGATGGTCTCCCTGGCCACCAGCACGACGAAGGGGGACTCGCGGTCGAAGACGCCGGGCCAGCGGCGGCCCGAATCCGCCGCGGGCGCAAGCACATGCGCGAGGCTACTGGCTCCGGCGCCGCCGTGCACACCGAGCAGCCACACCAGCGGGGCGCGGCCGACGCCGGGCACCGGGCGGTCCCAGATCGGCGCGCGGCGCGACTCCGGCGGGGCGACGACGCCCGCGGGCGCCGATTCGGTCTGACGTCGAAAGTTCATGGCGGCGGTCATGATGCCACTCCGGCGAGCAGGCGCCCATACGCCCGGCGCGTATCGGCGGCCAACGACGCGTGCCGGACCAGTTCGCCCCTGGCCAGGTGCGGGTCGTAGGGGATCTCTCTGATATCGCGGACCCAGCCGGACAGGTGCTCGCGCAAATGCTCGGCTACGCCCGACTCGGTGCCCGGATTCTGGTGTGAGACAACGATTGTCGTGTCGCCGACGATGCCGCCGCCCTGCCCCTCGGCCGAGTCGCCGAACTGGTCGTCGAGCCATTCCAGGGTGACCCGCAGCCGGTTCGCCGCGTCGGCGCGCGCCGGAATGGCAAGCACCAGAGCGACATCCGCGTCGTCGAGCAGCGGGCGCAGCTGCCGTCCGGCAATCGGGCTGCCGCCGTCGTAGACCGCGGTGTACCCCGCGTCGTGCACCGCGCGCGCCACCGTGAGATAGGTCGCGCGGCGGCGCAGCGGCGCGGAATCGCGCCACAGTAAACCGATTCCGGACGTCGCCCGGGACAGGCACTCCTTGAGCGGGGCAGGCTCGTCGTCGCCGCGCCCGTACAGCCACGACTGCAAACTGATCGGGTGCAGGTGCTCGTCCGCGCCGCGCAGCGCGAGGTCGCTGCCCGCCGCCGTCGCGTCCACCGCCACGGTCGGGGTGCCCGCCATGCCGAGCTCGCCCGCGATGCCGAGCGCCGTCGTCGTGGTTCCCGCCCCACCGCAGCCGCCGACCACCAGAATCGGGCGCTGCAAGGGGTGTTCCGCGCCGGAACCGCCGCCCTTGCCGCGCCGCAATCGCACCACCGGAGCCTTGGAGCGCGCGGGCCGGCTCGACGGTTCACCCTGTTCGGGCGCCTCGTCGAGCCAGCGGCTCCAGTCCTCTCCCATCGCTTCCTGCTCTCCTCTAACCGGCCGCGATACCCGTGATGAGGGTGCGGCCGTCGATCACCGCGGTGGTGACCGTCTGCTTGTTGTACGTGGCCGGCACGCCGCCCGGCCGGTACTCGGTGACCTCCACCGAGTACTGGTTGTCCGCGAGGGTCACGATGCGCACGCAGTGGGTCGTGCCCGCGGGGATCGTATCGATGCCGCGCTGAATGGTCGACGCGGGTGAGACGGCGGCGTCCGGCGCGACGAACTGCCGCACCCGCTCGCCGGAGCGCTCGACGTAGTACGCGTACTGGAACGCCAGGATGGCGTCGGGACCCGTTGTGGTGCCGCCCATTTCGGCCGCGCGCACGATCGACGCGGTGCGCTCGGTCGGGCAGGCGCCCGACGGCCGGTGCGTGGTGACCCCGGCCTGCGCCTTGCCGCGCAGGCTGTCGGTGCTCACGCCGGCCTGGACGCTGCCCGCGGTGAACTGCACCGAGGCCGAGGACGCGGGTAGTCGCGGTGTCGCGGCGCGGCTGGTCGAGGTGTGCAGCAGGAACAGCGCGCCCGCGGCCGCGGCGCCGAGCAGCAGCACCGCGATGACCAGCACGACGAACACCCGGGCGCGCCGTGAACCCCGGGCGCGGGCCTCCAGACGCAAGGGGTTGGACAAGCGCGGGCGCGGCTCGTCCAGCGGGTCGTAGTCGTCGTCGTCATCGTCGTCGGGCCAGGGGAAACGCACCAGATCGGCCTCGCGCGGAACGTAGTCGTCGTCGGGGCCGGGGGCGCGGCCGACCCAGTCCGACCAGCCGCCGGTGAACTCGCTGCGCTGCGCGGGCAGGTCGGCGGGAATCTCCGGGTCGTCGCGGATGTAGTGCGGATACCGGGCGGGGCCGTCCTCGTCCTCGGGCATCGCATCCGGCGCGCCCTGGGGCACCGGCGCCGTCGCGGGCTCGAGTGCGGCATACCATCGGGACAGTTCTTTGTACGACTTCAACATTCCCCCATTCCCGCTGCGCTAGGCACATGGCTCATCGTCGGACCCTCTCGGCGATCAGTTCGTGGAGAACGGGTAGGTGTTGGCGGTGCCGGGTCGATCGGTGGGCGGAATCGACGTCGCGCCGCCGGATGAGGCGCCATCGGCTCCTGTCCCGAACGGAAATTGTCCCGTACCGGACGAATTCGGCGTAGTCGACGCGCCGGGCGACGCGCCGAAGAATCCCGGCGGCGGCATGTCCGAGCCGCCCACCGGCCTGCGGTTCGCCCCGAACACACCGGCGATATCGTGTGCCAGCGCGGCCAGCCAGTCGGCGACGAACGCCGTCGGCGCGTCGCCGTTGGCGGCGACCGTCGCGGTGTTGTACGCGCCGTGGCGCTGGACGGTGTCCCAGTACCGCACCCAGGTGGCGGTGTTCAAGAGCTCGCTGTTGTCGGTGATGTTCTGCACGACCGCGTCGAACGCCTGGGTCACCAGCCGGACTCCGGTCGTCGGCGGGACGAGCTGGGCGACGGCGCCGACCAGCTTGGCGCCGAGCGACAGCAGCGCGGCGGGCGGATTGGACAGGCCCGCGGTGGCCAGCTCGGCGATGCTCGCGGGATTGATGACCGTCTTGACCACGGTGACGACCGCGTTCAGACCGATCATGCCGACCTTCAGCAGCGCCTGTAGCGCGGCGGGCAGGTCGAGTGGGGTGCGCGGGTCGGCGGCGTCGGCGAGCCGCTGCGAGATCGACTTCTTGGGCGAGATGGCCAGCGTCGCGAGCGAGTTGCCTTGAACGTCCTCGTTGACGACCTTGGTCGCGGTCTTGATCGAGGTGTAGGCCAGCGCCTGGGCGATGGACACCAGCGAGGCGATCGGGTCGCCGCCGCTCAGCTTGGACTGCCCGACGACATTGGTGACGGCTTTGAGGATCGGCGCGCCCGACGGCGCGTCGCAGGCCAGATCGCCCGCGGCGCAGAAGCTGGCGACACGCCCGGTCAGCGCGCCGAAATTGGCGGCTCGGTCGCGGTCGGGCCCGATGCCGCCGCCGGTGGCCGGCGCCTGGGGCAGCGCGGCGAGGGCGGCGAGTTCATCGCCCGCGGTGCCGGGTGCGGGGTCCGGTGTGGCCTTGCCGGGCGAGCCGGGGAACAGCGGTGCGCCGGGGTTGCGGGTCGGGTCGGCGAACAGCGCCACCGCCGCCACCTTCGCCGCGGGCAGCACGCCCTGCCCTTGGCCGATCTCCTGGGCGAACATCGAGGCCACGTGTGCGCCCTGCGAATAGCCGACCACCGCGAATCTCGTGTCGGCACAACGGTCGGCGACTGCTTTCGCCATAGTGCGAAGTCTGGTCAGTCCGCCGGTCACCGATTCGGAGTACGGCGCCGCGCCGCCCGCGGTCGCCCCGCCGAAGCCGGACTCGTAGGGCACATAGGCCCGATCGACCAGTCCCGGCGCGGTCGCCTTGGCCAGCATCGGGCGAAAGACGGTGGACAGCATGCCGGTATCGGTGGACGGCGCGGCATCCGGTGACGATTCGCCTGTGCCCTGAATCCCCAAGGCGTACAATGCCGGACACGCGTTGAGCGCGATATCGGTCGAGGGCCCTGCGGGATTCGTGGGGCCGGCCACAGCGATGCCCGCCGTAGCCACGGTGACGGTGAGTGCTGTCAGCACGCCCGTGACCCTTGCCGCGTAATTCGTCATAGCGATCCGCAATCAATCCGTGTTGCCGCAGTTACCCTCAACGCCATGAAACGCATTAGACCGTAACAGATTCCGACTATTGCTGTGGCATCGCCGAAAACTTTCCGGAACGTGCCGAGCGCGGTTTCACACATTCCCGCGTGCCCAGCAACCCGGCCCGGCAACTTTCCGATGGTCTGAAAATGAGAGCTATCGCCCGGCGACCCGCCGGTCACGCGAATTCCCAACCGGGACGCCAACTTCCGTTCGCCAGATGGCTTCGGCATTCATGCAGATATCTCGCGCGTCGCGGGACGTTCGCCACGAAGTTGCCCATGGCACAACAAATGACGCGTCAAGGGTGGCTGACCGCAGCGGTCTTTCCGGTGATATTTCAGGCGGCCGAGGTGACGCGGTAGACGTCGTACACGCCCTCCACGTTCCGGACCACGTTCAGCAGGTGCCCGAGATGCTTCGGGTCGCCCATCTCGAAGGTGAACTTACTGATCGCGACGCGGTCGCCGTGGGTGGCGACCGACGCGGACAGGATGTTCACCTTCTCGTCGGCCAGCACCTTGGTCACGTCGGACAGCAGGCGGGTGCGGTCGAGCGCCTCGATCTGAATGGCCACCAGGAACACCGAGGACGGCGACGGCGCCCACGACACCTCGATGATCCGCTCGGCCTGATCGCGCAGCGAGCCGGCGTTGGTGCAGTCGGTGCGGTGCACGCTCACCGCGCCGCCGCGGGTCACGAAGCCCATGATCTCGTCGCCCGGCACCGGCGTGCAGCACTTGGCCAGCTTGGCGACGGTGCCCGACGCGCCGGGAATCAGCACGCCGGCGTCGCCGGTGGTCCGCTGCCTGCTCGGCGTCGTCGACGGGGTCGACCGCTCGGCGAGCTCGTTCTCCACGTCGCCGATGCCGCCGAGCTGCGCCATCAGCCGCTGCACGACGTGGTGCGCGGAGACCTGGTGCTCGCCGACGGCGGTGTAGAGGGTGGAGATGTCGGTGTAGTGCAGTTCGTGCGCGACCGCGGTCATCGCGTCGACGCTCATCAGCCGCTGCAGCGGCAGGCCGACGCGGCGGACCTCCTTGGAGATCTGCTCCTTGCCGTTCTCCAGCGCCTCCTCGCGGCGCTCCTTGGCGAACCACTGCCGGATCTTGGCCTTGGCGCGCGGAGACACCACGAAGTTCTGCCAGTCGCGGCTCGGCCCGGCGTTCTGCGCCTTCGAGGTGAACACCTCGACGACCTCACCGTTCTCCAGCTGCCGCTCCAGCGCGACCAGACGGCCGTTGACCCGCGCGCCGATGCACTTGTGCCCGACCTCGGTGTGCACGGCGTACGCGAAGTCGACCGGCGTCGACTTCTGCGGCAGCGTGATCACGTCGCCCTTCGGCGTGAACACGAAGATCTCCGGCGACTTCAGATCGAAACGCAGCGACTCCAGGAACTCGGCCGGATCGGCCGCCTCCCGCTGCCAGTCGAGCAGCTGGCGCATCCACGCCATGTCGTCGACCTCGGTCGAGTCGTTGGAGTGCTTGCCCCTGGTCTCCTTGTAGCGCCAGTGCGCGGCGATGCCGAACTCGGCGGTGCGGTGCATGTCCTGGGTGCGGATCTGCACTTCCAGGGGCTTGCCGTCCGGGCCGACGACGGTCGTGTGCAGCGACTGGTAGACGCCGTAGCGCGGCTGGGCGATGTAGTCCTTGAACCGGCCTGCCATCGGCTGCCACAGCGAGTGCACGACGCCGACCGCCGCGTAGCAGTCGCGCACCTCGTCGCAGAGGATGCGGATGCCGACCAGGTCGTGGATGTCGTCGAAGTCCTTGCCCTTGACGATCATCTTCTGATAAATCGACCAGTAGTGCTTCGGACGACCCTCGACGATCGCGTTGATCCGCGACGCCGCAAGGGTATTCACGATCTCCGCGCGCACCTTCGCCAGGTACGTGTCGCGCGAGGGCGCCCGGTCGGCGACCAGTCGCACGATCTCGTCGTACTTCTTCGGGTGCAGGATCGCGAACGCGAGGTCCTCCAGCTCCCACTTGACCGTGGCCATGCCGAGCCGATGGGCAAGGGGCGCAATGACTTCGAGGGTCTCCTTGGCCTTCTTCGCCTGCTTCTCCGGCGGCAGGAAGCGCATGGTGCGCATGTTGTGCAGGCGGTCGGCGACCTTGATCACCAGCACGCGTGGGTCGCGCGCCATCGCGATGATCATCTTGCGGATGGTCTCGGCCTCCGCGGCCGCGCCCAGGTTGACCTTGTCCAGCTTGGTGACGCCGTCGACCAGGTGTGCGACCTCGGCGCCGAAGTCGAGGGTGAGCTGGTCGAGCGAGTAGCCGGTGTCCTCGACGGTGTCGTGCAGCAGCGCGGCCACCAGGGTCGTGGTGTCCATGCCGAGTTCGGCGAGGATGTTGGCCACGGCCAGCGGGTGGGTGATGTAGGGATCGCCGGACTTGCGGAACTGGTGCTTGTGCCGCTCGTCGGCCACGTCGAACGCGCGCTGCAGCAGCGTCAGGTTCGCCTTCGGGTACAGCTCGCGGTGCACGCTGGCCAGCGGCTCGAGCACCGGTTTGACGGCGGCGATGCCGCGCTGGCCGGTCATCCAGCGGGCGAGCCTGGCGCGCACGCGGCGCGAGGCCGAGGTGGGCACTGCGGCGGCGCCGGGCTGGCGCGGCGTGCCGTTGCCCGCGGGCGGTGTCGGCGGCTGCGCTTTCCCGGCGGCGGCACCATTCGACTGCGGGGCGCCTGCCGATTGCCCGACATTCGCCTCGCCCAAGTGCTGA